>CACDPP010000013.1 GCA_902554705.1 Paracoccaceae bacterium
ATGGTTTCCTGGAAAGTTTAATAACTTAAAAAACTTAGCTCTTTGATCTATTTCGTACTGAGTAATTATCATTTCATCCACTTGAATAACGGCAGAAAATTTATCACTGGCATTCAAATTGTTAGTTACTAAACAGCCTAATAGAATTGACGATAATAAAGCTCGAAATCTCATTTTACCCGTCTTCCATGTGCAAAATTAAACCCAAAGCTATTAATATGCTAGAAATTGCTGGAATCCAAGTCGCTGAAACTAAGTTTAATTGCCCGCTTTCAGCTAGAAGCTGCGCAAAATTTCTAACGTAATATAATCCAAAACCTAATGTTAAGGCAGACAAAATTGCAAAACTTTTTCTATTTCCTATAAAATTTTTCATTGTAAATGCACAGCCTACCAACATCATAGCAGTTAAAAACAGTGGATGGGACAGTTCAGAATGATATCTCACTTCATATCTGCGAACCGAGAAACCTGCTTCTTTCAATTGTGCTATATGTGACGGAAGATTCCATATGGAAACACCAGATGGATCACCTATTCGTTCTCTTATTTCTTCCTTTGTTAGGTTTGATGATATTACTAGATTTTTGAATACCCGGGCATTTTTTTCAGAACTTAAACCTCTATTAAGAGGCCAAAATTTAACATCAGTCAGGTGCCAACTATTATCTAGAATTACTGCATTTTGAGCTTGGAGTCTACGAGTCGCAGATCCATTTTTGGCAAACGAAATAATTGTTACATCGTATAAAACTGATCCTTCAGAGTTAACTTTACTAGCTCTTATAACTGACTGCTCTAAATTATTGCCTTGTCGTAGCCAAAGCCCTTCTGAACCAATTGAAAATGCGGCTTTTTCACCTTTTATATATGTTTCTTTTAAACTGAAATATAATTTGTTTGTTGTAGCAATCATTGGATTGATAACCGCTAACAATAAAAAACCAAAAATAAGGCTTACTACCACTGGGGCAAATATAGCTCCATAGACTGAGCGACCGGCGCCACGAACTATAACAAGTTCGCTAGTTTTGCTCAATGCTATAAAAAATGTAATAGATGAGATTAATATTATAAGATCGATAATTTCATATATGCTTTTTGGACAATTTAATAAAGTTAGATGAATGATAGTAAGTAGATCAGTAACGCTTGAGAACTTTCTAGAATGTTCGATTAGGTCAATTACTATTGTAAGTATTGACATCAAAGCAAATGTAGTAATTAGCATTTTTAAATATTTAAAAGCAAAGTAGATATGAAGAGTCATTTCAATGCCTTAATTTTTTTGATATTTTGACGCAGAAATATTTAAAAAAAAGATTGATGAAAAAATCCCAATTGCACTTGGTAGATAAATTAGAGGCCAAAGTTGGAAGCTATTTACAGAGAGTTTAATTGTGTAGCTTTCGATAACTTTCATGAGAACAATTACAAACAAGGCCATAGTGATCTGTTTGCTAAAGCCAAACCTATTTGCATTTCCTATTAATAAGGCAGAAAAGCCCAAAATTGCCGCTACAAAGCAAAAAATTGGTTTATGCATCCTGGTATGTAATTCTGATCCTATCAAGCCTTTGGAGTATTTGGTTGTATTTTCTACTTTTTGGATATTGCTTAATAATAACCAAGTTGAGATATGCGATAGGTAAACTTTATCGGTCGAGCTTTTCTTCAAAGCATTGGACAAATCAATAGTGACACTTTTGAATTCAGTGGTAGATAGTTCTTTACTTGAGTAGTTGCTTGTTTGTATCAAACCATTTTCCATATATAATGCAGTTTTGTTTTCATTTTTTGCCAAAAAGGCGCGTGTTGCTGTATATGTGATAAATTCGTCTTTGTTTCTCCTGTCGTGTAGAAAAACATTAGACAGAGTACCATCACTTTTAATCTCTTTAATATAAAAAGTAACTCCTTTGAATGGGTGAATAAATTTACCTTCCTTTAAAAGTTGAGCTGATACTGAGGTGTCTAAATCTAACTGTCTTTCATGAAGTATTTTAGTGGTATTAGGAACTATAAAAATTGTGAAAAAACTGAGGATTAACATGCAGAAAAAGCCAAAGAGAAAATAGGGTTTGCCCATTCTCCATGGGCTCAATCCTGATGATTGCAAAATAGTTAATTCTGAATCGTTTTTCAATCTGTTTGTCACAAAAATTACAGCAGCAAAGCTGGCTAATGGAAAAACGATTATGGTGGCAGAGGGAAGGCTCAATAAGGCAAATTCAAAAAGTATTGAGGATGAATGACCGTCGGATATCAGTTGATCGAAAAGACGAATTGCCCTGTTTATCCAGAAAATTAGTGTTAGTATTAATAAGAAAAAAGCAAAAATTATAAGTAATTGCCTAAAAATATATTGGTCTATCTTCTGCATGAATAAGATACCATTTATAAACAGTTCCCATGGATCTATATTAATAAATCAATTCTGAAAACTCATTAATTAAAACATGATAAATTCTTTATTGTAAAACACTAGAATATTATCCGATTTAAGACTATCTGCATCTAAAGATTTGATTGGAGAAAAAATGAAAACATCTGTTGATGTAAAACTAAAAGAGTATAATCTAGATCTGCTTGAAGAAGAATATGATCGGATATCGATCTTTATAGAGGATGCAAAAAAATTAAATCGTATTTGTATTCACCTTAACAAATTAACCAAAGGCGCAATTTTGAAAGCGATCAACTCGAAGGAATTCGAAAAAAAATCTTGTGGCGATGTTTTAACTCTTTCTTTTCCTGGAGCTCTTCAAGCAAAATATTTAGATTTGGTCAAATGGGCAAAGTCAGGGCAACCTAATGACGCTAGAAAAGCCGGTGTAAATTTAGCTAAGAAATCAAACAATAGCAAAATTTTAGTTAGTGCTAATACGCAAAAGTTTTCGGAAGAACTGATAAAAGGTTATCTTTTGCGTCGATATGAATTTTCAAATTACAAGACTGCTGAAGACAAAGGCCTGGGATCAGTAACACTGATGTTGAAGCGTCCAAAAGATTTTGAAAAATCCTTGTCAGAAACTAAGGCGATAGTTGATGGCGTTTTTTTTACAAGGAACTTGGTGAATGAGCCCGCAAATATTTTAAATACGGTTGAATTTTCCAATAGATTACAAGAGTTGTCCACTTTAGGTATTGACGTTGAAATTTTAGAAGAAAAAAAATTAGCAGAGTTAGGAATGAATGCACTTCTTGGAGTTGGTCAAGGTTCAGCCAACCCAAGCAAAGTTGTTGTAATGTCTTGGAAAGGTTTATCACAGGATACTAAACCCTTAGCTCTTGTAGGTAAGGGTGTGGTTTTTGACACCGGAGGTATTTCTCTCAAACTAGCAGGTGGTATGGAAGATATGACAATGGATATGGGTGGTGCCGGAGTTGTGGCTGGAACAATGCTTTCTTTGGCTAAGCGAAAAGCTAAAGCTAATGTTGTTGGCTTGGTCGGTTTGGTCGAAAATATGCCATCAAGCACGGCACAAAGGCCAGGCGATATTGTCAAATCTATGAAAGGTGACACTATTGAAGTGATTAATACAGACGCAGAGGGGCGATTAGTCCTCAGTGATCTTCTTTGGTATACACAAGAAAGATTTAATCCTGCTGGTATCATCGACCTAGCAACACTGACTGGCGCAATTATTGTTGCATTGGGATACGAAAATGCTGGGGTTTTTTCTAATGATGATGATTTTTGCAATTCTTTCTTAAAAGTTGCTAATCAGGAAAACGAAGGTGCATGGCGTATGCCACTTGGTGCTAGTTATGATAAAAAACTTAAATCCCGCCTGGCTGATATTAAAAATGTTGGTGGTAGGGATGCTGGTGCAATAACGGCCGCGCAATTCATACAAAGATTTATTAAGAAAGATATGCCTTGGATACATATTGATATTGCTGGAGCGGCTCATACTAAATCCGAAAGCGCCTTTGCACCTGCTGGTGCAACTGGTTGGGGCGTAATGAGTTTGAATCGTTTAGTAAGTGAGAAGTTTGAAAATAATAAATGAGTGAAGTATATTTTTATCATTTAACCCAAACACGGCTCGAGGTTGCTCTTCCCAAAATACTAGAACGTGCTTTGTCTGCTGACTGGTCGGTAGAGTTAAGAATTGGGATAAAAGCTGAAGAAGAACCCATTAGCGATGCAATTTGGAAAGGCCCAGACGAAAGTTTTTTGCCGCATTGTTCGGAGGATAATGATAAATTACACGATTATCCGATAGTTTTAAGTAAATCGCCTTTATCTGAAGTGAGAGATTGTCTTATCGTTATTGATCAGGCTGAATTACAAGAAAATGAAGTGCAGAAATTTAAAAGAGTATGTTTGCTTTTTGACTCAAAAAATGAGATTGAGTTAATGAATGCAAGAGTAACTTGGAAAAGTCTTTTAGATGCTGGTTTGAAGACGAGTTATTGGGCAGAAGATAATGGGAAATGGACCAAAAAAGATTAGTAACTAAATGTCAAATATTTATTATCATTATATTCCTGCCGAGTTCTAGTTTTTTAAGTCTGCTTAAAAAACTCATGCCCAACAATGATTTTTCCATATCTGTCTGACTTATAAAAGCTTTTACATTTGAAAAGTTTTTAAATCCTAAGCTAACTTTATCGAATACAACTGGAGATATTAGAATTTCTCCATTTGCGGTCTGAGCTAATTGCGAAAAATTAAGTTTGTCTACGTTAAATCCAAGTTTTTCGCCGTCTTTTTTTGATAAAATCATTGCTGTTGCCCCGGTATCAATAAGAAAATTTATTGGCTTGTTGTTAATACTAAGCGTTACATAAAAATGACCATCTGAGGCTGTTTTTAAAGTAAGCCTCTCCAGATCTTTATCAAAAATATTCAGGCTAGATTTTTCGCCATGATAGTTTTCCCAAACCAAAGCCAAAACGATGAAAAATATGAAAATTATAAACCAAATTAGTCCAAACTTAATAAATTTCCTCAGTGAGTTTTTCCAACTAAAGAAGGAAAATATTAGAATTGCGCATAAAATAGCGAGGTAAATCAAGTTTCCGGTATCGTCTATGTTCACTTTTGAGTTGCGCTTTCCATTCTTTCTTGAGCTTGGATCCAAAGATCTTCTGCTCGCTTAATTGCTTCATTAATTTCGGAAAGTTTTTTATTCCATTTTTCTAATTCTTTAAGTTTTTCATCTGAATAAAGATCTTGATTTGATAGGATATCAGCTACCTTTTTTTTCATATTTTGGAGTTTCTCTAATCTATCTTCACTTTTTTTGACTTCAGATTTGTAAGCAAGAACTTTCTTTTGAAATTCTTTCTTATCACCTAAGTTTTTGGGAATTTTTGAATTTTTTCTGGGTTTTTTTATTAAAACATCAGAGCGGTAACTTTCTAGATCTTCCTCATATGGGCATACAGTGCCGTTATTCACTAACCATAATTTATCAGAAACTAACGATAATAAGTGGAAATCATGGCTCACTAAAATAACAGCTCCGGAAAATTTTGTCAGAGCTTCAATAAGTGCCTCGCGGCTTTCTATATCAAGATGATTTGTTGGTTCATCTAAAATTAATAGATGTGGGTTGTCTAACGTTGCCAACAAAAGTAACAAACGAGCCTTTTGCCCTCCCGACATCGCTGAGACCTTTAATTCTGATTGATCAGAGCCAATTCCAAAACCACCCAGGATTTTTTTTCTTTCTGATACACTTTTACTTGGTCTAGCTCGTGATAAATGTTCGAAGGGTGTTTCACCTTTCCTTAATTCATCTGTTTGGTGTTGGGAAAAATATCCTATCCGTAGTTGTGATGACTTAATAAGAGAACCACTCAATAGAGGAATTCGATTAGCCAGTAACTTTGATAATGTTGATTTCCCCTCACCATTTTTCCCAAGTAATGCTATCTTGTCATCATAGTCTATGCGCAAGTTGAGTTTGGTAAGGACAGCTTTATTGTTATAGCCAGTGCAGCCGTCCTGAATTGAAACCAAGGGTGAAGCTAACTCTTCTGGAGCTGGAAATAGGATTTTCTTTAAAGCTCTTTCTTTTGGTAAAGAAATTGTCTTTAATTTGCCGAGAGCTTTTAATCTTGACTGAGCTTGCTTAGCTTTTTTAGCTTTATAACGAAATCTATCCACAAAAGATTGTAAGTGTTGTCGAGTTTTGTCTTGTTTTTTTATTTCTGAAAGTTTGCTTTCAAGTTGAGCCATTCTGGTTTCGGCAAATTTTTCATAATTTCCCGAATAAAATGTCAAATTCTTATCTTCGAGGTGCAGAATAGAATTTACGCAATTATTCAAAAGGTTTCTATCATGACTAATGACAAGAACCGTATGTGGATATGTGACTAAGTAGTTTTCAAGCCAAATCGTGCCCTCCAAATCAAGATAGTTAGTTGGCTCATCTAACAAAAGTAAATCCGGTTGATTAAATAATACGGCTGCCAAAGACATTCTCATTCTCCAACCACCAGAAAACGACTTACAGGGAAGATGATTATCCTCTTCGGTAAAACCAAGCCCTTTTAAAATTGTAGAGGCTCTCGCTTCAGCAGACCAAGCCCCTATGTCTTCAAGCCTGATCTGTATTTCAGCAATTCGATCTGGGTCTTTTTCGGTTTTACTTTGTTTTATAAGTGTTTCGCGTTCCTCATCTGCCGCCAAAATTGTTTCTAATACAGATAAATCATTTTCAGAAACTTCTTGTTTGACATCGTCAATTTTAGCATTTTTTGGTAAAATAATTTGTCCGCTTTCTAATTCCAGGTCTCCTTTTATCAATCCAAATAAAGTTGTCTTTCCAGTGCCATTTCTACCAACAACACCTATTTTATGACCGGATGGGATAGTGATATTTCCCGTGTCTAAGAGTTTTCTACCGCCTATGCTGAATGAAATCTTTTCTATTTTAATCATTGTGAATGAGTACCAGTGAAAAAATCTTTTTAAAAGAAAAACGCTCTAAAAATCGTTATTTTATGTATTCAAGATAATGTGCCTTTTAAATTTAGTTTACCCGTGTTAGTGGCTCCAATCAAAGAATTCAAATTGATAAAAACTTGTTGATAAAGAGGAATTTTAGATGGGTTTCGAACGAACATTCAGTATTATTAAACCTGATGCAACACGCCGCAATCTCACAGGAAAAATAAATGCAAAGTTTGAAGAGGCAGGTCTTAGGATTGTTGCCCAGAAGCGTATTCATATGACAAAGGAGCAGGCTGGAAAATTTTATGAAGTCCATTCTGAACGTCCATTTTATGATGAATTGTGTGATTTTATGTCATCGGAACCCGTCATAGTGCAGGTACTTGAGGGCGAAAGCGCCATCTCTAAGAATAGAGAAGTTATGGGCGCAACAAACCCCGCAGATGCGGCCCCGGGCACTATCAGGGCAGATTTTGCGGAAAGTATGGGCGAAAACTCTGTGCATGGTTCTGATGCCCCTGAAACTGCAGCTATCGAAATCGCTTATTTCTTTTCTGGAATAGAATTAGTTGGATAGTTCTTGTAACTGATAGAGCGTTAATGAAAATCTTTTGAATTTAAGATTGGGTTTGATTAGTTTTAAATCTGGTCGTTTTTATTACTCTCAAGAGAAAGTTCATTTGCAAATTTACAAACGCTTCGAAATGTTTCTGCAAATTTATTATCTTCTAAAGTCAGGGAAATTCTGACATGCCCTGACGCAGCTTCTCCAAAGCTTTCGCCCGGCATTACAGCGATCTTTTCAACGTCTAAAAGCTTGCCAGCGAAACTTAGACCGCTCATCCCTGTGGCGCGAATATTAAGCATTAAATACATGGCGCCTTGGGGTGGAATGTGACCTAAATTGGGAAAGTCTTTTAAAATATCTAGTGCAAGTTTGCTTCTGCGATTGAACGGTTCAGATATTTTTTCTTCAAATTCCTTACCTTGTTGTAAGGCAAAAACACCAGCTTGCTGGACGAAGCCAGGAACACCGTAAGTCATATTTGTCGCTAAATCTATTGCCTTGGATATTATTATCTCTGGACCTATTAGCCATCCTAAACGAGAGCCGGTCATTGCATGGCTTTTGGAAAGAGATCCAATTACTAGAGTTCTTTCCACCATATTATTAATCTCACGCGGTGAAATATGTTTGCCGGCCCAGATTTGTGTATCGTAAACTTCATCGGAAATAACCCAAAGATTGTTTTTCTTTGCTACGTCACAAATATTTTTAATAGTAGCTTTATTATACACCATGCCCGTTGGGTTGTTAGGTGAGTTTATCAATAATGATTTTGTTTTTTGAGTTGCGCTATCTAATTGATCAAAAGTAGGTTGAAAATAATTTTCTGCACTTGTTATTATTCTTCGTTCTCGAGCTCCGATAGATCTAATAGTCGTCGGGTAAGTTGCATAGTATGGATCTATATAGGCAGCTGTGTCACCCTCATCCAAGACGGCCATGTGAGCAGCGAATAGAGCGGATTGCCCTCCTGGTGTTACGATTACATTCTCTAGATTTGTTTTAATTCCAGTTTTCTTTTCAGTTCGATGTGCGATTAAGGCTCTCAATTCCTCAATGCCTGGGACTGGGGCATATCCAGTCTGCCCATTTATGGCAGCCTTATGCATTGATTTGAGTATGGATGGGTCGGTTCCGATGTCATGTTCGCCAATACTGAGCTCTATTACATTAATACCAGAGGACATCATTTTTCTGGCTTTATAAAAAATTTCCCATCCGTCAGAACCACCACTTGTTATATTTTCGATACGATTGGAAGGTTTCATGCTATTGTTCCGAAAAGAAATTTTGAGCATTACGGTCTATTAATTCATGTGATGTCAAATCAGAAATGAATAATTTACATAAATTTGTTAATTTTGCTGCATCTATTTTTTTGATACCCAAGTGATTTGTCATTTCCAAAGGCACTTGTTCTTGCTATTGCGGTCACGTCATATTTCAATAACCGAAAATGAATGATAAAAATTAAACTGTATAATACGCTTACAAGAAAAAAGCAGACTTTTGTTCCTTTAGATGAAAATAATGTCAGGCTCTACCTATGCGGCCCGACAGTATATGATCGCGCTCATCTTGGAAATACCCGCAATGTAATAATGTTTGATGTTTTATACCGGCTTTTGATCGAAACTTACGGAATTGATAACATAAACTACGTGAGAAATTTTACTGATATTGATGACAAAATTAACAATAAGTCTTTAGAGAGCGGTCGGCCAATAAATGATATAACTTCTGAAACCATTAAATGGTATTTGGAAGATATGGCAGCTTTGGGAAACTTAGAACCTAACTTAATGCCGAGAGCAACAGATTTTATTCCTGAGATGATTAGTTACATTGAGCGCTTAATAAAAGGAGGTTTTGCATATACAGATGAAGGCCATGTGCTTTTTTCTGTTTCAAATTACAAAAATTATGGAAGACTATCTGGACGAAGTATAGAGGATATGATTGCAGGTGCCCGAGTGGAGGTTGCTTCCTATAAGCGAAACCCCATGGATTTTGTATTGTGGAAGCCCTCTGAACAAGATTTACCAGGTTGGGAAAGTCCTTGGGGAAGGGGGCGACCAGGTTGGCACATAGAGTGTTCGGCTATGGCCCATGAATTGCTTGGTGCCAATTTCGATATTCATGGCGGTGGTAACGATTTACAGTTTCCACATCATGAAAATGAGATAGCTCAAAGCTGTTGCGCATACCCTGAAAGTGAATTTGCGCGTTATTGGTTGCATAACGAAATGCTTCAAGTTGATGGAAAAAAAATGTCTAAATCCCTTGGCAACTTTTTTACAGTTCGTGATTTACTTGATCAGGGATATCCTGGTGAAGTGATCAGATTTGTATTTCTCTCGACCCATTATAGCAAGCCAATGGATTGGAATAACTCAAAAGCCTTAGAAGCCAAAAACATTCTGAGAAAATGGCGAGGATTATTGAAAAATAATTTTGAAATTGTCCCATTACCAGAGGAAGCTATTAAGATTTTATCTGACGACTTGAATACTGCTGGCGTTATTTCGTTACTTCATAATTATGCTAGTAATGGGGAAATAGGGAAGCTCAAAGCTGGTGCTAATTTTTTAGGTATTTTAACTCAGGAATTGAGTGACTGGTGCGCAGATGTCGATATGAGTTCTTTGGAGGGACTCTTTACAGATCTTAGGAAACGGGCCATTGAAAGTAAAAATTTTGAAAATATTGATGAGTTGAGGTCTAAACTAACAAACGCAGGGGTAGATGTCCAAATTGGAAAATCTAATGTTGCTCTAGTACCAAACGCGAGTTTCGATCTTCAAGAAGTGGACAAAATAATAAATTTTTATGGTTTGAATTAGGTATCAAATGCAGAAAGAACGATTATATATTTATGATACGACTTTGCGTGACGGACAACAAACACAGGGCGTTCAGTTTTCAATAGATGAAAAAATGGCTATTACCCATTCACTAGATGGTTTGGGTGTTGATTACATAGAGGGCGGTTGGCCAGGCGCTAATCCTATCGACAGCGAGTTGTTTGAACGGAAAGAGAAAACGAAGGCAATTTTTACGGCTTTTGGAATGACAAAGAGATCCGGCCGATCAGCGGCAAATGACGAAATTCTTTCCGCTGTACTTAATTCAGGCACATCTGCTGTTTGCTTGGTGGGAAAATCTCATGATTTTCATGTTGAAAAAGCTTTGGGTATCTCTCTTGATGAAAATTTAACCAATATTTCTAATTCAATTAGTCATTTGGTTGATAACAAGAGAGAGGTTATTTATGATGCGGAGCATTTTTTTGATGGATTTAAGGATAATCCTGATTATGCGGTCCAAACTTTAAAGTCAGCTCTGGATGCCGGAGCGAAATGGGTTGTTTTATGTGACACGAATGGTGGCTCTCTTCCAAACGAAATAAGAAAAACAGTTGAGGATGTTATAAACTATGGGATAGCCGGTGATTGTTTGGGTATTCATGCACACAACGATACTGAAAATGCTGTAGCGAATACATTAGCAGCGATTGATGCTGGCGTACGCCAAATACAAGGCACATTAAATGGTTTAGGAGAAAGGTGTGGAAACGCAAACCTAACTTCTATCATCCCAACTTTATTGCTAAAGCAGCCTTATAAAGATAGATTTGAGACAGGGATATCAATGGGTTCGCTATCGAGCCTTACCCGAATTTCTCGCCAATTAGATGACATAATAAACCGAATTCCTTTAAAACAGGCTCCTTATGTCGGGGCTTCTGCTTTTGCACACAAAGCGGGTCTCCATGCCTCTGCTATTATTAAAGATCCAACTACATATGAACATATAGATCCTTCTTTAACCGGAAATAGCAGAATAATTCCTGTATCTAACCAGGCGGGGCAGTCTAACTTGGTTAGCCGACTAAAAGAAGCAGGTCTCAGTGTTAAAAAAAATGATCTAGCTATTGGCCGAATTCTTGAAATTGTGAAAGAGCGAGAGGCTGTTGGTTATTCATTTGATACTGCCCAGGCAAGCTTTGAGCTTTTAGCCCGTCGTGAACTGGGCGAGTTACCAACTTTTTTCGAAGTTAAAAGATACCGAGTGACCGTAGAAAGGCGCAAAAACAAGTACAATAAATTGGTAAGTTTGTCGGAGGCCGTTGTTGTCGTCAAGGTAGATGGCGAAAAAAAACTTTCTGCTAGTGAAAGTATGGATGAAGTTGGTTCGGACAGAGGTCCTGTTAATGCTCTGTCAAAAGCTCTGACTAAAGATCTTGGAAGTTATCAAAAATTAATTAATGACATAAAATTAGTTGATTTCAAGGTTCGCATAACTCAGGGAGGAACAGAGGCTGTAACGCGTGTCGTTATTGATAGTGAAGATAAGAATGGAGTGCGCTGGTCAACAGTTGGTGTTTCACCCAATATTGTTGATGCTAGTTTCGAAGCGCTTTTGGATGCGATCAACTGGAAATTAGTTAGGGATACAAATACACAAAGAAAAATTGTTACCACGCATTAGCGAAATTCTATATTGGAACGGGTTTTGGAATTATCGGATGACATAATTCAGTGCGCTAACTTAGTGAAACAGGGTGATTATGAGCGCTACAGAGTCATAATGACCCTAGATCCAAAGTTGAGATCTGATTTATTTGTTTTAATGGCAGCAAATATAGAAATTTCTAGAGCTCCTTGGATGAGTAGAGAAAGTTTAATTTCTGAAATTAGGTTGCGATGGTGGCTTGAGGCAATTGAAGAAATTGAGTCAGACAAAGCTGTCCGCAGGCACTTTGTGACATCGCCTTTAGAAGATATCTTGAGCCGGTCACAATCAAAATTAATTAAGGAAAACATAACGGCTCGTTCTTGGGATATAAATACTGATCCGCATCTGAACCAGAAAGAACTATTAAATTATATTGACTGCACCTCTGGCAATATTTGGGCAGTGGCTGCTGAACTTCTTGGGGGATCGCAAAAAATTGGTAGGCTTTTGGGTAATGCAATTGGTGTTGTCCAATATTGTAAAGCTAGCAAGAAATTTACTGAAAGGGGTAGGGCCCCGTTTCCGAAACCTGAGGAGGAAATTATTCAAAATTTTTTGCAATGGGGAAAAACTCAATTAGAAGAGGGCTTGCTTGAGGTTGAAAAATTACAAAAGCCAAAGAATGCTATCCGCAGATTTGTGTGGGATACAAGCTTTTATCTAAAACAGTTTTCAAGGAAACCAGACTATGTAAAAACGTCTACAAAGCCTTACGATACAGTAAGATTTTTTCGGTTTTGGATTGCATGTATAAGATTTTGAAAGGTCCAGTTTAATATACTTTATGAATACTTTATGAATTGATATAATTAGGGTTTTTATTTCTCATAAGCCAAAGCAAAGCTGCTCCCGCGATCAAGAGCATCGGAAATATCGCTAGATTCACAGCTGTCCAACCTGTCAAATGATCCCCGCCAATGCAGTTCATTAGCCCTCCTGATGAGAATGAAGCTACTGTTACACCACCAAAAACAAATAGGTCATTCATGCCTTGGATCCTGCCACGTTCGGCTTCAGAATGGCTGTTAGTTAAGAGCGTAGTTGCACCGATGAAGCCAAAGTTCCAACCTAATCCTATAAAAATAAGCGCTATAAAGAAGTTTTCTAGCTGAACACCCGATAGTGCTACAATTCCAGCAAAAGCAAGAAAAAATAGTCCAATACACACAATTAATTCTTCGCCGTATCGAGTAATTAGATGTCCTGTAAAAAATGAAGGTAAAAACATTGCAATAACATGTGCTGAAACAACATTCGCTGCATCACTAGGAGAATATCCACAACCAACCACTGCTAAAGGTGTGGACGTCATAACTAAGTTCATCATTGCATAAGAAACCATGGCGCAAATCATTGCCACAGCAATGCGAGGTGTAGATACCAGTTGCTTATGAGATCGCTTATCTAGATCATATGTATTTTTTTTCTCAAGCTTTGGCATTTTTAAAAACAAAAATAAAAATGAGCCTACAAAGTTTAAAATAACGACTGCGATGTATGTCCCAAGAAACGGAATTATCATAGCTTCTGCTGAGATTTTAACAATTTGCGGACCAATTATTGCAGAGGCTAATCCACCAGCCATAACGTAAGAAATAGCCTTGGGTCTAAAACTTTTAGTTGCGGTATCGGTTGCTGCAAATCGGTAAAAACCTTGTGCAGACATGTAAATACCTGTTAAAAAGCTTCCAAGCAGAAAAATATAAAAAGAGCCAGTCGCCAGACCGGCGGCTCCGATGATGCCTCCAGTAAATCCACCTATTGCTCCGATAAAAAAACCAAATTTTCTTCCAAATTTTTGCATTAAGTTTGATAGAGGGGAAGCTGTAATCATAGAGCCCAGCACGATCATTGAAATAGGAAGGGTTGCAAAGCAAGCGTTTGAGGCTAGAGACTGACCAGCTAGTCCACCGACAGTAAAAATCATTGGCATCTGTGAACCAAGTATAGCTTGAGCGCATATCAAAACAGCAACGTTACGTTTCGCTAAATGATTATCACCTTTAGTAGACATAAACTGGCGGTACGCGTTTACAGTTTGATGTTCAAGGACTTATTAAAATAACAAACTGATTTATTAACGTGGTAAATTATTTTAAATTCAAAATTACAAAAGTTTTATAATAGTTTTTTAGATTGAGGTTCAAATGGATGAGCGCGTAATAATATCTCAAGAATGTATTTCTGAGGGTTTGGCCGCTTTAACAAAACTTGAACCGAAATTTAACCAAGCAATAAATATAGTTGAGGAAATTCCACTCAGAAGGGGTTCTGAAGGTTTCGAGCGTCTTTTGTCAACTATAGTATCCCAGCAACTTAGTGTAGCTGCGGCAGATGCAATTTGGAACAAACTAGAATTGGCAGGGTTGAATAAAATCCAAAAGATCAGAAAAGTATCAGATGAAGAACTGCGAGATGTTGGATTGAGTAAACAGAAAATAAAATATGTGAGGTCGTTAGCAAATGCTAAAATCAATTATAGATCTTTAAGGACTATGCCGACTTCGCAAGTTGTAAGTGAACTCACGCAAGTATCCGGAATAGGAAACTGGACTGCTGAGATTTATGCTATGTTTAGCTTAGGTCGAGCAGATGTTTTCGCTCCTGGAGATTTAGCTCTTCAAGAAGCAACACGTTCGCTATTTAATCTTCAAGAACGCCCAAGTGAGAAGGAATTAAGATCTATGGCTAAAGATTGGTCGCCTTGGCAAGCCGTTGCGGCTAGATTACTCTGGTCTTATTATAATCACCAAAAAAAACGGGAGGGAATTCGTTGACCCGAATACTCAATTCTGAACGAAAAGATGCACTCTCTGGATCGATCCGATCAGCA
Organism: Paracoccaceae bacterium; assembly: GCA_902554705.1. Classification (GTDB taxonomy): domain Bacteria; phylum Pseudomonadota; class Alphaproteobacteria; order Rhodobacterales; family Rhodobacteraceae; genus Salinivivens. Next base: position 14,833 of record CACDPP010000013.1, read on the forward strand.
GTTGTTTTTCTTCATGGATATGGAGCAAATGGTGCTGACCTTTTAGGGCTCGCAGATTCACTTTCTGAGCATTTACCTGATACTTTGTTTATTGCTCCTGATGCTCCCGAAAGCTGTGCTGGGTCTCCCTTTGGTTTTCAGTGGTTTCCCATTCCTTGGATTGACGGGTCTTCAGAGGAAGAAAGCATGCGAGGTATGGTAGCTGCAGCAAACGATCTAAATGCTTTTCTTGATGCGTTGATGGTTGACGAAGATTTATTACCGGAACAAGTTGTCTTATTTGGTTTTTCCCAGGGCACTATGCTCGCTCTGCACATAGTTCCTCGGCGCGAAGATGAGATTGCTGGATTGGTCGCCTTTTCAGGTAGGCTTTTAGAACCTGAGGCCCTAGTGGACGAAGTAAATTGTAAGCCGCCTATTTTATTAGTGCACGGGGATCAAGATGATGTAGTGCCTGTCCAATCTCTACCATCGGCTGTTGAAGGATTACAAAAAGCTGGTTTCAAAGATGTATTTGCTCACGTAATGAAAGATACAGGTCATGGCATTGCCCCTGATGGTTTATCAGTTGCTTTGGCTTTTATTCGAGATAAGCTTGGATTTTTGTGATTGAGACTACAACATCATCTTTAAGAATAGCTATATGGAGAGGCTTGATACAATTTAAATACGATATATAGTATTTATGAGAGATAATAAATCTTACAATAAAAATGATTGGGGGTCATTAAGTATGGGTGAGTTTATAGACGGTGAGTTATCGAAAGATCCGAGCACCATAAAGCATCATCCGGCTTTAGTTTTAAACGCTGATTACAGACCTTTATCATACTATCCTTTGTCACTTTGGTGTTGGCAGGATGCAGTTAAAGCAGCTTACATGGAGCGTGTTGATATTGTTGCTCAGTACGATAAATTTGTTCACAGCCCTACGATAAAAATAAAAATACCCTCTGTTGTCGTTTTGAAAGATTATGTGAAGCCCCAAAAAAGGGTTGCATTTACAAGGTTTAACTTATTCTTACGTGATGAGTTCAGATGCCAATACTGTGGAAATCGGGGAGAATTAACATTTGATCATGTTATTCCTCGTGCTTCGGGCGGCACAACAAGATGGGACAACGTGGTAGCCGCGTGTAGCCCATGTAATCTTCGAAAAGGCTCTAAGTCTTTGGGGCGGGCAGGGTTGCACCTGAGGCGAAAGCCGAGACAACCAACTGCTCCTGAATTGCAAAATTTAGGACGCAAATTTCCACCTAACTACCTTCATGACAGTTGGATGGATTTTCTATATTGGGATAGCGAATTAGATGCATAAACAAAATAATAGTTATTTCATTTGTGAGGTATTATATTACCCCATTTTTAAAATATTGATTTTAATATAAAAATTATTTCTTTTCTCCATTGACTATAGGTAGTTGGCTCAGTATCAACCTCCAAACTTTTTGTTTACATGACACAAAAGTAATAAAGAGGAAATTTTTTATGAAAACATTTTCTGCGACTCCTGCGGATATCGAGAAAAAGTGGATACTTATCGATGCCGAGGGATTAGTTTTAGGTAGATTAGCTTCGATAATAGCAAATCGATTAAGAGGGAAGCATAAGCCATCCTTTACCCCTCACATGGATTGTGGTGATAACGTAATTGTTATTAATGCAGATAAAGTTCAACTAACCGGCAACAAGCGTCAAGAAAATTACTATTGGCATACTGGGTATCCTGGTGGAATCAAATCACGAACTAAAGAGCAAATATTAGATGGTGATCACCCAGAAAGGGTTCTGACGTTAGCAGTGAAACGGATGTTGCCTAGTAATCGTTTAAGCCGAAGGATAATGACTAATTTGAGAGTCTATGCTGGCGCTGACCATCCTCACGAAGCACAAGCTCCAGAGATATTAGACGTAAAATCAATGAATTCTAAAAACACAAGGGTTGCATAAAATGGCAGAAGATATCAAAAGTTTGGGAGACTTAGAAACAGTTGCGACCTCTGCTGAAGCAATCGTTGAAACCACAATAGTTCGTGAACCAAAGCGCGATGACTTTGGCCGCTCTTATGCCACCGGTAAGAGAAAAGACGCAATTGCCAGAGTTTGGATAAAACCGGGTTCCGGTAAAGTAGTCGTCAACGGAAAAGAGATGAACTCGTATTTTGCACGCCCTGTTTTGCAAATGATCTTACGCCAGCCTTTTCAAGTAGCGGGGGTAGAAGACCAATTCGACGTGAATGCAACAGTGAAAGGTGGTGGTCTTTCGGGCCAGGCTGGAGCAGTAAAACATGGAATTTCAAAGGCACTACAACTATATGAACCCTCCCTACGCGGAGCGTTGAAATCTGCAGGGTTCCTCACACGTGATAGTCGAGTTGTTGAGCGTAAGAAATATGGTAAGAGAAAAGCCAGACGCTCTTTTCAGTTTTCAAAGCGTTAATACTTCATTTCGAAATTATACAACCAAAGATAGCGCCTTCGAAAGTCGGCGCTTTTTTTTAAAATCCAATAGGTAAATTAATACTAAGTTACGTTTACTTCTTTGGCTCTTCGTTTTCTTTCATGTGGATCTAAAAATCTTTTTCGCAAGCGAATGCTGTCAGGCGTTACCTCAACCAACTCATCATTATCAATATATGCAATGGCTTCCTCTAGGCTAAATTTTATGTGAGGGGTAAGGCGAACTGCTTCATCTGATCCAGAGGCCCGGACATTCGTCAATTTTTTACCTTTGAGTGGGTTAACTTCAAGATCATTTTCTCTGCTATGCTCGCCGATGATCATTCCCTCATAAACTTTGGTTTGTGGGCCTAAAAACATACGACCTCTTTCTTCTAAATTCCAAAGCGCGTAGGCAACTGATTCACCATTTTCAATAGATATTAGAACTCCAGCTCTTCGACCTGGAATTGCACCTTTATGTTCTGCCCAACTGTGAAAAACACGATTTAATATCCCTGTACCTCTAGTATCAGTCAAAAACTCACCGTGATAACCAATCAAACCTCTCGATGGAACATGAGCTATTATTCTTGTTTTATTGGATCCTGATGGACGCATTTCAACAAGAGCCCCTTTTCGAGTTCCTGTTATTTTTTCAATAACCGCTCCAGAATACTCATCGTCAACATCAATAGTGACTTCTTCAATAGGCTCTAGGGTTTTTCCCATTTCGTCTTTTTGAGTAAGTACTTGTGGTCGAGAAACTGATAGTTCAAAACCCTCACGCCGCATATTTTCAATCAGTACTCCCATTTGCAACTCCCCACGTCCAGCGACTTCAAATGTATCACCGCCTGGAGTTTCGGAGATTTTTATTGCGACATTGCTTTCCGCCTCTTTTAGCAGTCTTTCTCTAATAACTCTGCTCTGTACTTTACTTCCTTCACGCCCAGCCAGGGGACTATCGTTTATTCCAAAGGTAACACTGATAGTTGGTGGGTCTATAGGAAGAGCTTCAATTGCTTCTTCCACGGCTAGCGCGCATAAAGTATCTGAAACAGTAGCTTTATTCATTCCAGCCAGTGAAACAATATCGCCCGCGGTAGCTTCTTCAATATCTTTCATTGATAAGCCTCTGAAAGCTAATATTTTTGTTACTCTGAACTGTTCAATTTTTTGTCCTATACGACTAAGTGCTTGAACAGTGGAACCTATCTTTATTTGCCCACTTTCTATTCTACCTGTCAAAATTCGGCCAACAAAAGGATCGTGGCCAAGCGTTGTTGAAAGCATTCTAAAATCTTCATTTTTTTTACTTAATTGTCCGGGGACAGGCACATGATTTATTACTAAGTCAAATAGGGCGCTCAGGTCTTTTCTAGGGCCAGTCAATTCATGATCGGCCCAGCCTGCCCGACCTGAGGCATACATATGGGGAAAGTCCAACTGATCTTCATTGGCATCTAATGAAGCAAACAAATCAAAGCACTCATCTAAAGCTCGATCAGGTTCAGCGTCAGATTTATCAACTTTGTTCAAAACAACTATTGGACGCAGTCCTAAATTTAAAGCTTTGGATGTTACAAATTTTGTTTGCGGCATTGGGCCTTCTGCTGCATCAACCAACAGAACAACGCCATCAACCATACTAAGGATGCGCTCAACTTCTCCACCGAAGTCGGCGTGACCAGGAGTATCTACAATATTTATCCGCGTTTCTCTCCACTCTACAGACGTCGCTTTGGCCAAGATCGTAATACCACGCTCGCGTTCTAGGTCATTGCTATCCATTACGCGCTCGGACACATTTTGGTTAGCCCGAAATGCGCCTGACTGTTTAAGTAGCTCGTCTACTAAGGTAGTTTTTCCGTGATCTACGTGTGCGATAATGGCAATATTACGAATATCCATATTGGAATACCTCTATAATTCACGGCGCGGCCTATAGGGTTTCTTCGGAGAATACCAGTAAATAAAATTAAAAATAAATATTCATTAATTTAGCAGTTTTGATTAGTGGTGTTGTGCTCATGCCAAATGAATATTAAATTCAGATCTAAGTTTTTTATCGATTATGGGATCAATTTTTTTTATAGCATTGTTTAAGATATTTTCTTTTTTCTCAATTGCCTTTTGAACTAAATTAGGTTTGCCAAGTTCAACCCATTCTTTGGGCGACGTTCTGTCTCCCAAAGATGGATAAATATACTCAGTTTGCATCAGGCTTAATGTTTGCTCTGAACCTAAAAAATGCCCTGGCCCCTCTAGGCACGTACTTTTAATAACATCCAGGCTAACGCTGTCTTCAGTGACTTCAATACCTCTGACGCAGCGCATCGCTTGCCCCAAAAGATCGTCTCCAATGATCAAGGATTCGAGGCAAAACCCTAAAAGTGAAGCATGCATTCCGGCCGCTTCATAAACCATGTTGAGACCGGTAAGACCAGCCATAACGTTCGACATAGCCTGTTCCCAGCCGGCTTGCATATCTGGCATTTTTGCATCGGCAATTCCCGCTGCCGCTCCACCAGGCAAATCATAAAATCTATGCATTTGAGCACATCCAGCTGTCAATAGTGCTTGTTCGCCACTGCCGCCCGACATGGCGCCAGTTCTCAAATCTGAAACAAAAGGCCATGTGCCAAAAATACAAGGATGGCCAGGCTTTATCGAATAGACATAAACTAAACCGGCAAGACACTCTGCGACGGCTTGGACAATTGCTCCGGCAATTGGTGCAGGTGCTGTCGCGCCGGCTTGACCTGCACTCAACAGTAAAATTGGCATACCAGCCTCTATGCAAGCTTCCATTACCTGACAGCTTTCGGTCGCAAATTTCATTGGAGGTACAACAAAACAATTTGAGTTGGAAACAAATGGCCGCTCGCGCCAAGCTGCCTCACCCCCGGCTATTGTATGTAGCATTTTTATGGCATCGGAAACAAAGGATGGTTCAGTAAATGAGGTACCGACATGTTTTGTTGTGCCAGCACAACACGCATAAACAGTGTTGTAGTCCATTTCCCTGTTGTCAACTATGTCTCTACAGACCATTGGGCGTTGAAGAAAATGAATATTATCTAATTCGTTAACAATACAAGCTGCGTCAAAAAGGTCTTTAACTTTACTGTCACGATACTCATTATTGAGGACATCTACGATATGAACCGCGGCGCCAGCTGTACCAAAATGAACGCGATTCCCCGATAAATCCAGATCATGTTTTTGATCTCGGCCACACAAAATTACATTTCTATTTGCGGAGGCAAGTGCATCTTCTACAAGCGAACGGGGATACCTTAAACGCCCATCATCACCCAAAATAGCTCCGGCTTTGACCATATTATCGATACCAGATTGTGGAGCATCCGCTAGACCGATAAACTCCAGAGCATCCAATGCCGCGTTATGTATTTTTTTTTCACCCTCAGAAGACAAGGGGGAGTAAGATCCACCGATCATACCAGCTTTAACTGGACGAAGATGTTCTGCTAGGGGAGCAGATCGTGCTGTCCTGCGTGCTGTTCGACCTCCGGAGCGGCGGGAAATAGAATTAGACATATTGATTTACCGTTATTCAAGTTAAAGTAGCGCTTCAAATATTAGTAAATTTAAGGTCGTCCGCGAGCTGCGCGTCCCCTTGTTGCTCCGATAGTTACTTTAACCAGTTGCACTTTAGATATTTGATTCTGCATGTTTTTTCTCATACTAAAATGGGACTTCAATCAATAAATAAAAGCTTGTCTGAATGCGACATCTTGTTTTGACTTAATTCAGAATTTTTTATTATGATAAGTTCGCCAAGATATAGTCTGCTACCGTTTTGCCCAATATTTTATGTGCTTCTGGTTCAAAATGAACGCCATCGGTTTCACTAGTTTCTATAAAATCACCAGCATTAATTTTGTTAGCTTCATACTTTTCAGCAATTTGATTATAGAAATGATCTAGTGCTGCTGTTTTTTCTTTTGCATTGAAAAAAATTTTTTCTAAAGCTTTTTGCTCCTTAACTTGTGGAGGAGTAATAATTAGGATTTCAAAATTGTTATGTTTGCGCTGCATGTCAGGCGTATTGGCGATATTCAAAAGACTAGCTAATCCCGACGCGATTTGTGTTGCCTCTAATCCAAACTGAATTTTGCTATCGTTTGTTCCAAGCATGATTACCAGTAAATCAATTGGTCCATGGCTATCTAATGCGATTTTTAAACCAAGTTGCCCATTCATATGATCGCCCATTTCTGGATCGGGCAGGGAGGTAGTTCTTCCTGGAAGGCCTTCCTCTATAACTTTCCAGTCTGGATTTAAATAATTTTGCATTATCATTGGCCAACGGATATTTTCTCCGTATCGAACACTATTTCCGTCTCTTAAAAGCATCGGGGGTGTGCCAAATGTATTACTATCCCCAAATGCCAAAATTTTTTTAGTCATTTTTTAAACTTTCAATTTGAAAAAATGAAAAATATTTTCCCTACTTTCGATAAGCTCTAAGAAATAAAGATACATTTCAATTAGTTTATCAATGATTTTTATCTTTGAGATTGTGGGATTAATTGTAAATGTTCCATTGACAAGTAAAAAAAAAATAAACATAAGCCGCGGATAACATTAATTTAACAACGCCATCAGGCGCGCTGTTCCCGGCGGTTCAACCAAAACACATTTGTGGCCAAAGAACGCGATTATTTAGGATTATAGATATGTTTGCTGTCGTGAAAACAGGCGGAAAGCAGTATAAAGTTCAGACAGGCGATATTTTGCGTGTTGAGAGACTAGCCGCAAACGCCGGTGACAAGGTACAATTCAATCAAATATTGATGCTTGGTGGAGATAAAACTGTTGTAGGCTCTCCCTTGGTTGCAGGAGCAGCTGTGCAGGCCGATGTGATTGACCAGATTAAAGGTGAAAAAACTATAAAGTTTGTAAAGCGTAGACGAAAACACAGTTCAAAGCGAACTCGTGGGCATCGTCAATACTTAACGCTAGTTCGGGTTACAGACATTTTGGCTACTGGTGCAGATAAATCGAAAGTGCAGGAAGCCGTTGGTTCGGGGTCGGTCGAATTTAAATTTGTTGAAAGTGTGAAACCAAAAAAATCAGCTGATTTGAAAACAAAGGTAGAAAAATCTCCCAAGAAACCAGTTAAAAAAGAGGCTAAACCAGCCAAGGAGGTTAAGCCTGAGAAAGAAGCAAAAGCTAAAAAGTCGGCGCCGGCTAAAGAGAAAAAAACAACGACTACAGTTTCTGATGATTTGAAACAGTTATCGGGTGTTGGTCCTGCGCTTGAGAAAAAACTGCACGCCGCTGGCGTCAAAAGTTTTGAGCAAATAGCCGCTTGGTCTGCAAAAGAAGTAGAGGCGATTAACGAGAAAATTTCGTCGAAAGGTCGCGTTGAAAAAGAAGGCTGGATCGATCAAGCTAAAGAAAAGCTTAAGGGATAAGGAGAACTAGGTATGGCACATAAAAAAGCTGGAGGGTCATCACGAAATGGACGTGACTCAGCAGGTAGAAGACTTGGTGTAAAAATCTTCGGAGGCCAGTCTGCTACCCCAGGTAACATCATCGTTCGTCAGCGAGGTACTAAAATGTGGCCAGGAGAGGGCGTTGGGATGGGCAAAGATCACACTATCTTTGCAACAGTTGAGGGCAATGTGAAGTTTCATAAAGGATTGAAAAACCGCACATTTATTTCAGTTCTACCTTCTAGCAAAGCCGCTGAATAAGCTATTAAAATATTAATTTTATAGGGGCTCGGCATATTTGCCGAGCCTTTTTATTTAGAGTCTGAAAAATTTAATGGTACTGTCTTTATTTCATTTTTTACTATTTGCCTTCAGTCAAATTGCTACTCCAGGGCCAGCAAATATGATTATGCTATCTACTGGTGCAAAGTATGGCTTTCGTAATGCACTCCCTTTTGTATTTGGCGTAATTGTCGGAAAACAAATAATAATTTGGCCGATTGGTTTTGGCTTAATGCTCCTAAATAAAGATCATCCTTATATTTTTATCTTTTTTAAGTATATTTCTGCTGGGTATATTTTATGGTTAGCTTGGCGTATAGCCAATATGCGTATATCAGCAAAAACGTCTGATAGACCTGCCCCTGGTTTTCTTTCTGGTCTCATAGTACATCCCCTGAATCCAAAAGCTTGGGCCCTAATAACAACAGGTTTCACTAATTTTGTAGATCCAATAAGTCCCGTTCTTTATTCTACCGCAACTGTTGCTTTTTGTTTATTTGGTGTCCAGGTCGTTTGCCATCCTATTTGGACCCTCTTTGGTGAAAGAATAGCAATATTGGTGAGTGGGTCAGTATACGAGCGGTATCTGATGCTATTTTTTGCAGGGCTTACAGTAATTTTTGTTAGCCTTGCGATTGCGAGCTCATAATTTAAAATTTTGTTTGATTCACGAATAATTTCGTTGAGCGGTTTAAACGAAAACCTTGAGACATTGCAATAAAAGGTTTATCGCGGGGAAAAGATATGAAAGTCGCTCTATGAAGTTTTTGGACCTAGTCAAAGTTTATATCCGCTCAGGCTCTGGAGGGGCGGGTTCGGTTAGTTTTCGGCGTGAGAAAAATATAGAATTTGGCGGACCTGATGGAGGTAACGGGGGACATGGTGGTTCTGTTTGGGCAGAAGCTGTGGGAGGCTTGAATACACTCATTGACTTCCGCTATCAGCAACACTTCTTTGCTGACAACGGAAAGAGCGGTATGGGAAAGCAACGTTCTGGACCCCATGGAAATGATAAAGTTTTGAAGGTGCCAGTCGGAACAGAAATTCTAGATGAGGATCAAGAAACTTTGTTGGCTGATTTAACCGACGTAGGAAGTCGGGCTTTATTGGCTGAAGGAGGCAACGGTGGATTTGGAAACTTGCATTTCAAATCATCGACTAACCAAGCCCCAAGGAAGGCCAACCCAGGCCAAGAAGGTGTTGAGAGAATAATTTGGTTGCGACTAAAATTAATTGCTGATGTTGGATTGCTTGGTATGCCAAATGCTGGGAAATCCACGTTTCTTTCAGCAACATCTAATGCACGGCCCAAAATAGCAGATTATCCTTTCACAACACTCTATCCGAATTTGGGAGTGGTAGGCATCGACTCCAGTGAATTTGTCGTTGCCGATATACCAGGTCTGATTGAGGGAGCCCATTTAGGACATGGGTTGGGTGATCTTTTCCTTGGGCACGTGGAGCGCTGTTCTGTATTAGTACATATTTTAGATATTACAAATGATGATTTTATAAATAATTTCAGCACTGTAATGGAAGAAGTTAATCAATATGGAAATGCGCTGTCAGATAAGCCTCGTATAACAGTATTGAACAAAATAGATGCCTTCGGTGAATATGAAAGAAAGTTATATAAAGAACAACTGGTAAAAATTATTGACGAACCAGTATTTATGATTTCCGCTGTAAGCGGAGAAGGAATTGAAAATCTTCTTAGAGCAATTCGTATTGAAGTCGATAAGGGAAAAGTCCCAGATGTCGAGGAAGAGAAAGGGTCGTTAGAATGGCATCCTTAACTAAAGCGAAACGTATTGTAATAAAAGTGGGCTCAACTCTCTTGGTGGATAAAAACTCTGGAGATTTGAACTTAACTTGGCTTGAGTCGTTGGCTTCGGATGTGTCTTCACTTAAATCTAGGGGTATCGATATTGTGTTAGTGTCTTCTGGCTCTATTGCTCTTGGACGAGGAATTCTTGGATTACAAGATGCTGAGCTTTCTTTAGAGAATAGTCAGGCCTCGGCTGCAGTTGGTCAAATTAGGTTGGCACGTGCATATGAAGAAGTATTAGCGCCATTCTCTGTTAAGACAGCACAAATTTTAGTTACCTTGGAAGATAGTGCTAATCGCAGAAGATATCTAAACACACGGGCTACTATGGAAAGGCTACTAACTTTTGGTGTTGTTCCGATAGTTAACGAGAACGATACCGTTGCTACCGATGAAATTCGTTATGGGGATAACGATAGGTTGGCTGCTCAGATCGCGGCGACGGTTAGTGCTGATAACTTAATCCTATTATCAGATGTTGATGGTTTGTATTCGAGTAATCCGTTAACAAATCCAGAAGCAAAAAGATTAGATATAATTAAAGAAATAACTCCGGAAATTGAAGAAATGGCAGGTGAAGGTGTTTCGGGTATTTCTAAAGGTGGAATGAAAACAAAACTCATGGCCGCTAGAGCGGCTACGCAGGCTGGTTGCGCTATGGTGATTACTAAAGGGGACGTTCCAAACCCGATAATGGAGCTGGAGAAGGGGGCAAATTGCACTTGGTTTAAGCCGAATGTAGACCCACAAACCGCCAGAAAAAGATGGATTTCATCCCAAAAGTCTGTCGGTAGTTTGATAATCGATCAGGGCGCTGTGTCTGCTTTAAATGAGGGAAAGAGCCTTCTTCCTATTGGCATAACCAGTATTGAAGGCAATTTTTCAAGAGGAGATATAGTAAGTATTTATTCAACCCATGGACGTGAATTAGCTAAAGGTATATGTGCGTACCCTGCAGTAGAAGCCAAATTAATTATTGGCCAAAATAGTAATGAAATAGAAAATATTCTCGGTTATGCTGGCAGAACTGCAGTGGTTCACCGAGACGATTTAGCAATTTAAGGTTGGTTATGTCTGATATACATTCTCTGCTTGTTGATATTGGCAAAAAAGCTCAAGAAGCGTCTCGGAGTTTAGCTGTTGCATCTAGTCTGCAAAAAAAAGAGGCATTAATTTTTGGTGCTGAATCGATTAAGGAAAATACAGAAAATATTTTAGACCAAAATAAAAAAGACCTTGATATTGGAGCATCTAAAGGCTTGTCAAATGCTTTGATGGATCGGTTGCTTTTGAATGAAGAGCGAATAGCTTCAATGATTGATGGGCTGAAAGCGATAGCCAATCAAGATGACCCCATTGGTGAAATTATGCAGTCATGGAGACGCCCGAATGGTCTTGAAATTAAAAGAGTTCGTACACCCTTAGGTGTAATTGGCGTAATTTACGAAAGTCGTCCAAATGTAACCGCTGACGCCGGTGCCCTTTGTTTGAAAGCGGGAAATTCAGTAATTTTGCGGGGGGGTTCCGAAAGCTATAATAGTTCCGTTGCTATCCATAATTGTCTGCAAGATGGTTTGTCAAAAGTGAATTTACCCGCCGAATCTATACAACTTATTCCAACTAGAGATAGGGCTGCGGTCGCGAGCCTTTTAAAATTGACAGAGTATATTGATGTTATTGTGCCTAGAGGTGGAAAAAGTCTGGTTAGACTGGTTCAGTCGGAAGCAAGAGTTCCGGTATTTGCCCATCTTGAGGGAATTGTTCACATATATCTTGATAAAGACGCGGATCCAAGAAAAGCATTTGATGTAATTTTGAATTCAAAAACGAGGCGCACGGGTATCTGTGGCGCTGCTGAATGCCTATTAATTAACAAAGATATACTAAACGGCTTGGGTTCTGAAATCGTTAATATGCTTCTTGATGCTGGAGTAGAGGTAAGGGCTGATAAAGAAGTGGTTAAAATACCTGGAACAGTCGCAGCGAATAAGGATGACTGGGGAAACGAATTTTTAGATAGCAAAATAGCAGTGAGAACCGTGGCGGATTTGGGAGAAGCAATAAATCATATTAAAAACTACAGTTCGAGCCATACAGATTGTATAATTACAGAAAATTTAGAGGTTCGAGATGAATTTTTTAATCAGCTAGACAGCGCTATTTTAATGCATAATGCTTCAACACAATTTGCTGATGGTGGAGAGTTTGGTATGGGAGCAGAAATAGGCATTGCAACTGGAAAGTTGCATGCAAGAGGACCCGTTGGGACTGTTCAATTAACTTCATTTAAATATCTCGTCGAGGGGCAGGGAACGATCAGAGATTGAGCATTTTTCTAATTTTTGTTTATAGTATTTTTTGTTATTTTTGTTTAACTAGTTCAAGTAAAGGAAACGAGTTTGGATGATTTAAACCCATTTTTAGAACCTGGAATGTATGTCCGTCACCCAACTGAAAAAGATTGGGGTATTGGGCAGGTACAATCATCGATCAAAGGAAAAGTAACAGTGAACTTTGAAGAAACTGGTAAAGTTGTAATTGATGGCACATGCATTAGTTTAGAAATTGTTCCAAATTAATCTACTTTAGAAATTGTGTGATCCATTGCACTATAACGTTTAAAATTATTGACTGAAATTGATGCTTCAACATACTCCAAAATTTAGAACAAAAATTGCTGATAGCAGATCAGAGTTTATAGCCGCACAGAAATTGCGCTATCGTATTTTTGTTCAGGAGCTAGGTGGGGGTGGAGATATGGTTGATCATGATTTAGGCTTGGAGCGGGATCGTTTTGATCCTTATTTTGACCACATTCTACTATTTGATGATGCTCGAAAAAATAATCCAATTATAGGCGTTTACAGGGTTATGTCTTGTGAGAAAGCTTCTGAAATTGGAGAATTTTATAGTGATAAAGAGTATGATCTGTCAGTTTTACGTCGATCTGGTAAAAAGTTGTTAGAGCTGGGCCGATCATGTTTGGAACATGATTATCGAGGGGGAACTGCTTTGGCTTACTTATGGCAGGCAGTAGAAAATTATGCATTAGAGCGGAAAATAGAAATTCTATTTGGCGTGGCAAGCTTTCATGGGACAGATATATCGGAATTAGCTGAACCGTTAAGTTTTTTGTATTATCAGTATTTGGCTGATGAAAACTTAAGGCCGGTTGCAAAAAAACCGTTCAATCAAAAAATGAATATTTTAAAATCAGATGTACTTGATCGAAAATCGGCGGTTTTAAAAATGCCTGCTTTGATTAAAAGTTATATAAAACTTGGAGGAAAAGTCGGTTTAGACGCTTACGTAGATCATAAATTCAATACCACAGACGTATGCTTGATCATGGATGCTTCTTTAGTTGATCAAAAAAGGAAGAGTTTTTTTGCCAAAGGGGACCTTACTTGACTACAACTTGGATAAGTGAAGATGGTGAGCCGATTGATAAAAAAATATCAATTTTTGGATGGTTATTGGTATTTAGTCGGGGTAGCGCAATCATATTTGTTATATTTATCGGTTTAATATTGAAATTTGTGCTGAGGGTTTTTGAAAAGCCCTTGTTTGGGGGTAGGCGACCAGTTACGCCGTATATAACGGTCTTGGTTAGCAAGATTTCCCTTCGGCTATTGTCCATTCCAGTGACGCGTTTTGGTGTTCCTCTCCAACAACCTGGCGCCTTCGTTTCTAATCATACTTCGTGGCTTGATATATTTGCCTTGAATTCCGGTCATATGCTTTATTTCGTTTCAAAATCAGAAGTTGCCAAATGGCCTGGTATAGGATTACTAGCTAAAGCAACGGGAACTTTATTTATTCGTCGAGAGCCAAAAGAGGCTATTGCCCAGAAAAAACTATTCGAGCAAAGAATAAAAATGGGTCATAGGCTTCTATTTTTTCCAGAGGGTACATCTACAGACGGTATGCGAGTGTTAGCTTTTAAATCGGCGTTGTTTCAGGCTTTTTTTGAGTCAGGGTTGAATTCACAATGCTACATCCAACCAGTAACCGTTACTTACTTTGCTCCTAAAAACGAGGATCCTAGATTTTACGGTTGGTGGGGTGATATGTCATTTGCAATGCATTTATTAAAAACAATAGCTTCAAGGCGGCAAGGCAGTATAGAGGTTCGATATCATGAACCCTTGTTAGTATCTAATTTTGCTAAACGAAAAGAGTTGGCGGTGGCTGCGGAGAAGATAATTAGATCTTCTCATGTTTTTGCAGTCTCTAACTCAAAAAACTCAGTAAGTGATTAAGCGCATGCAAAGGATTTTTTCCTTTCCACAGTTCATCTCCAAAAGCTAAAAAGTCAGTTGTGCGTTCAAGATTGGTTACAACTTTTTTATCGAGGCCACCTTCTGCTACTACTGGAACCTCTATGATTTTACTCCACCAAGCAAACAGATCAGGGTTTGCAATAGTACCATCTTTGAGAGACGTGTTGCTCAGTGGTCCAAAACTAATATAATCAGCCCCAGCTTCGCCAGCTGTTATCCCGTTATGTTTTGAATTACCGCAGAAAGCACCAACTATTGCCTCTTTTCCCAACTCTTTACGGGCTTTCCGAACATGTCTTGCTCCGTCTGACAAGTGTACCCCGTCCAGTCCATGTTTTTGCACAAATAAAAAATGATCTTCGATAACAATCGCAACATCTCTAGAATGACAAATATCTCTTATAACATCTGCAGTTTTTGCAATAGTATTCTCTTCTTGAGTAGAGAGTGCCAATCTAAAACAAGAGATCTCAATTGAATCCAGTATGGGTTTTAAATCTTCGGAAAATCTTTCGATTTCGAATTCAGCTGGACTTATAATATAAAGTTTAGGCTGCTCTGATTTTATCATTTCCAAAAGCCAATTTAGTCAGTAACTAAGGATTAACCCCAAAAACAAAATTAACCAATATCAACAAACAAATTTTTATCTTTGGGTCTGGATAAAAGTTTTATTGATCTATTTGAAGGAATTAAAGGTGCCATTAGAGAATAAACAACCTTGTTTTATTTTGGTAAATCCGCAAATGGGAGAAAATATAGGCGCGTCAGCTCGTGGAATGTGGAATTTTGGTTTAGAACGCATGCGGATCGTTTCACCAAGGGATGGTTGGCCCAATCAAAAAGCGGTTTCAATGGCAAGTGGCGCAGGTCGATTATTAGACGAAGCATTGATTTTTCCGACTTTTAATGATGCCATAGCTGACCAACATTTCGTTTTTGCTACTACAGCCAGACCGAGGGATTTAATAAAACCAGTATACTCTCCCAAGGAGGCGATCAAACTTGCTTTTAGTAAAATATCCAAGGGGCAAAATGTAGGGTTTGCCTTTGGCCCTGAAAGATCGGGCCTTGAGAATTCAGATATTATTAAAGCTAACGCAATTGTGTCTGTTCCAGTAAATGAACAGTTCCCATCGCTGAACTTGGCTCAATGCATTCTCTTATTAGCTTATGAGTGGATGCTTAAATCTACCAATCCAAGCAGTGACAAATCAATCTCAGAGGGATCAGATATGGTCGCTGTTATGAAAGTGGAAAAGCTTGCTCAGTATTTTGAAGATGCATTAGAAAATTCTGGCTTTTTTTATCCGGAAGATAAAGCAGAAAGTATGAAAGCTAATTTTAGAAATATGTGGTCTCGAATGCCTCTAACTAACTCGGATGTGCAAATTTTCTATGGTATGCTAAGACAATTGCTAAGAACAAATAAAAAAAGTTGAGATTATACATACTTTTACTAATTGTAATTTATAGAGGGTTCGTTGCAGGTAAATACTGCTGTAAGCGATGTGGTAAATAATTATGAGTAAAAAAAGAGCTATTTTTCAGGAGGTTTCGGATAGCGAAAAACCAACTGCAAGCAATAGTGTTGGAATAATTGAGAAAAACTCCAATGAGAAAATAAGAAATACAACTCGGTTATGGTTGAAAACCCTATTTGTTCTTATTGTGTTAATTATATTAGTAGGTGGTTTAACACGCCTAACAGACAGTGGACTATCAATAACTGAGTGGAAACCTATTACTGGTGCATTACCGCCATTTTCGGCAGAAAGTTGGGCGGCTGAGTTTAACAAATATAAACAAATCCCAGAGTATAAATTACAAAACGAAGGCATGAACTTAAGTGAATTTAAATTCATTTACTGGTGGGAGTGGGGCCATCGGCAGCTTGGCCGTATTATTGGCCTCGTTTGGTTTTTTGGGTTTATTTCTTTATTATCATTTGGAAAAATCCAGAAACCTTGGCGGCTAAGATTGTTACTTATAGGTGTTTTAATAGGTGTTCAGGGAACAGTTGGTTGGTGGATGGTTTCAAGCGGATTGACTGGTACTGTTTTAGATGTCGCTAGTTATCGTCTTGCGACACATTTAGGGCTCGCATTTATTATTATTGGATACATTACGTGGTTTGTTCTTCTATTAGGGAGAAGCGAAACATTTTTACTGCAAGCGCGCAGAAATGCAGATCCAAAATTTATATTTTTATCGACGGGTTTATTACATTTAACATTTTTACAAATTCTATTTGGAGCTCTGGTAGCTGGAATTGATGCAGGCAGATCTTATACCGATTGGCCTTTGATGGCAGGTAAATTTTTCCCACCAGATTTGTTTTATTTAAACCCTTGGTGGAGGAATTTCTTTGAGGATCCTGGTTTAGTACAATTTGTTCACCGAGTTAGTGGTTATATTCTATTTATTTTTTGCGTCTATAGTTGGTCAAGTGTCAGAAAATCGGGGAATGAAAGTTTAAAGTTTGGTTTTAATCTGATTTTTGCAATTGCTTTTTTCCAAATGGTTTTGGGAATAGTAACGGTAATTTATGCTGCTCCATGGGAGATTGCTATCGTTCACCAATTTGGCGCGATATTACTTTGGATTTTTGTCTTGAAGGCGAGGTTTATTACCAAATATCCGCCAAATAACGCTTTATCGAAGTAGTTAATTCTAGATGTTTAAAGATTATTATTCTTGGGGGTCTTCTTCTGCGTCATCACCCTGATCTGCAATCCAAGCTACTGATACAACTTCCTCGTTTTCCTTAGTATCAAATACTTTGACACCGCCAGCGCTTCTAGATCTGAAAGAGATACCCTCTATAGGAACTCGGATTGACTGACCGTTTGAGGTTGCCAACATTATTTGGTCCTCAAGTTCCACGGGAAAACTCGCGACAATAGCTCCGCCCCGCATCGTTTTATCCATTGCTGCGACACCCATTCCCCCTCGACCTCTTACTGGATAATCGTGACTTGAGGAAAGCTTGCCTGCCCCACCAGAAGTGATCGTGAGTATTAAGTTTTCAGATGCTGACATTTCTGCGTAACGATCAGGTGAGATAGTTGCATTCTCGTTTACGCCGTCTTCATCTGAGCTTATTTCCTCATCTACGAGTCCAGATATGGCTCGGCGCATCTTTAAATAAGCTGATCTTTCATCTGGTGTTGCAATAAAATGTCTAATAACAGACATCGAGACGACTTTATCTTGGCCTAAGAGCTTGATACCTCGAACACCAGTTGATTTTCGGCCTTTGAATACTCTTACGGCCGTAGTTGAAAAGCGAATTGCTCTTCCAGAATCCGTAAAAAGCATTACATCTTCCTCTTCTCCAGCTATACGAGCATTTACCAGTTCAGTACCCTCGTTCAAATCCATGGCAATTTTTCCATTAGATCGAACATTAGTAAAATCGGAAAGAGCATTTCTACGTATATCGCCGGCAGAAGTGGCAAAGACGATTTGCAAATTATCCCATTCTTTCTCTTCGACATCGACTGGCATTATTGCAGCTATTGAAACACCCACCGGAATTGGTAAAATATTTACTATGGCTTTACCTTTGGCAGTCCTTCCACCCAAAGGCAATCTCCAAGTCTTGAGTTTATAAGCCATACCGTCTGTTGTAAAAAATAATAACTGAGTGTGGGTGTTTGCAACGAATAGTGTCGTTACGACATCTTCGTCTTTTGTTTGCATGCCTGCCAGGCCTTTACCACCGCGACGTTGTGCTCGAAAATCGATGAGTGGTGTGCGTTTAATATATCCTCCGGAAGTTACAGTTACGACCATGTCTTCGCGTTCAATTAGGTCTTCGTCCTCCATGTCGCCAGACCACTCTACTATCTCTGTTCTCCGGGGAACTGCGAACTGTTCTTTTACTTCTTTCAATTCATTCGTAATGATTCCCATGATTTGCTCACGGGACCCCAAAATTCCTAGGTATTCTTTTATTTTTATTGAAAGAGTTTGTAACTCTTCTGTAACTTCTTTTACGCCAATTTGTGTTAGGCGTTGTAGCCTCAATTCTAATATTGCTCTCGCCTGAGTTTCTGAAAGATTGTAGGTTTCGTCTTTATTTATTGTATGGGTTGGGTCATCAATAAGTTTTATATACTCAGCGATGGACCCAGCAGGCCAGCGTCGTAACATAAGTTTTTCGCGGGCTTCGGCAGCATCAGAAGATGAACGTATAGTTGCGACCACTTCATCAACATTGGTAACTGCCACTGCGAGGCCGCAAAGAATATGTGAGCGTTCGCGGGCTTTCCGCAATTCAAAAGCTGTTCGTCTAGCTACAACAATTTCTCTGAAATCAATAAAGTTCGTTAAAAATGAGCGTAGTGTTAATTGCTCTGGTCTGCCCCCATTTAAGGCTAACATGTTACAGCCAAAAGAGGTTTGCATTGGAGTAAATCTATAAAGTTGATTTAAAACAACCTCAGCAGTTGCATCTCTTTTTAATTCGACAACAATCCTTACGCCATTCCTGTCACTCTCATCTTGTACATGTGAAATTCCTTCTACTTTTTTGTCGCGCACCTGTTCAGCAATTTTTTCTATCATAGAAGCTTTATTAACTTGATATGGGATTTCTTCAATTATGACGGCATATCGATCTTTCCTAATCTCTTCAATTTTTGTTTTGGCCCGAATTATAACACTACCTCGACCTTCAAGATAGGCTTTGCGAGCGCCTGATCGACCTAATATCATCCCGCCAGTTGGAAAATCTGGCCCAGGCACATACTGTATTAAATCTTCCGAACTCAAATCAGGAGTTTGTATTAGCGCTAGTGTTGCATCAACAATTTCACCAAGATTATGCGGAGGAATATTTGTTGCCATCCCAACGGCAATTCCTCCCGCTCCATTAACCAGCATATTTGGAAAGCGGGCCGGTAGGACTGAAGGTTCTCGATCCTTTCCATCGTAATTATCTTGAAAATCAACAGTGTCTTTATCTATGTCACTCAATAGGAATGCTGCGGGTTTATCCATTCGCACTTCTGTATACCTCATGGCCGCAGGATTATCCCCATCCATAGACCCAAAATTTCCTTGGCCGTCTAGCAAGGGCAAAGACATGGAAAACGGCTGAGCCATTCTGACTAAAGCATCATAAATTGCACTGTCGCCATGCGGGTGATATTTACCCATAACATCGCCTACAGGTCTCGCAGATTTTCGATATGATTTTTCATGTGTGTTACCTGTCTCGTGCATTGCATACAAAATTCGACGATGAACGGGTTTTAAGCCGTCCCTTAAATCTGGTATCGCCCTACTTACAATAACGCTCATTGCGTAATCCAAGTAGGAGGTTTTTAGCTCTTTTGTTATAGAGATTGATGGGCCGTCATATGGCTTACGCTCGACGAGACTTGCTTCACCTTCTTCTGATTTATCTTCTGAATCGCTCAAGGTTACGCACCTATCTGAAAATACTATATTTTGTTAGTATTAGTATAGCAGAGCATGTATGTTGTGCGCAATGAAAGACTTCTGATAATTATTAAAATTTACTCTTTCTTAAAAACACACTAAGTTTTTGGTTTTAATGTTACTAGAACCGTAGCTTTGTATATTTGCTACCCTCTAAAGTAGCCCCAACTTTTAATCCTGCTTGGCCAAATACTAAAGCAATGACAGGAGATAGAGTTGTAAGTGTTTCGACTTTCAATGACTCGCTTATGCTTGGCGTAATGTATTCCAAACCCCCACCCGCTGAAAAACCCATTGAATATTCAAATTGAGTTAGTGCCGTATCTGTCATGAAAAAAAGTACGTGTGCATATTGTTGAGCGCCCAATTGAATTCCTGTATTCGCGGAAATAGATGAATAATAGTTCTTAACTGAGCCATTTACCACTAGAGCGCCACGACCATAACCTGCTCCAACGCCAAACCCCGCTTCGGTCACGAGCGGCATTACCAATAATCCAGATGCTTTTGCTACTAATTGTCTGCTGTATGGATATTCTGCATACATTTGTTCTATTGTTTTAAAAACCCTTGCATCAATTTGAGCAGCCGCTTTAGGAGTGTTCAAGGGGTTAGATATTTTTGGGATACCACAAGATGATAAGAAAACTGTAAGCAATAGGGCTATTGAAAGTAATTTAAAAATAATTTTCATTAGAGATCACTAAGTTTTGTTTATTTTAATAATTTTGCCGCTTCAGGTGCAAAGTAAGTTAATATACCATCGCATCCCGACCGCTTAAATGCCATTAGGGCTTCTATAATAATTTTATTTCGGTCAAGCCAGCCTTTTTCAAAAGCTGCAGATAACATCGAATATTCGCCACTGACTTGATATGCAAACGTTGGAGCGCCAAACGTATCTTTCACCCTTCTGCAGATATCAAGATAGGGCATCCCGGGTTTTATCATTACCATGTCTGCGCCTTCTCTAAGGTCTCTCGCAACCAATCGAAGCGCTTCATCAGAATTCGCTATATCCATTTGATATGTTTTTTTATCACCCGTAAGAGCGCCAGATGCTCCGACAGCGTCTCGAAAAGGCCCATAAAAACTGCTAGAATATTTCGCTGAATATGACATTATACCCACTTCAGTATGTCCATTTTCCTCCAAGGCTAACCTAATTGCCCCAATGCGGCCGTCCATCATGTCAGATGGCCCTATCACATCAATTCCCGCTTCGGCTTGTGAGAGTGCTTGCTTAACCAAAGCCTCTACTGTTTTATCGTTCACAATTTTTCCATTTTCGACGAAGCCATCGTGTCCATTAATATTATATGGATCTAAGGCCACATCTGACATGACAATAAGCTCTGGAATTTCTTTTTTAATGGCTCTGGTCGCTTTGTTTGACAAATTTTCTGGGTTCCATGCCTCGGCGCAATCTTCTGTTTTTAAAGACTGTTTTGTGTATGGAAAAAGACAGATAGCCGGGATGCCCGAATCAAAAGCCTCAGAAGCGGCGTTTACAAGTCGGTCGATACTTCTTCTTTTCACGCCTGGCATTGAAGGAACATCTTGCTCAATATTGCTGCCGTCACAGATAAAAACGGGCCAAATGAAATCATTTGCACTTACGTTTGTTTCACTTACCAAATTTCGTATTTTTTCGTTTTTTCTAGTGCGCCTAAACCGCAACGATGGAAATTTTTGATCGATAAAATTCATATTGAAAACAGTCTTTTTAAATAACTTTACATGAATTCGACATGACCTCAAGTGTTTGTGTAAGTGTATTCTTGTAGTTTCGCTGGCCTAGACTAATTTGTTGTTTGGTAGATTTAATTTAATGGTTAATTTATGGGTTTTTTTCAATAGATGCTTACTCGAGCATATGGTTCTGGACGCTATTAATTATCGCGTGGCTGATCGCAATAGATAAGTTCTCTGGACATAGCCACTACGAATGGCTTTCTGCCTCAAATAGGGGTGCATCTCAACAGAGAGAGATGCTTAAATCTTTTTATTTAAAGTCGGACTATATAGGTAAATACAAAAATAATAGTTTAATCCTTTTACCAGTTTGTTTTTTTTCTTTCTTTTTCGTTAATTGGACAGCCGTGGCTTTTTTCTATTCTGTAGAGTTTCTTCAGGCCGCTTTTTTTCTCTTCAGGCCGTTTACCATTTGCATTATCTTGCGTCTCTGTCTCCGTCAGTCTATTGGATCCCTTGATGAGGTGTCGTTTAATGATGTCTTTATTAAGGTTAAGCTATTTAGACGTGTTGCTGCGGTGATCTCATCGGTATCGCTTCTGAGCAGCATTATATGGGGTTCTTATTTTAACTTAAAAAACTATCTTTGTTAAATTTGAGTAATTTTTTCAATTGTTAGCTATAAAATGATCGACAATTTATTAAAAATGGGTGGTGCTCCTGAGGGGTATGATGCAGCCCTAATTGTAAAAGAATTTGAAAAATCTAGCTCTTATTTACTCCACATTGCTCGAGACGATAAGCGAATGGCAGCAGTTAAAGATGCTTTGACCTTCTTTGCTCCAGATATTCCAATAAAAATATTTCCTAGTTGGGATTGTTTGCCATATGACCGTATTTCTCCAAATTTGGAGATTTCTTCACGTCGGTTATCTCTTTTAACTGATTTAGCTCTGAATTCATCTTCAAAATATATCATTTTAACCACCATTAACGCGGTGACTCAAAGAATTCCAAATAGATCAATTCTTTCATCCGCGACATTTCAAGCCGATGTAGGAAAAAATATAAATATTAACCTACTGTATTCTTTTCTCAGTAAAATGGGATTTTCTAAAACGTCCACCGTTTCTGAGCCTGGGGATTATGCCGTCAGAGGTGGAATTATAGATATATTTGCACCTGGAGAGGTTGGAGCCGTCAGACTTGATTTATTTGGTGACGTTTTAGATGGTATTCGTAAGTTTGACCCCATGTCTCAAAGAACAGTCTCAAAAATGTCCAATATAAGGCTGGCTCCTGTTTCGGAGGTAATTTTTGACGAAGCATCAATTTCTAGATTTAGGCAAAATTACCGAAAAGAATTTGGTGCATCTCACTCAAAAGATATCTTATATGAATCTGTTAGTGCTGGAAATAAATATCAAGGTGTAGAACATTGGCTTCCATTTTTTTATGAGAAATTAGAAACTATTTTTGATTACCTGCCGGAAGCAACTGTTACTCTTGACGATAATATAGATGCCGCTCGAACCTCGCGTTGGGAGGTTATTATCGATCAATTTCAGTCAAGGAAAGAGAACTTAGATCAAAAAAATAGATTAGATACTGTTTACAAACCAATAGATCCAGAGCAACTTTATTTAAATGAAAATGATTGGAAGTTTGCGTTAAGGTCACGCAAGGTTTTACAGTTCAGTCCATTTCCCCAAACTCCAGGTCCAAATATAAAAGATGCAGGAGGTACGATAGGAAAAAACTTTTCCGTTGAAAGGCAGGCAGAAAATATTAATATTTTCAATGCCCTATCTTCTTATATTAAATCCGAAATGGGGGCTAGGCCTGTTATTATAGCGAGTTATACCGATGGTGCTAGAGAGCGATTGAGGGGACTATTAAAAGATGAAGGTTTAGACGGAGCGAATCTTATCCAAGATATAAGCCAAGTTGATAAGACGGGAGTATTTTTGGCGGTATGGAGTTTAGAACAGGGTTTTCAGACTGATAAATTTACGATTATTTCGGAACAAGATGTTTTAGGCGAACGATTAATTCGACATGCATCTAAACGAAGAAAAGCCGAGAATTTTTTGACTGAGGCAACCTCTCTTACTTCTGGTGATATTGTTGTTCATGTGGATCATGGAATAGGAAAGTACCACAATCTAGAAGTTATTAGTGCAGCCGATGCTCTACATGAATGCCTTGTTTTAGAATATGCTGAAAATGCTAGGCTTTATCTTCCCGTTGAAAACATTGAGTTACTTTCTAAATATGGTCAAGAATTTGGGCTTCTGGACAAGTTGGGTGGTGCAGCTTGGCAGGCAAAAAAGGCCAAACTTAAAAAGCGAATTAAGGATATTGCGGAAAGACTAATTAGGGTAGCTGCAGAGAGGGAATTAAGAACTGCACCTATATTCGAACCGCCTCCTGGTGTTTGGGATGCGTTCTCAGCCAAATTTCCATATCAAGAGACGGATGATCAGATGAATGCGATTACTGACGTTATCAGTGATTTAACCTCGGGACGTCCAATGGATCGGCTTGTCTGTGGAGATGTAGGTTTTGGGAAAACAGAAATAGCTATGAGGGCAGCATTTTTGGCCTCAATTGCTGGCTTTCAGGTGGCCGTTATCGCCCCAACAACTCTTTTAGTTCGGCAGCATACTAAGAGTTTTTTGGACCGGTTCCGCGGCTTGCCAGTTGAGATAAGACAGTTATCTCGTTTTATTTCAAAAAAAGAAGCCGAAAAAACAAGAAATGAGATACAAAGCGGTGATGTGGATATTGTGGTTGGAACACATGCACTTTTGGCTCAGAGTATCAAATTCAAAAACCTTGGATTGCTTATTATAGACGAAGAGCAACACTTTGGTGTGCAACATAAAGAACGACTTAAACAATTAAGAAGTGATATCCACGTTTTAACGCTTACCGCAACTCCAATACCTAGAACTTTGCAGTTATCCCTTGCTGGTGTACGTGACCTATCCATTATCGCAACACCCCCTGTGGATAGGCTGGCAATTCGAACATTTATAAGTGAGTTTGATACTATCACGATTAGAGAAGCTTTGTTGCGTGAACGTTTTAGGGGGGGGGCAATCTTTCTACGTCGTGCCCCGGGTCGCTGATCTTGAAGAAATTGAACTATTTCTTCGGGATCATGTGCCAGAGGTTTCTTACGTTATTACTCACGGTCAATTGCCTCCTGGTGAATTAGATAATCGAATGAATTCTTTTTACGATGGTAAGTATGACGTACTTCTTGCCACTACTATTGTCGAAAGCGGTTTGGATATTCCATCGGCAAACACCATAGTAGTTCATCGCGCTGAAATGTTTGGATTAGCGCAGCTATATCAAATAAGAGGTCGAGTTGGTCGTTCGAAGTTACGTGCATATGCTTATATGACCACTAAGATGAGGGCAAAAATGACCGCTGCATCGGAAAAAAGGCTGAAAATATTAGCGTCTCTTGACTCTCTAGGCGCAGGTTTTTCATTGGCGAGCCAAGATTTGGATATAAGAGGTGCAGGAAATTTACTTGGAGAAGAGCAGTCTGGCCAAGTTCGCGATGTGGGATATGAACTTTATCAATCTATGTTAGAGGAGACAATTTCAAAAATTCGAGGAGGTCAAATTGATGTTTTAACTTCAATGGACAATCAGTGGTCTCCTCAAATAAATTTGGGAGTTTCAGTTCTAATCCCTGAAACTTATGTTGCGGATTTAGATGTCCGTCTAGGTTTGTATAGGCGTCTTTCTAATTTAAGCAAAAAAGTTGAGTTTGAGGGTTTTGCTGCCGAGTTAATAGATAGGTTTGGGAAGATACCACCCGAAGTAAACACACTCTTACTGGTTGTTAGAATAAAATCTGTTTGCAAAAAAGCAGGAATTGGTAAACTCGATGGTGGCCCAAAAGGTGCTACTTTACAATTTCATAATGACAAGTTTATATCTCCAGAAGGTCTAGTAGAATTCATTAAAAAGCAAAATGGCCTTGCAAAGATTAAAGATAACAAACTCATTATCAAAAGAGACTGGAAAAAAAATTCGGATAAATTTAAAGGAGCATTCTCTATAGCTAGGGATTTAGCTGAAATTGCAGCTTCTTATGAAAATAATCCTTCCATTAATACTTAACCTATCCCTTTATAGTTATTCAATTATCGAGTATTTTCAGTCAGTCGCTTTTTGACATAATTCGTTACATGTTCAATCATAGGTTCCATGTAAGGTTCTTCATAAAAGTGGCCAGCTCCATCAAGTTGTGTATGAGTTATCGTTATCCCTTTTTGTTCATGAAGTTTGTCAACTAATATCTCGGTATCCTCGGGGGGAGCAATACGATCTTTTGTTCCATTAATTATCAAACCAGATGATGGGCAGGGTGCTAAAAAAGAAAAGTCGTACATGTTGGCAGGCGGTGAAGCAGATATAAAACCAGTAATTTCTGGTCTTCTCATTAATAGCTGCATTCCGATCCATGCACCAAAAGAAAAACCAGCCACCCAACAATGTTTTGAATTGTTGTTCATAGATTGCAAGTAATCCAGAGCGCTGGCGGCGTCAGATAGTTCTCCAACACCTTGATCATATTCTCCTTGAGATCTTCCTACGCCTCTAAAATTGAATCTCAGAACAGTGAATCCCATGTTAAAAAAAGCGTAGTGAAGGTTGTAGACGACCTTATTGTTCATAGTTCCACCAAACTGAGGGTGGGGGTGCAATATTATGGCAATAGGAGCATCACGGTCTTTTTGGGGATGATAGCGACCTTCTAGTCGGCCTTCAGGGCCAGGAAAGATTACCTCTGGCATTTTATAAACTCCTAAAACTCATTATAGTTCCGTTGACTTACACTAAAAGCAAATTTAGAAGAATTCTAAACTTTGAAAATATACTTCTGATGCACTTAAGCGGTGTAGCTGAAAAGGTCAATAAATACTAAATGGGTTTACAATGAGGCTTAGTACAAAAGGAAGATATGCGATGGTCGCAATGGCTGATTTAGCTATGTCAGCAAAAGAAAATTTGGTCACCTTGGGAGAAATTTCAAAGAGACAAAATATTTCGATGCCATATCTAGAACAGCTATTTGTAAAACTTCGAAGGTCTAAACTAGTTATTTCGGTGAGAGGGCCGGGCGGTGGCTATAAGTTGGCCAAACCTCCACATAAAATTCGGGTCGTTGACATCTTAACCGCGGTAGAAGAAAGCGTTAATGCGATGAGCCAGGGTGCTGGAGCTTCGGGCGGTCTATCTGGTTCAAAGGCTCAATCAATGACAAACCGTCTTTGGGAAGGATTGAGCGCTCATGTCTTCGTTTACCTGCATCAAACTAGATTATCGGACATTGTAGAAAATGATCTCGCTCCTTGTCCGGCAGTTCCCACTATTTTTTCTATAGTTTCTGATACTGAATGAGAGCTTATCTAGATTACAATTCTACTGTTCCGCTTAGAAGTGAAGCTAAGCATTCAATGATTGAAGCTATGAATGTTGTGGGTAACCCCTCATCAGTTCATTTAGAGGGCCGAGCTGCGAAGAATTTAATTGAGAATGCTAGAGTTAAAATTGCCGAGGCGATTGGAGCAGATGGAGCAGATATTATATTTACATCTGGTGCAACAGAGTCAGCAGCATTAGCCCTCGCAGGACGAAATATTATGTGTTCAAGAGTAGAACACGATGCTGTTAGTAGTTGGTGCAGCGCCAAACTTTCGACAGATAGATTTGGAATGGTTGATATCGATAAGCCTGAACATTCGGCGCTTCAAGTTGCTAATTCTGAAACTGGAATAATTCAAAAACCTGTTAGAGGTATATGGCTTTCTGATATGACGCAAGCTTTTGGAAAAGTCCCTTTAGCTTTTAATTGGCACGATTGTGATTGTGCGATGATTTCTGCTCATAAGATTGGCGGCCCCAAGGGCATTGGCGCTTTAATTTCAAAAAGGGGAACAGATTTGGCAGCTCTTATTAAAGGTGGTGGTCAAGAGATGGGGCGAAGATCTGGAACGGAAAATGTATTAGGTATCGTTGGGTTTGGGGCTGCTGCTGAAGCAGCTCAAAAAGACTTAGTCAACGGGGAATGGGAAAAGATTTTAGAATTTAGAATGATTCTAGAAAATATGATTGAAGAATTCTCAGATGTTCCTATCTTAGTAGGAAAGGATTCTAAAAGATTGCCCAACACAACCTGTTTGATAACACCTGGATGGAAAGGAGAAACGCAAGTCATGCAAATGGACTTGGACGGTTTTGCAGTTTCTGCAGGGTCCGCATGTTCTAGTGGGAAAGTGAAACCTAGCTATGTACTTAAAGAATTAGGCTTTTCAGAATATGAGGCCTCTTGCGCATTGAGAATTTCTTTGGGTTTGGAAACTACTAAGGATGAAGTTTTGAGGTTCGTAGAGACTTGGATAAAAAAATTTAAGTACAACTTAAAAAGAAAAAATAATATTTAAATGAGGGCCTGCAATGGCGAGTTTTGAAAGCGTAGAAGTAAAAGAAGGCGTTGACCAGGAAACTGTAGACGCGGTCCGAGATGTTGGTGCGGCATATAAATACGGCTGGGAAACTGATATTGAGATGGAGTATGCTCCTAAAGGCCTGAATACGGATATTGTTAAGCTAATAAGTGGTAAAAACGAAGAACCCGAATGGATGACTGAGTGGCGCATAAAAGCTTTCAATCGATGGGGAAAAATTGAAGAGCCTAAGTGGTCTATGGTTAACTATCCAGAAATTGATTTTCAGGATCAATATTATTATGCGAGACCGAAATCTATGGCTGAAAAGCCAAAATCTCTCGATGAGGTGGACCCAAAGCTTTTAGAGACTTACGACAAGTTAGGCATACCACTCAAGGAGCAAATGCTACTAGCTGGCGTGGAAGCTGCTGGTAATGATACTGAACAAGGTGAGCGCAAAGTTGCTGTTGACGCTGTATTCGATAGCGTGTCAGTTGGTACTACTTTTCAAAAAGAGCTAAAAAATGCAGGTGTTATTTTTTGTTCAATATCAGAAGCAATAAAAGAGCATCCAGACTTAGTTAAAAAATATCTTGGTAGCGTTGTTCCAATTACAGATAATTATTACGCAACATTAAATTCTGCTGTATTTTCTGACGGTTCATTCGTCTACATTCCACCTGGTGTTAGATGCCCAATGGAACTTTCAACCTATTTTCGTATTAATGCGGAAAATACAGGGCAATTTGAGCGTACGCTGATCATTGCAGACACGGGAAGTTATGTATCGTATCTTGAAGGCTGTACTGCTCCAAAAAGGGATACTGCTCAGCTTCATGCAGCCGTCGTTGAGATTGTTGTAGAAGAAGACGCTGAAGTTAAGTACTCTACCGTTCAGAACTGGTTTCCTGGCGATGAAGATGGAAATGGTGGGATATATAATTTCGTAACCAAAAGAGCTGACTGTCGAGGAGATAGATCAAAGGTTATGTGGACTCAAGTAGAAACAGGTTCAGCGGTCACTTGGAAATATCCTTCGTGTATTTTAAGGGGTAACGAGAGCCAGGGCGAGTTTTATTCGATTGCCATTACAAATAATCATCAGCAAGCAGATACTGGAACGAAGATGGTACATTTGGGTAAAAATTCAAAATCTCGAATTGTTTCCAAGGGCATAAGTGCTGGTTTTGCTCAAAATACATACAGAGGTTTGGTTTCAATGCACCCAAAGGCAAAAAATAGCAGAAACTATACCCAATGTGATAGTTTGCTAATAGGGGACAAATGCGGTGCTCATACAGTGCCTTACATTGAGGTCAAGAATAATAGTTCTCGCGTTGAGCACGAGGCAACGACATCAAAAGTGGACGATGATCAGCTGTTTTACTGCAGACAAAGGGGTATGGATGAGGAGGAAGCCGTGGCTCTTGTGGTAAACGGCTTTTGTAAAGATGTTCTTCAAGCGCTTCCTATGGAATTTGCAATGGAAGCTCAACAGCTTGTTGCAATTAGTTTAGAAGGAAGTGTTGGTTAACAACAAGAAAACATTGCCTTTAAGCTTTTGAACCTGATGATATTTAAAATATGCTTGGCTAAATTAAGGACTTTACATGTTAGAAATTAAAGATTTACGAGTAAATCTCGAGGACGAAAATAAAGAAATCCTTAAGGGCGTGGACTTAACTGTAGAAGCGGGCAAAGTCCATGCCATTATGGGACCAAATGGATCAGGAAAATCAACCCTATCTTACGTACTATCTGGTAAAGAAGGCTATGAAGTTATAGATGGAACCGTAACGTTGAACGATAACGATATTCTAGAAATGGAGCCAGAAGAAAGAGCCTCGGCCGGGCTTTTTTTAGCTTTTCAGTATCCTGTAGAAATTCCAGGCGTTGGAAATATGACTTTTTTGAGAACGGCTGTTAACGCGCAGCGTAAGGCGAGAGGCGAGCAAGAAATCAGTGCGACTGATTTTTTAAAACAAGTAAGAGAGCGTGCCAAATCCCTACAAATTGATTCTGAGATGTTAAAGCGTCCGGTAAATGTTGGGTTTTCGGGAGGTGAAAAAAAACGAAATGAAATACTTCAAATGGCAATGTTAGAGCCAAAGATGTGTATCTTGGATGAAACAGATTCTGGTTTAGATGTAGATGCTATGAAGTTGGTTGCTGAGGGGGTTAATTCTCTGCGAGGTGCCGGAAGAGGCTTTCTTGTAATAACTCATTATCAACGGTTACTTAATCATATAAAACCCGACGTAGTGCATATAATGGCAAATGGAAGGATCGTAAAAACCGGTGGGCCTGAGTTGGCACTTGAGGTTGAAAACAATGGCTATAGCGAAATCCTCTCGGAGGTCGCTTAATGGCGCTTAAGCAGCAAAACTTTGACCCGATTGTTAGTGCACAGGCCCAATTATCAAACGAAGATAGAGGGTGGAGCCATAAAGGACGAGAAAGTGCTCTGGGTAGACTGTCAAATATTGGTTTGCCCAGTCGTCGAGATGAATATTGGAAGTACACAAATCCAGCTGAATTAATTACAGAAAAACCAAATATATTGCCCGTCGCTGGTCCAGAAGATGCTAATGTGTTTTCGGAAATAGATGTGCAAAAAATTGTTTTCTGTGATGGTGTTTTTAGCTCAGAGTTATCAGATGAATTTGCATCAGAAAATATGAGTATCAGCAAACTTTCGGACGTTGATGACTTACATTGGGCGCAAAATTACTATGGTACCCTTGAAAGACAGGGTCAAAGCCCTGTTAGCCGCCCCCTCGCAGCTTTAAATACCGCCATCGCTTCTGACGGTGTTCTGATCCACGTAAAAGGAAACATTGGTAAACCAATTCTTATTTTAGGCGTGCACA
>CACDPP010000014.1 GCA_902554705.1 Paracoccaceae bacterium
AGCATGGGGAAAAACACCATCACTGTAACTACGGCAGATTTCGATTCCCAGTCAAAACCAAACCACCTTACCAATATTGGTGCCGTGCCAATAATGGGAAGAGCTGCCATAAAAGTTCCAATCGGCAATAACCCACGTTGTTTTATGGTGGGATTGTTTTATTGGAAAAGGTAGTAACCTTCTGGCACCCATCGCAAAGAGGAAGATCAGAATAAAATTGTAGTTAAAGGAGAATATATATGAAAAATTTATTTAAATTCGCCCTTGGTGGCGTTGTTATGTTGGTTGCATCCATGGCCACAGCGGCAGATGATGTAACAATTCAGCTAAAGTGGGTAACACAAACGCAGTTTGCTGGATATTATGTGGCACAAGACAAAGGATTTTATAAAGAGGAAGGTTTAAATGTTACCATCAAACCAGGGGGACCAGATATTGGGCCAATGCAAGTCCTTGCTGGAGGTGGCGCGGATGTGGCAGTCGATTGGATGCCATCTGCTTTAGCCGCAAGAGAAAAAGGACTTTCAGCGGTAAATATTGCTCAACCTTTTAAAAGTTCCGGAATGATGCTTACTTGTAGAAAAGATCGCGGAGTAAACTCTGTTTCTGACCTCAAGGGTAAGAACCTAGGTGTCTGGTATTATGGTAATGAGTATCCATTCTTAAGCTGGATGAATAAATTAGGTCTTTCCGTAGACGGTGGCGCTGACGGAGTTACTGTTTTTAAGCAAGGTTGGGATATCCTTCCATTAACTCAAGGTGATGCAACATGTGTTTCGACGATGGCATATAACGAGTATTGGCAGGTTCTTGCTGAAGGCTTAAAACCATCCGAATTAACAGTGTTCAAATATGAGACTGAAGGCGTTGCGACACTTGAAGATGGTCTTTATGTTTTAGAAGAAAACTTAAAAGACGCAGCTTTCAAAGATAAGATGGTTAGGTTTGTAAGAGCGTCAATGAAAGGGTGGAAATATGCTGAGCAAAACCCAGCTGAGGCTGCCGAAATCGTTGTTGATAACGACGACTCTGGAGCTCAGACAGTTGAGCACAACACTACCCAGATGGGTGAAATAATTAAGTTAACTGCTGGCAGCAATGGAGCCCTAGACCCTGCAGATTATCAACGTACAGTTGACAGTTTAATGACTGGTGGCTCAGATCCAGTTATTACAAAAATGCCAGAGGGTGCTTGGACTCATGAAGTTACTGATCTAGCATTAAAATAATTTAAGAAATTATTAGAATTTAGAGGGGCAGTTAATCCTGCCCCTTTTTTTTGAAAACTTTTTCGAGAGCTTGCTCCAAGTCATTTATAAGATCCAGCGGATCTTCAATTCCAACGGAAATTCTTACTAGTTTTTCGTTTACTGGGAAATCTTCCCCAGAAACCGTTTTTCTATGTTCGATTAAGCTTTCCACCCCACCTAAAGAAGTTGCTGGATAGAAAACTTTACAATTGCGAACAACATCGATCGCATCGGCTTCTGAACCGTTGATAATAATTGATAACATTCCGCCATACTGTCCATTTGTTTGGTGTTTTGCAATTTGATGGTTAGGGTGGCTTTCTAACCCAGGATATAAAACTGTTTCGATATAGTTATGGCTTTCAAAATGCTTAGCCAACAGCATTGCATTCTTACTATTCTTTTCCACTCTTAGAAACAAAGTGCGTAAGCCTCTTATTAATAAAAATGCATCTTGCGAATTTAAAACTGTTCCTTGTAGTTTGCGAATACCAGCGAGATTTTCCCAATCTGTGTTTGATTTCTTAAAAGATAAAACCCCTGCAGATACATCGGAGTGGCCATTAAGATATTTCGTAGCGGAGTGAAACGATATGTCTGCGCCAAGATCTAGCGATTTGGTCATTGTGGGAGGAGTTGCGGTTGCGTCTACAATCAATTTCGCTTTAGCTTCGTGAGCTAGTTTGGAAGCTTGAACTATATCTGTAACCTCCCAATTCGGATTATTCGGAGTTTCGACCCATACCAATTGAGTAACTCCAGTTTTGATAGCTTCCTTCATACTTATCAGGTCACCCGCGTTGTAAAAATCAACACGGATCCTGTTTTTTTCACTAAAATTTTGAATTTGAGCTAAAACGCCATGGTACATCACTTTTGGCACAACGATATGGGCGTTTGGAGGCAACATTTCTAAAACTGCGGTACATGCCGACATTCCAGATGAAAATAAAAGTGACATGTCAGCATTTTCGAGTTCAGCAATAATTTCTTCGGCTATTTGAGTGGTTTTATTCCCATCTCGCCTATACCAGTAAGCCTTGTGGGGCTCATAGTTTTCGTCGCGTGAATAAGTAGCCGTGTGCTCAACTGGTGGTACGACAGATCCCGTGTCTGGGTCGTTATAATGCAGCGCCTGCGCTATTTTCGTGGAAAGAGATAGTTCTTTTTCATTCTTAAGCGTCATTGTGTAACTTTCTTAGGCATTCGTTCATATTTAATTGAACGGCAGACACGATATCTCACCAGAACGGATTTTGTTATCTTGGCAGTGAACTTCTACAGTTTGTTGCGCTGACCAATATTTTTGGTCAATCAACGAAAGTCCTACATTTTTTTTAAGTCGAGGAGACCATATAGCAGATGTGATTTGCCCAATGTTTTTATTTTCAACTATTACTGGCCAGGGAAGAGAGCAAGTTGGACATTTATCACCTCCGAAAATAACACCTCGAATTTCCTTTGTTGCTCCCTTAGAGGCAATTTTTTCCAAAGCAGCACGACCGAGATAATCAACCGAGCCGTCTAATGAACAAAATTTACCTAAGCCAATTTCTAATGGGTTGTTTTCTCTCGTAAATTCATTACCATAACTTAATAGTCCTCCCTCAATCCTTTCTATTAAGTTGGGACAACCAGGTGATATATTGAATTCAATACCTGCTTCCCAAATCGTATCCCATAGATCTGAGCCTAGTTTACTGTTTTGCAAATATATCTCAAATCCACCCTGTCGGGAGTATCCCGATCTTGCAATGAGTTGCTGTGTGCCTTTAAATTCAATCCATCCAAACTTGAAGAAACCTATATGTTTAATCTGTTCACCAAATATTTTCGTGATTAACTGCTCAGCTTTAGGGCCTTGAATTGCTAAAGGTGAAACATCTGGCTCAGACACTGTAACATCCATTTTAGAACCTAATGCAATGCCTTTTGCGTACAGTAAGACGTCGCTGTCCGCCACAGAAAGCCAGAATTTATCATCTCCAATTTTCAGCATGACTGGATCATTTATCATTCCGGCATTTTCGTCGATTATAGGAAGATAATAACAATCCCCAATAGTGGCAGTTGATATCTTTCTGGGGGTCATCATTTGAATTAATTTTTCAGCATCTGGACCTGATATTTCTACTTGCCTTTGGCAGGAAACATCCCAAATTTGGACATGCTCTCTCAAATGCCAGTAATCTTCCTCAACAGTTTTCTGAAAACCTTTTGGAAGTAACATATGATTAACTATAGAGTACCCGCTGACGCCCGCTGCTTCTACATTTTTAGTATAGGCAGTGCGTCTCAATCTACGTGACATATTTAGGCCGTCAGTCATAAAAATTTCCTTATTCTGGCTGAGATGACCATATTGAATAGCTATTAGGCGATAAAATTACTGGCATATGGTACCTTGCATTTTTACTTGGCATGGAAAACCTCAAGACCACTTCGCTAATTATTTGATTATCTGAGCCTGATAGTCCAAATGAATGCCAATAAGCGCCAGTATCAAATATCAACTCGAACTTATCTGTTGCATCGGTAAGTGATAAATCAACGCTCTCTTCTAGCCTTCCATTATTGTCTATACTGGTACTAAAAATTTCTGAATTTTTTGTGATATTGATCAAACGAACAGGGAATCCACCTGCGTGAGTTCCATTCATTCCATTTAACGTATGCGAAGATATAATAGCCATTATTCAATAGATGCCTTGTCCCGTTTATCAGAAGTAGCTGCAACAATTGGACTAATTACGCCTCTGCACTTTACGTTCAAGCAAGCGGTCTTGCCACTATTTATTGCTCTTGCTAGCGCAGGTTTTAATTCATCTCTAGAGGTAACCAACTCTCCATATCCGCCCAAACCTTCAAACATGGTATGGAATGGAATATCACGAAAATCAGTTGCATAGTGTTTTCCATTAGAAAAAAGTCGCTCCTGCTGCTGACTTATGCAGTCTAAACCTCCATTGTTATCTATAACTACAACAATCGGTAAGCCTTCCTGAAAAGCACTTTCGACGGACAAACCTCCTGAAAGAAAGGCACCATCTCCTGAAATTACAACAACATTTTTATCTGGATGTGCAGCTTTTGCAGAAACACCGAAACTAATTCCAACGCCTAAAAGTGAATAGTTGCCAGGGTGCATAATTCCACCTAGTTTCTTGCCCCGCCAACCAGAAATATTTACTGCAATTTCATTCCAAAAGTGAGTATTACCACCGTCAAATACGAGCCAATCGTCATTATTCATTTCTGAAATGATATCAACGCCAAGTTGCAGTGGGTGCATTTTACGCTTCGATTTTGCATCTTCTGATGCTTCTTCCATTAGATGTTTTTCCCAGTCCTCAACCCATTTTTTACGCCGGTCTATTTGTATTTCAAACCAATTTTTCCATGAACGGCTAATAGATTTCATTGCATCAAGAAATGCTGCTGGATGCGACAGAAGAATTTCATCAGCAGAAAAGTTATACTCTAATTCTTCGCTGCTTCCATTTATGCAAATAAGCTTTGTATTTTTTGGAATAAATGGTGGATTCCCAAAGTTCATCTGGTTATCAAGCCTACCTCCCACCATAATTATAGTATCGGCTTCGTGTATTGCAGCTTTCGACGGGTGATACTGATGAAAATCTGCAAGCCCCATGTTTGCGGTGCAGTCCTCGCCTAATAATTTCGTGTGATAAGGCACATTAAAAATTGGGATAAGAAGTTTCTCGCCAACGTCTGCTAAGCTTTTTTCGGACCGCGACCACCAAACCCCATGACCTGCAATAATTAAGGGTCGTTCAGAATTTTCTATGATTTTCAATATTTTTGATAATCGTGCTGGCTCAGGCCAAGCTCTTTGTGGTGCTACTTCATGCCTGATCCAGGGGCGCTCATTTCTACCCGCATCTGCTTCAAATGAGGAAAACATGATATCGACGGGCAAACTTAGATGAACAGGCCCTGGGTATCCAGAAGTTGCTGCTTGCCAAGCTCTCTCAACAAATTCACCAATTCGCTCTCCATCGGTAATTTGGACAGAATATTTAACTAGAGGTTTAGCTATTGCTACGTCATCTATTTCTTTAAAGCCACCTGCACCTTGTCTCTTTAAAGTTGATGAACCTGTAACAAAAATTACCGGACTGCGTTCCCCCATAGCTTCTAACATAGCTGGTACTGCATTGGTAAAACCCTCAGGTCCAACTAAACAAACAGTTGGCTTTCGGTGTATTCTTGCGTGACCATCAGCTAAGTGACCCGCAATTTGTTCATGAGGAGTATTCATGACTGGCATTTGGCATTCCATGAAACCTTCTAAAGCAGGGTTGCAAAAACCACCGGCTAAAGTGAAAACGTGATCAACGCCCTTTTCTTTGAATGATTGGGCTAATAATGCGCCGCCACGTAGTTTAGCTTTTTGCATTCATAATACTCCTAATATGCTGTAATTTACGCACTGTATTTTATTCCATCTACATTTTTGTGGAGATATCGTCGTATAAAACATCTCCAGAAATTTTACTTAAATCTTTTAGGCCTAATTGTGCCATAACAACTTTTATTTCTTCTTTAAGCATTGAAATATAGTCGTTGAGACCTTTTTCGCTTGATGCCGCAATGGCCAGCATAATTGGCCTTCCGAGCATAACAAAGTTTGCCCCAAGCGCTAAAGCCTTCACTATATCTTCACCACTTCTAACGCCGCTATCAAAAATTAGTGGCAAATTGGGCCCGACGCTGTCTCGTATTTCAGGTAAAGCCAACAAAGCTGGTGGGGAACCGTCTAATTGTCTGCCACCATGGTTAGATACCCATATTGCATTAACTCCTGCATTTTGAATTCGTTTAGCATCCTCTGGATCCATGACACCTTTTACGATTAGGTTGCCTTTCCATCTTTTTCTTAATTCTCCAAGAAACTCCCAATTAGCCCCAGCACGGCTAGCGTTTCTATCAAAACTGTTTTGAGATCCGTGACGAAAGTTTTTTGGCTCAGGAATTCCTTTCATAATAGTACTTAGAGACCAGTTCGGATGTAGTGCGAAATCTATAAATTGTTTCAACCCTATTTTGAAAGGGACAACAAAGCCATTGCGCAAATCTCGCACACGACGCGATACAACTGGTACATCAACAGTTAAAATTAAAGTCGTATATCCTGCAGCATCTGCTCGATCAACCATAGTCCATGCTTCTTTAGCGGGTCCGTTTACGTAAAGCTGAAACCATGTTTGGTCACCGCCCCATTTTTTAAGTTCTTCGAGGCTTGAAGAAGCAGCCGTAGACACACAATGTGGTATTTTGAACGTCTTTGCGGCTTCCGCTAAATTCCTATCAGCACCTGGCCAAGCAAGGTTGCACATACCCATTGGCGCAATGCCAAAGGGTAAATCAAAGCTATAATTTAGAAAATCGGCGTTTACCTTAGGATCTTCAACAGGAGCTAGAACTTTTGATCTCAAGTAAAAATCATTAAAGATTTGCAAGTTTTTTTCTGCGGCAACCTCTCTTCCCGCAGAGCCTTCAATAAAATCAAAAATCATACGGGGCAATCTTCTTTTTGCTTTTGCTTTGGCATCCTCAAAACTTATTATGCTTTTTGGTCCCCACATAATTATTTTCCTTTGGCACCGCAGGTATTCGACTTTGAAAGCTTAACTGTTCTATTAAAATTGGACAAATACAATATTGCGTTTCTTACGTTACGGTAAAAAAACAACGATAAAGAGTTCCTAATATAATTGCCAACCATCATTTAAAAATTTCGTTAATTACTTCCATTCTAAAAGTTTAAATAATACGGTATTTTCAAATATTTTTGTCTTTTTGGAGGGTTTCCTAATGAAAGAACACGGATATAGCACGGGTCGCTTAAACCTTCCATTTGTGGGTATTTCTACTTTTGGGAAGTCTCCATTCGTAGATAATTGGGATGATATTAAGGCTGATGTTGCTATCCTAGGAGCGCCATTTGATTCAGGAACGCAGTGGCGTTCTGGGGCAAGATTTGGTCCAAAATCAATTCGTGAAGCATCGATGCTTTTTAGTTTTGGTCACGCAGGTGCCTATGATCACGAGGATGACGTCACCTATCTTGATAGTTCAGTTCGGATGGTTGACATTGGCGATGCTGATATTATCCACACAAAGACTATAGAAAGTCACAATAATATTGAGCTCGGAGTAAAAAAAATTTTAGAGGCGGATGCCTTACCAGTAACCTTGGGGGGGGACCACTCAATCAATATTCCGTGCATTAATGCATTTGAAGATTTTTGTGCCGACAATGGACCCCTTCATATTGTTCAAATTGATGCCCATCTTGATTTTGTTGATGAAAGGCATGGTGTGACTGTAGGTCATGGAAATCCAATGCGACGTGCAGCAGAAAAGCATTATGTCAAAGGGCTTTCTCAGTTTGGAATTCGTAATGTATCTTCTACAGCCAAAGAGGGTTATGAAGATGCTAGGTCATTTGGTTCAGATATTTTATCGGTACGTCAAATAAGGGAACTTGGGATTGACAAGCTAATCAAACGAGTTCCTAAAAGAGACAACCTTTATTTAACAATAGACATAGATGCATTTTGTCCTTCAATTGCTGCGGGTACGGGAACACCCAGCCATGGTGGATTTTTGTACTATGAAGTGCTTGAGATTGTGCAGGGCCTAGCTAAGCAAAATAATATTGTTGGAATTGATTTGGTAGAAGTAGCTCCAGCCTATGATCCAAGTGAGTCCACGCAAATATTAGCTGCTCAGCTTTTACTTAATTTAATAGGGTTCATCTTTCATAATCGGCAAGCGTAACTTTAGCTTGTGAAAACTGCTGATATCGCGAAATTAATTTTTGACTTACAAGTTTTATGCTTAACTTGGCGTTATACCTCTTAATCTCTCAGAGCGCCTTCGGAGCATTTCAAGGGTTATTAATAGTGCTATAGAAATAGCAACAAGTATAGTTGCGACTGCTAGGATCGTAGGGCTAATTTGCTCTCTTAATCCAGTAAACATCTGCCATGGCAGTGTCTTCTGGTTTGTCGAGCCAACAAACATTACAACAACTACTTCGTCGAATGAGGTGATAAAAGCAAAAAGACCTCCAGAAATAACGCCAGGCAAGATAAGTGGCATTTGAATTTTGAAAAATGTCTTTACTGGATTTGCTCCCATGTTTGCCGCCGCTCTTGTCAGTGAGCTATCAAATCCCACCAAAGTAGCTGTTACTGTAATTATAACAAACGGAATTCCAAGAACACTGTGAGCAAGAATAACTTTAACATACCCAACAAAATTCTTATCAAGACCGATCCTGTCTTCCAAAAAATTCCCTACATGAGAATAAAAGAAAAACATCCCCGTAGCAGATATAATTAATGGGACGATCATTGGTGATATCAAAATCGCCATTATAGCTCTTTTAAACGGAACGTGACTTTGACTAAGGCCAATCGCCGCGAGAGTTCCTAAAGAAACTGATACTACTGTCGCAACTGGCGCGATTAATAATGAATTTTTAAAAGATCTTTGCCACTCGTTATTAGTAAAAAAATCTCTGTAGTGCTTTAGTGAATATCCTTCTGGCTCAAATTTAAGCATTTCAGGAGTAAAAGTAAAAAAATCCTGTGAATTAAATGATAGAGGCATAACGACTAGAATTGGCATAATTAGGAAAATGAAGATAATCCCACAGACAATTCTGAAAATATAGTGCCACAAAACCTGGCTAGAAGATAGATAAGGCTGGAGTTTTGTTCTATATCTGCCCAGATAAAGCCAGTATAAGTACCACCCAAAAAACCAACCTACTAAGAGGCCTAGTATAATCCCGACAACACCAAGAAAATAAAAAGCTGCCAATGCAAAAAAAGCACATATGGTGTAACGCATGGTGTTTTCATTTTGACTAGCAGAAATTCCTGTGATGCTTATGAAAACAACTAATATTATACCAATTAGCAAACCTAGTAAGCCTGATCCGTTTGCAACGCCGATTACTAAACCAATCGAGCCGCCAACTAATCCCATCGATAAGAGGGTAAATACAATTTTACTTTGAAAAAAGGGTTTTGGCCGATTCATTCTGCTACCCACCTAATTTCACATTATCGATGCCGACAATTTTATCGTAGGTCCAATATAAAATTAACACAGCGACTAAAAGAATAGTGCCTAGCGCAGCGGCTAAGCCCCAGTTCAATGACTTCAGTATATGATATGCAATGCGATTGGAGATAAACACACCTTTAGTTCCACCGACGATCTCGGGGGTGATGTAATATCCAATTGCTAGTATGAAGACCAAAATTGACCCAGCACCAATTCCTGGTACAGATTGAGGAAAATACACTCGCCAGAATGCAGTCCAGTTTGTTGCACCCAATGATTTTGCTGCACGCAAATAACTAGGTGGGATTGTTTGCATAACAGAATACATCGGTAAGATCATAAAAGGTAAAAGTATATGGGTCATGGCAACGATAGTCCCAATTTCATTATTAATCATAATGAGACGGCCCTCATTCGAAATAAGACTAAGTTGCACGAGAACATCATTTATAACGCCTTGTTGCTGCAACATGACTTTCCAAGCTGAAGTCCTCACTAACAAGGAGGTCCAAAAAGGTAATAAAACCAAAATCATAAGTAAGTTCGCCTGACGCATTGGAAGGTTAGCTAAAAGCCAAGCCACTGGATATCCAAGAATAATGCATGAAAAAGTAATTATTAACGACATCACCAACGTTCGTTGGAATAATTTAATTAAGATTGTTTTGTCTTCTGGTTGCCACTCTGCCCCTTGAACGGTTTTCCGCATATCAACTGCATTGAGAAAATATCCCGACGTGTAAGTCGGACTATGTGTTTTAATAGTTTGCCATACCTCTACTTCACCCCATCCTTTATGTACTTTTATTAATTTTTCTTTAAATGGACCATCATTTTCAATATCCCATTTTTTTGCTTTTCTTGCGGTCTTTTTGAAAAGTGACGCGATCCCAGATTTTTCATAATTGAGCCTTAATGCTACTTTGGTATGAACTTTGGCCTTTGCTGCATTCTGAATATCTTGAGCAAAAGCTCTGTAAACAGGCTCGTCTGGTAATTCACCACTCATTGCATCCCAAGATTGAATCGACTGTACCGTTAGAGGTAAAGTTTGTCCTACTAGTTCGTTTTCAACCGATCTAGATAGCATAGAAATAATCGGCATTATGAATGCAACTAAAATAAAAATTAAAAGCGGAGCTATTAATAATAAAGCTCTCATTTTTTGCTGTCGGAGAGAGCGATTTAGGCTCTTCTTTAATGGAGTACCATCTGCTGACAAAAGTACATTTGTTGAAGAGCTACTAACCATAAAGGTATCATTTTCTGTCTATTGTTTTAAATAAATAGTATTCTAGATGAAGAGC
Source organism: Paracoccaceae bacterium (assembly GCA_902554705.1). Taxonomy (GTDB): domain Bacteria; phylum Pseudomonadota; class Alphaproteobacteria; order Rhodobacterales; family Rhodobacteraceae; genus Salinivivens. The sequence goes on from CACDPP010000014.1 coordinate 10,664, forward strand.
CCCAGTGGGCTCTTCAATAATTGTAAGTTTATTATTTAGCTAACCAAGCCTGAAACTTCGCATCAAGGTCATCTCTATAATCTGCCCAGAAGTCATAGTTCATCAAAAAGGCTCTTGATAGATTTTCTGGTGCTGTTGGCATGTGAGGCCCCATGTCTATACCTAGGTCTGCGTGCTGTCCTACCAACGGTGCTGAAGAAGCTCTTGCTGGACCGTAGCTAATGTATTTCGCCTGATCAGCAAGCCGCTGGGTATCGGTTGCAAACATAATATAGTCTAACGCACGAGCTTGACGCTCAGGGCTAAGACCAGCTGGAATAATCCAACCGTCCAAATCCATCACCTGACCGTCCCAAATCATTGCAACAGGTTGTTTTTGCTCTTCAATCAGTGAGAACAAACGACCATTGTAAGTGGCTCCCATAATTACTTCGCCATCGGCAAGTAGTTGTGGCGTGTCAGAACCAGATGATACCCAGATCACATCGTCTTTAATTGTATCGAGTTTCGCAAGCGCTTGATCTTGTCCTTTTTCTGTTGCGAGAACATCATAGATATCTGCTTTATCTACGCCGTCGCAAAGAAGAGCCCATTCCATCTGGTTTATAGGAACACTAAAGAGTGATCGCTTACCTGGATAAGTTTTTGTATCAAAAACTGCACAAACATTATCTGGAGGAGTGTCACCTACAAGATCTGTACGATATCCAAAAGTGGTAGAGTAAACAATCTGCGGAATAAAGCATGGTGAAACAAGCATATCGCCAAAATCTTCAGATGCTGGCGTGCCATCAGGTGCTGCAGCAAGCATTGTATCTGGATCAATTTCCATAGCTAAGCCTTCGTCACACAACTGCATCGCAGGCGCGGCCTCTACATCTACAACATCCCAGGTGATGTTTTTTGCTTCATTCATGGCTCTCAACTGTGCAACGGCTGTTGATGAGCTGTCGTCATTAAGTATTGTCACTCCAGTTTTAGCTGAATAAGGCTCGTGATATGCTTTAAGTTGAGACTTAGAATAAGCCCCACCCCATGACACAATTGTCATTTCCATAGACATATGACTGTCTGCAGAAGCCGCACCTGAAATCAATGCTGCTGATACAGTTGTCAAAATTGTTTTAGTGAAGTTCTTCATCTACTTCTCCCATGTTGCCCGTTGTTGAAAAAAAGTATTAGCCTCCCGGGCAAATTGACTAATACTTTTAAAGCTGTATCCGAATTTGGATCAGCTAACTCTTGAGCTTTCTATGCATCTAAAGCACGACAGCATGACGTTGACCAGCCAATCTCGATTTTTTCTCCTGGATTAAGTCTAACTTGATCAGACGAATTTCTTGTTTTGACGATAAAATCTTCATTACCAGCAACCCGCAATCTGGTGCGAAAAACATCACCCATATATATGAACTCTAAAACTTCTGCAGTCAAAGTGTGGGAGCCTGGTGGGAGCCTCTTCTTGTTCAGCTCGACCCGCTCTGGTCTTATGGATACCTGGGTTCGCTCACCAATAGTCGAAACGTTCACTGGTTTGCAATCGATTATATCACCGCTGTCTAACTTAACGGTCGCAACATCACTTTTTAAATCAGAGATAGTACCGTTCAACGTATTGTTTTCTCCTATAAATTGAGCTACAAAGCTGTTTTCGGGTTCCTCATAAAGCTGATCAGGCGTTGCTAACTGTTGTATCCGACCATCGTTAAATACTGCTACTCGGTCCGACATTGTTAATGCTTCCGTTTGGTCATGCGTTACGTAAACGACTGTAATACCTAGACGATGGGCCAATCCAGTTATCTCAAACTGCATTTTTTCTCTAAGCTGTTTATCTAAAGCCCCTAGAGGCTCATCCATTAGAACCAACTCAGGCTCAAATACTAATGCTCTTGCGAGTGCGATACGTTGCTGTTGACCTCCTGAAAGTTGAGCTGGCCTGCGTCCCTTAAATTCTCCCATCTCAACCATATCGAGGGCTCTATTAACTTTTTCCTCGCGAGTTGCTTTATCTAACTTTCTAACTTCAAGAGGAAATGATAAGTTTTCTGCTACACTCATATGAGGAAATAAAGCGTAATTTTGGAATACCATGCCAATACCGCGTTTATGTGGAGGAATGTTATTAATTGATATTCCATTTAGCATGATCTCGCCATGGGTCGCCGTTTCAAAACCAGCTAGCATCATCAAACAGGTGGTTTTTCCGGATCCTGATGGGCCCAGCATTGTCAAAAATTCGCCCTTTGGTACTTCCAAATTAAGATCTTTTACAACGAGTGTCTCGCCATCATAACTTTTTTGTACGCGATCAAATTTCACAAATGCTGAGGAACTATTATTATTTACCAAGTTTTATTTCCCTTTAGATCCTAGTAACCAATGCACATAACCAGTCATTTAAAACATATACCGTATCATATGATCAAGCCGAATTAGAGTTTTTTTTGAAACTAAAAAATTACTTTTGAAAGGCATATTTTATAAATTCTGTTTTGATAATATTTTCATATGCCATGCTAAGGACTGGTTGCTTGAAAATACTGGCTTGTTAATCTCATTAGCAATTTTGCCCAAACAGTTAAATGTTCTCAAATTAGTACAACTAATAAATACTGCCTCTACAGACTCGTTTTGGCCAAGAGTTATTGCAGCTTCGATAGTTGAGCTCTCTGAAATACGTGCAACTTTTTCTTCTTTTCCTTCTCCAAAGGTTCCAAAAACTTCTGTGCTCAGGCCGTTATTACCAAAAGCCTTTCGAAGGGGTGTGTTAACTTCTTCTATATAAGGCGAAAGTAAAGCCAGTTTACTAACCTTTATATGTTTTGCGTATTCAGTTGCTGCCAAAAGAGGATTTGTAACTTCTTTAGTATGACAACCAGATTTAATTAATTCTGATATTTTTTCTGATCCAATAATAGCACTTGCTGATGTACATCCATACCCAATGACAGAAAATTCTCTTGATTGTGGTAATAGTTTTGCAGAAGCCTTGATATGCCGTTCCATACTAATCAAAGATTCTTTGGAAACTTCTAAACCACTTGGGATTCTTGTCACAAAAATTTGGTTTTTTGATGTCCCGAAAGCTTCTCTAAACTCACCTTCGATTGTTTCATCTACTTGAAGAACAATTAAACCCATCGGAGAGTGGTTATTTTCATCAGAGGATAGGTCAAAGTCAAATTTCATATTACAGGTAAGTCCTTTTCAGCTTTGGAGCTAAGATACCGTGCGCCGGTTTCTGTAATTTCAATATTTTCCTCATGAACGATTATTCTATCATTTAATGTTATCCCTGGCTCAAGGCTTAAGACCATTCCTTGCTCTATTACTGTATGGTCGTCGGGAATTAATGACGGCCATTCCGTTAGCGACATTCCCACGCCATGGCCTAGACGACCGGCATCTGTGCCTGAAGAATTTTGGGTTAAAATCGAATTCATTGCATGAAATAAATCTGATGCTGTCGCGCCAGGCTTCGCGATCTCAAAGGCAGCATCTGAAGCCTCTAAAAGTTGGGAATATGCAGCTGATACTATTTTAGACGGAGGGCCGACAGACCAATTTCTGTCATAGTCACAAAAGTATCCATCCCAAACTAACCCTGTGTCCAGCATTAATATGTCCCGTTTTTTCAGAGGTGCCACTTTAGCCGGTGATATTACATCATCATATCCCTCAGTATCTGCTCCTCCGGCAAGATAAGGAACCCAGTCGGCGCCAGCTTCTAGGCAGAGCATTTGAAACTTACGGAAAACCTCATCTAAATTAACATTCTCAAAAGCAATTTCTGGAACGCGTTTGAAAGCGTCTTCAGCTATTCTACAAGCTTTTTCTATTTTGTCGATTTCTTCATTTGATTTTGTCATTCTGAGTTTTTTTACAATATCAAAATCAGACGTCAGTTTAACATTTTGAGATAATTTTTTAAGATCAGTTTGCGGCATTCGAACATATGTCTCTGTTCCGCTTGGAAGGCCAATATTTTTATTTTTTGCGATCTCCTCTAAAGTATCTGACAAAAGAGAAATACCCTCATCTTTTAAATCGGGAGAGGGCCATGTACGGATATCTTCTACCCACGTCTTACTCATTAAAGCTTTGCCTATTGACGGAATAACAGCAATAGGTTTTCCTTTCGAAGGAATAATGAGGTACCAAGGTCTTGTTGGGCTTTCCCAAAATCTAGTAAGAAATCCCGTAAAATATCGCACATTTGTTTCAGTTGTAAGAAGTAAAGCATCAAGCCCATGGTGTTGCATTAGTTGCTGAGCCTTCAATGTTCTTTTTTCGAACTGATCAATGTTGAAGCCTCTCATTCTGCAACCTCTGAAAGAAAGCAAAGAGTTTTGGAATCAGCATTCATTTTTAAAAGTTTCGCAACTTGGTTGTTCATAGCCGCTGCAACGCCCGCACCACCTGAAGCAGTAGTTTCTAGATTATAATAGGACATTTTTTCCAAATTACTGATAACTTCATCATCATCTAGGGTTAAAAAAAAGTCTGCATCTCTAGCTAATCCATTTAGAGCTATAAATGATGGTTCTTTGCAATCTAAGCGCCCCATTACACTATCTGGCCCTTCTGTTAAAACGGGCTTACCGAGTTCAATGCTTGCTTGTAGAGCTGGTGCAGCTGAGGGCTCAACAACTGTTATCACTGGAGTATCAACCCAGATTTTTCGAATATGTGCTGCAACGGCTCCTGCCAATCCGCCAACACCGGCTTGTAGAAAAACATGAGTAGCTTTGGTCTTACACTGGGATATAGCTTCGTCGGCCATTTGTAAGTAACCCTCCATAAGTTTCAGAGGTTTGTCTGTATAATTTTCCCATGAGCTGTCAGATAAAAGAATCCAATTATTTTCTTCTGCGGCTTCTAAAGCTGCCAACATCGATGCGGCATAGTCCGAACCTTTTCGGACTGGAACGGCTCCTTTCTCGCGCAATCTATCAGAAAAGGTTTCTGGTACAGTTTCTGAAATAAACACAACAGCTTTAGCTCCGAAAATTTTTGCTCCTGCCGCAAGGCTTAAACCATGATTTCCTGCACTTGCTGTTACGTAAGTTTTACCTGCCAAAGTAGTTGAGCAGGGGTTTTCTGTTAAATTCTGGGCATGACTTGCAATTACATAAGCAGCACCAAGAGCTTTAAATGAACCAAGTCCCATTCTTTCTCTTTCATCTTTCACCCATAGTTTTCCCTGAGGTAAAAAATTTTCTAGTTCCAATAACGGTGTTTTGGAAGCGACAGGACATTTTTTTAATAGGCTAGAAACTTTATCAACATCTGTGGATGGAAATGGAGCACTATCTATTATCTTATTTTTTTTTCTGTGTGCGTTTTCTATTAACCGCATTTCATTCCCCCAATGAAAAGTTTCGTGGATTATGTAATCAACCAATACTATTCTATAGCAAAGACGTGTAACAAAAAACCTTTTAAGTATCTTTAGAAATTAAGTGGATAACAACATATGAAAATATTATCAGTTGGTGAATGTATGGCGGAGTTTTCACCGGACGAACAGCTTGGTAAATTTAATCTGGGCTTTGCCGGCGATACTTTCAACACAGCTTGGTATATTGCTAATAATCACTCTGATATAAATTCTGCCTATTTTTCAAAGTTAGGGGATGATGATTTATCAGACAAAATGCTAAAATTTATGTCAGATAATCGGGTTGATACCACACATGTTAAAAAAGTTTCTGGCTCGACTATAGGTTTATATTTGATTTCGCTGGTTAATGGTGAAAGAACTTTTTCTTACTGGCGAAATAACTCAGCTGCAACACTTCTAGGGCAAAACATAAATGATGTTGAACATGCTGTGAAAAAACAAGATATGATATATTTTTCTGGCATCACCTTAGCTATTTTAGACCCAAGCTCTCGAAATAATCTATTTTCTTGCTTAAAATCAGCGAGGCGTGCAGGGAAAAAAATTGCATTTGACCCAAATCTTCGACCAAAGCTTTGGAGTGACAAAAAAGAAATGTGCGATGTAATTATGGCTGGAGCAAACTTGAGTGATATAATTTTGCCTTCATTTGATGATGAAGCAACTTGGTTTTCAGATGCTAATCCAATGGCAACATTGAAACGCTATCAAAAGGTCGGAGCTGAAATAGTAGTTGTAAAAAACGCTGGAGAACCAGTTTCATTTATTTCAAATCAAGGCATAGGAACTCATCCGGTGCAGTCTATTGGAACAGTTGTCGATAGCACAGCAGCTGGGGACAGTTTCAATTCTGAAATATTAGTTGGCGTATTACGTAAAATTCCGCTTAGTGAAGCAATTAGTAATGGGGCAAACTTGGCTAAAAAAGTAATAATGGGGCATGGCGCGCTAATTAAAAGTGATATTTAGCTTAAGTTTAATTCTTTGATAAAAGTTTATTAAAACCAAATGGATAATGTACTTGATTATAATAACATAATAAGATGGAGTATTAGATATTGTTAAGAATTTCTGGGGCTTAGCATGCTTTTAAAATTGACCATCGTTATTTTTTTGGCAAAAAGCTTGGTTTTTTGGTCTAACTCTGCTTGGGGACAAGATGCCGATACGGATTATGATCCACTTCTCCTTTTTCCAGATAATAATCTTAATTCTGAATTTAACGAAAATTTGCCAGCAATAGAGGTGGTAAAGAATTTGGTTCTAAGCGAAATAGATGATTATCCATATATTATCGCAAGATCTAATTTCGTTAATTTTGGAGAATGTACTAAAGAATTGAGAAACATGTGGAGCCAGATTGCTGCTGAAGGTGAAATCTTCGCTTACCCATTTTCAACTTCTGAGTTGAGGTTGTATAAAGCAACTCATTTAGAAATCCACTATTGTAATAGTAGCGAAATGATAGTTTTTGTTGATGAGAACAAACTGGTGCCACCACTTTGGCAAATGAGTAAGTTGTTGATTGAAGGTTGGAAAGATGACATTGAGCTAGGTGAGTTGTATTGATGTTTTTAAATTTTTGTGTGGGTAAATAATGAAGAAAAGTATTATTTTAATAGTTTGTTTAAGTTTTTTTTCAGGGAGCCTAGTTTCTTCGCAGGAAACAGAACTTAATAGCGAAGAAACTATAGAAAATTGCAAAACACTTGGTTATTTATCGTTTCTTGCAGTTGAAAAGTTTAAAACCCTTAGGAGTACAGCGTCAGAGGAAATAGAGTTGGATGACGCAAAAGAGCTTCTTGAGCCTGTAGCTCTTCAGGCCTTCAAAATGAATAATGGTGGGCGTAACCAGGAACAGTTGTTTGACGAATGGAACATGATGTTAACAGATATATTTCTCAATGAGTATTCTGATCCAAAAGTTTATGCTAAAACTTATATGGGAGAATGTTTGGGCTAAAAATACTTGGCGGTCATTAAATTTTCAAAATAAAAAGCGGCCGAGGAAACTTAATTCCCAGAGAATTCTTCCTTCCAAGATTCTCTTTGTTCATCAGTGATTTTTATGAACATTACCTCAGGTACTTCAAAAGCTGCATTTTCTGGGATTGAATCAAGTGCTTCACTTATATTATTTGGCCAATTCTCATTGGAGAGATTTAAAGCTTTAAATATTTTTTCTGCTGCATCTGGAATAAACGGTGCAGATAAAACACCGTATAGTTTTATTAAGTTAAAAGATAATCTTATTTGCATCGCAGACGCGTCTGGATCGCTTTTAAATGTTGACCAAGGCTCAGCAGATTGAAGGTATTCATTACCACAAGCCCAGATTGCTCTAAGTTCGTTTGCTGATTTTCTAATTTCTTTACTTTCCATATAACCTTCATAGTCCGTGACGCGTTTTTCAATCTCATTTACCAAGTTTATTTCGCTTTGAGACCAAACTCCGCCAGTAGGTATAACTTCTCCAAATTTACTTCTACAAAATTTAGTGACACGGCTGACAAAGTTACCAAGTACGTCAGCTAAGTCTTTATTCACTGTTTGCTGAAAATTTTCCCAAGTAAATTCTGAATCGGAACTTTCCGGAGCATGGCTCAAAAGCCACCAACGCCAATAGTCCGGTGGAAGAATTTCAAGGGCTTGATCCATAAAAATGCCGCGATTGCGAGACGTTGAGAACTGCCCACCGTCATAATTCAAATAATTAAAGCTTTTTATGTAATCAACTAATTTCCAAGGTTCACCAGATCCGAGGATGGTAGCTGGGAAAGACAAAGTGTGAAATGGAACATTATCTTTACCCATAAATTGAGTATAAATAACGTTATCTGCTCCATTGTCGGTCTTCCACCACCGATGCCAGTCTTTTCCCTTTCCAGCATCAAACCATTCTTCAGCACAGGCAATGTACTCTATCGGAGCATCAAACCACACATAGAATACTTTCCCGTCCATACCTGGCCAATTCTCCTGACCTTTTTTTACAGGAACACCCCAGTTTAAATCTCGTGTTATTCCCCTATCTTGCAGACCGCCTCCATCATTGAGCCATTTTTTTGCGATAGAGGTAGTTAGAATAGGCCAGTCAGATTTGCTATCAATCCAGCTTTCTAGTTCTTCTTTCATTAACGACTGGCGTAGATGAAGATGCTTTGTTTCACGCTCCTCTAAATCTGTTGATCCAGAAATAGTTGATCGAGGATTTATAAGTTCATTCGGTTGAAGTTGCTTAGTACAGTTATCACATTGATCGCCGCGGGCTTCTTCAAAACCACAATTTGGACATGTGCCCTCAATATATCTATCCGGTAAAAAGCGTTGATCTTGGTTTGAAAAAACTTGTTTTTCTGTAATTTCTTTTACCAATCCGCGTTCCGACAATTTCGCTGCAAAGTGTTGAGTTAATTTATGGTTTTGTTGGCTTGAAGATCTACCAAAATGATCAAAAGAAAGTCGAAAACCTTTGGCTAACTTAGATTGAATGGTGTGCATTTCATCACAGTATTCAGCAATTGGTTTACCGGCTTTTTCGGCGGCAAGCTCCGCCGGCGTTCCATGTTCGTCTGTCGCACATAGAAATAGGACTTCATTACCTTTAGCTCTTTGATATCTAGCAAATAAGTCCGCCGGTAACTGACTGCCAACCAAATTTCCCAGATGTTTAACGCCATTGATATATGGAATTGCTGATGTAATTAAATGGCGTTTCATATAAATAAGTAAGCTTCTAAGTTTTCTTATCGTTTTTTACATAGACTATTAAATTCTTGGGTGAAAGACTTTAAGGCAAATCTCTTAATCATTTTCTTTGTCTCTAAGACGCTTTAATAAGCGGCCAATTAAAAATGAAGTTCTTGGCATATAAACGTAAGGGGTTCGTTCCGACACCGTTGGCCGCACCCTCATTCTCGCCACACCAAAAACAACAAGTAACAAATGAGCAAAAGCAATAAGTATAAACATTGCGTTTGGACCAAAACTTTCCATCAGAAAAGAAGCGAACAAAGGAGCAGCAATCGCTCCAATTGCATAGTAAAATAATAAAGATGCAGATAGCTCAACTCTTTCATTTAAAGATGCAAAATCGTGAGCGTGTGCTGCTGCAACTGAATAAATGGGAAAAGTGGTGAAGCCAAATCCAAAAGCTATCAAAAATATGCCTAACGTACTGTTATCAGACATTGATGTTGAAATCATTGAGGAAACGATAGCAGCTACTGATAACCAAATTAAAACCCAACGTCGATCATATTTATCTGCTAGCCATCCTACTGGATACTGAGCCAGCGCACCTCCAAAAACAAAAGCTGACAAAAAGTAAGCAATCTGTTCAACTTGTAGACCAACCTCCGCTCCAAAAATTGGACCGACCATACGGAAGGTGGCTCCTGAAACAGCTGCAACTACCACTCCAGCTACAGCAAGTGGCGATCTGTAAAGAGCCAACTTAGGGCGCAGTCTTGGAGCTGTAGGGGTTTCGGGCTGTTTTATCTTAGTTAATGTGAGAGGTAATAAAGAGGCGCAACAAACTAAAGCTAAAATATTATAGGATACATAATCGGCGGGCTCTAAGAAGCCGATTAAAAGTTGTGCGATCAAAGCGGCTAAATTATCTACAATCCTGTAGGTTCCCATAGCCCGGCCACGTGTTTCATTTGTGACTTTAGCCTGAAGCCAACTTTCTAAAACTGTGTAACAACCTGCTATGCACAAGCCAGAGGCTATTCTCATAAGAGCCCATGCATAAGGGTTTATTATTAGCATATGAGCGATAAGTCCAATAGCACCGGCTGCTGCAAAAGCAGCAAACGCTCGTGAATGCCCAACCGCACCCATAATTCTTGGTGCATACCAGCAGCCAATAAAAAACCCAAAAAAGTGAGCTGAACCCAACATTCCAATCTCAGTATTTGAAAAGTTTAGAGCAAATCCGGATAGAGCATCTAGTGGTCCCACACCGCCTGTAGATATTTGTAACAAAATCACAGATAGAAAAAGAGCTGCAAACGAAATCATTAATCTCATAGGGTTTTGCTAAATTAATTTAATTTTAAATTAGTCACAAATTCGACAGTTCGAGTCGTGTTTTGTCAATTCAATCAAATTTTTTGGAACCCTGTTTTGTGATGATGAGATACTGACCAAAATTTAGGTGGAGCCATACGAGCTCTCAAACGTTCTAATCGCCATTTGCGGTTTAAGTTAATATCGTCATGTATTGGAGCCATATGCCAGCGGGTTTCCACGCCCTGGACACCCTCATATTCTTCTGATGTTAAAAGGACTACCATTACATTTTCTTTTGTTTTCCCACCAGCCAAGTTTATGCGCCGAATTGGTGTTAAACCTGGATTGAATGAGGAAATATTTACTATAATTAAAGGACAAGCTGCATAGCGCATTGCTTCTTCTGTGCACCACAAAATGTCTTCTTTACGACGTATGTTGGCAAATAAGAATTTTGCTGGATTCACATATGGGTAAATACCATCAGGATTCAAAGTTTTTTGATTATGCGCTTCGTCTATCCAAAGTATTACTCCCTTTACTTTTTGCGCCACCCATAAGGCAAAAACTATTTTAGATGGACCTTTGCATTCATGAACACGGTTCCAAGCTAAAGATGCCTGTGGTAACAGTTTTATACTGCTATCGTGATGGGTTTCATTATATATCAGACGACTCAAGTTCATAATTTTTAAATTAATATGTTCTTGTTTTGTTCTCAATAGAATTATTTGTAATTTTAAGCTTTTCAACGCTGTTCTACAGAGTGTACACCTTTTAGGGGTAAAAGGATTTAATAATGAAAAAGAAACCTTTAGGGCGAACTGGAATTTTAGTTTCAGAATTATGCTTAGGTACAATGACCTTTGGAACTCAAACGAATGAAATTGATGCCCATAAACAATTAGATTTGGCCCTCGAGTCGGGAATAAATTTTGTAGATACAGCTGAAATGTACCCTGTAAATCCAATTTCTAAGGAAACAATTGGTAAAACTGAAAAGTTTATTGGCAAATGGAATAATTTGAACGCCAGTCGACGTTCTGATTACATTCTTGCTACAAAACATTCGGGAGAAGGTTTGAAACATGTCAGAGATGGTGCCCCAATCTCAGGGGATACTATTGAAAAAACGATTGAAGATAGCCTCAAGAGATTAAAAACAGATTATATAGATCTTTATCAATTTCATTGGCCAAATCGCGGGTCATATATGTTTAGAAAAAATTGGGATTATGACCCAAGTTCCCAAAATAAACAAAAAACAATTGATAATATGCTGGAGTGTTTGAAAGCGCTAGAAGTTCAGGTGCAAAAGGGTAATATTAGGTACTTTGGTTTATCTAATGAAAGCGCTTGGGGAACTGCCCAATGGTTGCGACTATCAGAAGTCAACTCTTTACCACGTGTGCAGACGATTCAGAACGAGTACTCTTTGCTTTGTAGACTGTACGATACAGATTTGGCAGAATTGAGTTTAAATGAAGACGTTGGCTTGCTCGCATTTTCGGCACTTGCCACTGGTTTGCTTACAGGTAAGTATCAAAATAACAAAGTTCCATTAAACTCACGCAAATCTATTTCCCCTGAGCTTGGCGGTCGGGTAACAGATAGAGTTTGGTTAGCAGTGGATAAATATATGGAGATAAGTGCTAAATATCAAATTGATCCTATTCACTTATCCATTGCCTGGTGCTCAAGCCGCCCTTTTATGTGCTCTACAATAATAGGGGCTACTAATGTAAATCAACTATCGCATATACTTGAGTCGCAATATGCTGAAATTTCAGAAGAGTGCTTAATTGATATAGATAATGCACACAAAGAAGTGCCAATGCCATTTTAGTTGAGTTAGATTACACAATGTTGTTCGAGCGTTTTTATGATAAATGAAATTATGGCGCCAGATTTGTGGATAATAGCAACACTTTGTGCGGCAACTTTTCAAACGATAAGATTTACGCTCCAAAAAATCTTAGCTGATGGAAATCTCTCTCCATTAGGCGCAACTTATTCTCGGTTTATATTTGCGGCGCCTTTGATTTTGTTATTTAGTATGTTTTTTATAGCCGCAACAGATGTCTCTCTTCCAAATCTAGAAAGCCAGTTTTTGTTATTCGCTATAAGTGGGGGGCTTGCGCAGATACTGGCAACTGTCTGTGTCATACTGGTATTTAAATCTAGAAATTTTGCAGTGGGCATTACACTCAAAAAGACAGAGGTGATACTTACGGCATTTGTAGGGCTGATATTAATTGGTGAGGGCGTTTCTACAGTTTCGATGTCTTTAATATGTTTAGGTGGCCTAGGAGTTTTTTTTCTGAGCAAAAAGGTCTCGGCAGTAGGTCGATTTAACTTAAACCTGTTAAATAAATCGGCTGGTTATGGTTTATTATCAGGCCTACTTTTTGCAATATCTGCTGTTTGTTACAGAAGTGCTACCTTGAGCGTGGTTTCTGATCTAGTCTATCTTCGCTCTGGCTTTACATTGTTGATTGTTATTTTATCGCAAAGCTTTTTAATGACTATTTGGTTAGCCCTATTTGAACCAGGACAAATAAAGTTAGTTTGGCTTGAGCGCAAAAAAGGCTTTTGGGTGGGGGCAACAAGCCTTGGTGGATCATTTTGCTGGTTTACGGCCTTTACGCTTCAAAACGCTGCTTATGTAAAAGCCATAGGCCAAATAGAGTTAATTTTTAGTCTATTAATAACCACTCTGTTTTTCAAAGAACGAATTCTTAATAGAGAGATTTTAGGTATGTTATTAATTGGGATCAGTGCACTAGGCTTAATTTTAGTGGTTTAACTAAATTTTGTCTTCATTGATATAATAAATGAGGCTTTCTTCAGTTGTATTTTGGAAAAAAGGCACTTTTGCAGGAGGGCCGCTATTCATTAAATTTCCAGCGATTTCAGCCAAAACTACCTTAGTAATAAATGGCAAATCAAAACTTTTAGTGTCTGTCAGTGGTATCCACTGAAGATGAGATAATTCATCTGATGCCATGCTAAAGTCGTCTAAATCAGTTTGAAGTTCTTCTGCTTGAATCAGAAAGAAACGTGCATCAAAACGACGAGGTCTACCTGGTGGAGTAATTGCACGAAAAACAAAAGACATATGGGAAGCATCGGGTACATATCCAGTTTTTGCAAAACCTCTCCAAGAGCTTGGCGGTTCTAGCCACTCCTGCTCTACACCTATAATTTGACCTGTTTCTTCAAATAATTCTCTTATTGCAGCGGCAACTAAAGCATTCCACGGTCCGTTTTCATTTTCTTTCAATAGTCTATTTTTACATACTTCATTAATAGATTTTTTGATATCTATGGATAAGTCCTGATCATCTACTGCTCCACCAGGAAAAACAAACTTTGAAGGCATAAACGCGGCATTAACCCCTCTTTGTCCCATCAGCACTGATGGGTTATCGTGTTTATTGCGGACGACAATAACCGTAGCAGCATTGCGAATTTTTGTTTTGTCAGATGTCATAAATTCTCTGTTTTACCCATATTCAGTAACCGGTGTGCCTGCAATCGCAGCCATATTTAATAGACCACGGGCGGTTATAGAAGGTGTAACTATATGTGCTTTGTTTTTCATACCCATTAGTATCGGTCCAACTTCCAGGCCGCCGGCTCGCATTTTAATAATGTTTCTAACCCCAGAGGCTGCGTCTGCATGAGCAAATATTAAAACGTTTGCTTCGCCGGAAAGACGATTGGATGGCAAAATACGGTCCCTTAAAACTGGATCTAAAGCAGTATCAATATTCATTTCTCCATCAAATTGGAAATCTAAATCCATTTCATTCAGGAGCTTTAGAGCCTCTCTTGCCCGTTGTCCTGTGCCGCCTTCAATATTTCCGAATTGAGAACGAGCACATAAAGCAATAACGGGTTTAACACCAAATCTTTGAACGTGCCGCGCCGCTCCCAAAACAGAGAGAGTGATTTGTTCTGGCGTTGGTTCTGTATTGATGTGAGTATCGGCAATAAAGAGTGGTCCATCTTCCAGTATCATCATAGAAAGTGCGCCGTGTGGCATGCAGTCTGGCGCTCCTAGTACTTGTTCCACGTATTTTAAATGCCATCTATATTCGCCAAAAGTTCCGCAAATTAAGTTATCAGCCTCACCGCGGTGTACCATTACTGCCGCAATCGCCGTTGTATTAGTCCGCATTATTGCCTTGGCTAAATCCGGAGTAATACCGCGCCTACACATTTTTTCATGATAACTTGTCCAATAGTCTCGGTAGCGAGGGTCGTCCTCAGGATTAACTATTTCAAAATCTATGTCGGGCCGGATAACTAAACCAAGACGTTCACAGCGCTGTTCGAGAACTGACGGACGACCAATTAGGATTGGTTGCTCACTAGTCTCCTCTAAAATAGCTTGAGCAGCCCTTAAAACACGTTCGTCTTCACCCTCTGCAAAAACAATCTTTCTCTTCACTTTTTTTGCGGTTTCAAAAACGGGACGCATGAGGAGCGCAGACTTAAAAACGCCTTCTTTCAATTTGTCCTTATAGCTCTCTAAATCTGAAATTGGTTTTTTTGCAACGCCACTTTTCATGGCCGCTTGTGCAACAGCGGTTGGTACCACAACTGATAGTCTTGGATCAAAAGGTTTAGGTATCAAGTATTCTGGACCAAATGTTAAAGATTCGCCTTGATATGCCGCCGCCGCTTCCGCACTTGTAGTCGTTCGGGCGATTTCAGCTATTGCATCAATACATGCAAGTTGCATTTCATCGTTTATTTCCATTGCTTCTACGTCTAGAGCCCCTCTGAAAATAAATGGAAAACATAAAACATTATTCACCTGATTGAAAAAATCACTCCGTCCTGTGGCTATAATTGCATCGGGAGCGGCTTTCTGAGCAATGTCTGGCATTATTTCAGGACTTGGATTTGCTAAAGCAAAAATAATTGGCTTTGCATTCATTTTTTTTATCAACGCAGGCTTTAAAACATTAGGTCCTGATAGCCCAAGAAACATATCTGCATTTTCAATAACTTGTTCCAAAGATCTGAAATTAGTATTTTGAGCAAAAGCGGATTTTTCAGAGTTCATATCTATTTTTCTACCTGCGTAAACTAATCCATGTTTGTCGCAGAGCCATATATTCTTTTTCTTAACACCCAGCTTAACCAGCATATTGAGGCAAGCTATGCCTGCAGCGCCTCCCCCAGTAGAAACTATTTTAACGTCTTTAAAATGTTTTTTCGTAATTAGAAGTGCATTTTTAGCAGCTGCACAGACAACGATTGCTGTTCCGTGTTGGTCGTCATGAAAAACAGGAATTTTCATCCTACTCCGACAAATTCTTTCAACTTCAAAGCAATCGGGTGCTTTGATATCTTCTAAGTTTACAGCGCCAAAAGTTGGTTCAAGAGCACAAATGATATCCGCAAGTCTTTTTGGATCATTTTCGTTTACCTCTAAATCAAAACAGTCAATATCAGCAAATTTTTTAAACAAGACTGCCTTTCCCTCCATTACAGGCTTTGAAGCAAGAGCTCCTATATTCCCCAATCCGAGGACGGCTGAACCATTGGTTACAACTGCTACTAAATTAGCCCGAGAGGTATATTTACCTGCGTCATCCGGATTATTGTCGATGGCGATTGAAGCTTCGGCTACGCCTGGAGAGTAGGCCCGAGCTAGGTCGCGCCCATTAGCCATAGGCTTTGTAGCTCTAATTTCGAGTTTGCCCGGTTTTGGTAGGGCATGATAATCTAAAGCAGCTTTACGCAAGATGTCTTTTGAATTTTTGGCCATCTATCCCCACAATATAGTTTAACGTTAAACTAAAATTCATTTTAAAGTACTTTCTTTGGATACTAAACTAAAAAAAGCACAAGTTGCCATAAAAATATAATTTATTGCACCAGGTCATATTACTTCATAATGTGGTTTCGAATAAACAGATCGAGTTGAAATGCTAAGAGATGCTGCTTTAAAAGTTCAAAAGAATGCCTATGCGCCATATTCTAAATTTCAAGTTGGGGTAGCAATAAAATCTGAGAGTGGCCAGATTTTCTCTGGAGTAAATGTAGAGAACGTGGCTTACCCGGAGGGTACATGCGCCGAAGCTGGTGCTATTGCTGCTATGATTGCTGCTGGTGAAAGTAAGATTTTAGAGGTGTATGTTATCGCTAATGGCCCTAAACCAGTGCCACCCTGTGGCGGTTGCCGGCAGAAGATTGCCGAATTTGCCGATCCTGACGTGATCGTGACTTTGTCAAACTTGGTTGGTGATGAAGAAAAGTACACCGTAAGGGATTTGTTACCTGGAGTTTTTACGCAAAGTCATATGGATTAAGCAGTGCAGCCAAGCGAACTAATATCTCTGGTTAAAGTAGGCGATACTCCAAGCACCGCAGAACTGAATAATTTTTGCAAAGGACTTGCAGATTTTTCAGTATCCGATGCACAGGGTGCAGCCTTTGCAATGGCAGTCTGTCTTAAAGGTTTAAATGTCAGAGGACGAAAAGATTTAACTCTTGCTATGCGGGACAGCGGAAAGACGCTCTCATGGGACTTAGATGGCCCCGTTCTGGATAAGCACTCGACAGGGGGGTTAGGTGACTGTGTTTCTTTGATCTTAGCTCCCCTGTTGGCAGCTGCAGGTGTTTTCGTACCAATGATATCGGGTCGTGGTCTAGGCCATACAGGAGGTACGCTCGATAAAATGGAGGCCATTCCCGGCGTAAGTGTAAATATTGAAGTTGATAAATTTAAAAATATTGTTTCAAAAATTGGCTGTGCAATTGTTAGTGCAAATAACGATATAGCTCCTGCTGACAGGCGTCTTTACGGAATTAGAGATGTTACTGCAACTGTCGAAAGTCTGGATTTAATCACAGCATCTATTTTGTCTAAAAAATTGGCAGCTGGTTTGGATGGTTTGGTTCTGGATGTGAAGTGTGGTTCTGGCGCTTTTATGACAAATCTGAAAGATGCTGAGGCCTTGGCGAATTCTTTGGTCGACACAGGAAACCAGGCTGGTTGCAAAACTTCTGCAATAATAACGGACATGTCCCAACCTTTAGCTCCTTCAATGGGGAATGCTGTTGAAGTGCGTGAGGCGTTAAAAGTCTTAAGCGGGCAGGCTAATAAAAGCAAATTGGCTGAAGTTTCAATAAAGCTAGCAAGTTTTTTAACAAAGCAACAAGGAATTGGGGGAAAACAAGTTATAAATAAATTTGAAGATCTGATTGCTAACGGCAGCGCACTTGAAGTTTTTGGACGAATGGTTTCAGCGTTAGGTGGTCCTATAAAATTTACAGATGATTGGAATAGGTTTTTACCGGAGGCAACAGTCATCACAGAAATTCCTGCACTAAAACCAGGCTACTTAAATGCATGGCATGGGCATGATTTAGGTAATACAATTGTTACTCTAGGAGGTGGTAGACGAGTTCAAACTGATATCGTTGATCCTTCCGTAGGATTAGATCAAATTCAACCATTGGGTTCATACTTGAATGAAGGGGACATAATTGCTCGGGTCCACGCCTCTAGAACTGATATCGCGCGAGAAGTAATTAAAAAGGTTCAAGCTGCAGCTATAATCTCATCAAAGAAAAAAGATCTAAACTCTCTTTTTTTTAAAGAGATAATTTAAATGCCGAGAGTTTTTCTAGTTGTTATGGACTCAGTCGGAATAGGTGGGGCACCAGACGCGGACAAATATTTTAATGGTGACGTGTCAGATTTTGGTTCAAACACTGTTTTGCATATAGCTGAACATATGAAAAAGAAAGGATCTCCACTTAACTTACCTCATTTAAACGCTCTTGGGTTGGGTTCAGCTATCTACCATTCAGTTGGAATAGAGCACCCCAATCTACCAATTGACAAAGCAGCGAATTGGGCTGTTGGAAAAGAGAGTTCTCTGGGAAAAGATACGCCATCAGGCCATTGGGAACTTGCAGGCCTGCCCGTTACTTGGGATTGGCATTATTTTAAAAGTAAAACGAATTCCTTTCCTGAAGAAATTATCAGCGCGATCTGTCGAATAGCTCAAGTTGATGGAATTCTCGGTAATAAACATGCATCTGGCCTCAAAATAATTGAAGAATTTGGGCAATCTCATGTCGAAACTTCAATGCCAATTTGCTACACGTCTGCTGATAGTGTTTTCCAAATAGCCGCACATGAAAAGGCCTTTGGGCTAGATAGGCTTTACGCTTTATGTGACAGATTAGCACCGATAATTCATAATCTGAATGTCGGGCGGGTAATCGCTCGTCCATTTGTCGGATCAAAAGATGAGGGCTGGAAAAGAACAAAAAATCGCAGAGACTATGCTATGTTACCACCTGGCTCTGTTTTAATTGACTGGGTTAAAGCTTCAGGCGGAAAGACTTATGCGATCGGGAAAATAGGAGATATTTTTTCGATGCGAAACATAGACTTTAATTTCACTGGTACTGATCTGTATCTTATGGATCAACTGCAAAAACAGATCGAGTCCGCAGAAGATGGATCTTTGATTTTTGCAAATTTTGTGGAATTTGATAGTTTGTTTGGGCACCGACGGGACCCAACTGGGTATGCCAAAGCACTAGAATGGTTCGATAACGAAATAGCTTCAGTGGTTAGGAACCTGTTAGAAGATGATTTACTTATTATTACTGCAGATCATGGCAATGATCCAACTTGGTCAGGTACAGATCATACAAGAGAACAAGTCCCAGTTCTTATAAAAGGTAAAGCAGATTTAATTCAATCGGGAATTGAGTTTAGGGATGTTGCAGAGTTGGCTTCAAAGCACTTGGGGGTTGCAATTCCAGAGTCTTAGCATCACTCTAAATTAATGAATTTGGAAAGGTAGAATATGGTACAACATCTTACTGTCGTTGATCATCCACTGGTACAACATAAACTTACACTAATGAGAAAAAAGACGACTTCAACGGTAGAGTTTAGACAGCTTCTAAGGGAAATAAGTCAATTTTTAGCTTATGAAATTACTAGAAATTTACCTATGACTACTAGACGAATTGAAACTCCTATTGAAGAAATGGATGCACCAACACTGGATGGAAAGAAGTTAGCATTAATTTCAATTTTACGTGCAGGTAACGGACTTTTGGACGGTGTTTTGGAGTTGGTTCCATCAGCTAGAGTCGGTTTTGTGGGGTTATACAGAGATGAAGAAACTCTCCAGCCCGTCCAATATTATTACAAGGTTCCTCACGGATTAGAAAACCGCATGGTTATTGCAGTTGATCCGATGTTGGCAACGGGAAATTCGTCTGCTGCAGCTGTAGAATTACTTAAGAAGTCGGGGGCAAAAAATATCAGGTTTCTGTGCTTATTAGCGGCGCCAGAAGGTATTAAGCGAATGGAAGAGGCTCATCCTGATGTTCCGATTGTGACTGCTGCTGTAGACAGCCATCTAAATTCAAATGGTTATATTGTTCCGGGGTTAGGAGATGCGGGAGACAGAATGTATGGCACAAAATAAGTTAGCTTCATCTCTTGAGAAATTATTTGTCTATATCAGTAGGTTCAATTGTTACAAATATTTTGTAAGGATACCCAGTTTGCATCGGGTAAGCTAGTTTCGAAAGGTGATTTTCTAATTTCGTAAGCTTCAATCAATTCAAGTGATCCTTCACCGGTTATATCAACAGCTTTAGCGAACGGTAAGAGGCTCAAATTTGTGTCATTAAATGCTTTTATGATTTCTGATGATTGTACATTTCCCTGAGGTTTAGTGACCATATAATCTGCATAATCCATAAGGGTTTCATCATTAATAAAGCCGGTTGTTAGAAGCCTGAAAGTACTGATTAAACTTATATTTTGTAGTAATTCTTCAATTGGGTTGTAATTTTTAGACCGTAGCTTTTCTACAACCAAATAACCTGCAAGAACGTCTGGATCTTCAAAATCTTCAACCAGATTTCGGTTTGCTAATAAGATATTACCTGGCAGGTTTATGGTCGTTTTTATTCCATCTGGAACTATAAAAATCGGTGTTTTCTCCACAAACAAACGTTCGCTAAGATTTTTAAGAGACGTTTTTGAAAAATCTGCCTCACAAGCTGGGCCAGTTACTCGCTTAAGGTGTTCAAAAAGTTTATTGCCTATCTCAAGATGCTTAACTTCAGGTAAAATTTCCGCTGTGTAATTTCTCACAGCCTGAGGCATCCAAAAAACTAAAGTTAAAAAGACAATCGAAAAAATTCCCAGAAATATTCCTGTGCGCAATCTGCCAGGATGTGGGCGTCGCCGGGCAATGACAGTGCGTAGTTTTTCTATGGCATCTATCATTTCCTTCTCTGAGAAATTTAATTCTAGGCTTTCTTCCTGATCGCCATCAGGATGATATATAGCTGGAAAGTTCCCCGGATTAGATCTCTCGATTGCAGCAAGTGACCAATGGGCTAATGGTCGGTCTTGCATATCGCTTATCAAAAGAGTTGTTTCTCCAATTGAGATCAAAACATCTTTTCGTTGTGAGTCGCGGTCATTGCGCCAAAGACCTAAGGCTTCAATTCTTTGATATTTATCCAGTGCAGTCATGATAAACTTTAATTTTACTGCGCTTTAAGCGGAAATATTTTATAGGCAAATGGTTACCCAAAGGATTTTCGCAATTCAAATTTCTGGATTTTGCCAGTACTCGTTTTGGGTAGTTCCTGAAAGATTATTTTTTTTGGAGTTTTAAATCCTGCAAGTTTCTCTCTAGAAAACTTTATTAGTTCCTCTTCTGTAGCACTCGCTCCATCTAGTAGCTCTATGAATGCACAGGGAACTTCGCCCCATTTTTCATCTGGTTTTGCAACAACTGCGCAAAGTGAGACAGCTGGATGAGACATAAGACATCCCTCAACTTCCACCGAACTTACATTTTCACCGCCTGATATAATTATATCTTTGGCTCTGTCAGCAATTTGGATGTAACTATCGGGATGATGAACGGCAATATCTCCTGAGTGAAAATAACCGCCTTCAAATGCTTCTTTAGTTGCTTCCTTGTTTTTAAAATATCCTTTCATTACTGAATTGCCTCGTATCATTATTTCCCCTTGTGCTTTACCATCTTTAGGGACGTCAGACATTGACTGATCCATAACCGTAATGTGCTCCATCATAGGAAAAGCTACACCTTGTCTAGCTTTGATAGCCGCGCGTTGCTCCCCTTCTAGTTCGGACCACTTCTCACTTTCCCAATAGCATTCTGTCACATGGCCATAAGTTTCTGTTAGGCCGTAAACCTGCGTAACATTAAAACCTAATTTTTCTATTTTAAGTAAAGTGGCAGGTGCAGGTGGTGCGCCAGCTGTGAAAACTTCTACTGTATGATCAAAGCTGCGGCGTTCAATCTCCTTTGTATTAACTATCATATTCAGAACGATAGGCGCTCCGCCAAAGTACTGAACTCCCTCATCAGCTATGGCATCATAAATTGCTTGAGAAGTAATATCCCTGCAACATACTAGTGACCCTCCTAAAACTGGCATCATCCAAGTATGGTTCCACCCATTACAATGAAAAAGTGGTACAATTGCCATAAATACTGGGTTTAAAGTCATCCGCCAGCTAACGATGGTACCCATCGTCATCAAATATGCTCCCCTGTGATGATAAACTACGCCTTTAGGCTTTCCCGTAGTGCCAGATGTATAATTTAGAGCTAAACTTTCCCACTCGTCTTGTGGCATGATCCAATCAAAATCTACATTTCCGTTACTTAGAAAACTTTCATATGTTTCGTACTTTCCTGTTGCAGGAAAGCCTGCAGAGTCATCGGGTACTTCAATTAAAGTTGGGCGTGGGCCAGAAAGTTTTTCTACAGCTGCTTCGACTACTGATAGGAATTGTGTATCAGCAAAAACCACTTTGGCTTCGCCATGTTCAAAGATATATGAAATGGTACCAATATCTAAACGCGTATTAATTGTATTTAAAACAGCTCCACATGCAGGAACGCCAAAATGTGCTTCAGCTTGAGCAGGAATGTTAGGTAAAACAGTTGCGACAACTTCACCGGGCTTAATCCCAATTTTTTTCAGTGCGCTAGCAAGTTGGGAACAACGCTGGTAATACTCGGAATAACTTTTTCGGTGAGAACCATAAATTACAGCAGTTCTATCTGAAAAAACAGTTGAAGCACGTCTTAAGTGAGACAATGGTGTTAGCGGCACATAATTCGCTTCGTTTTTTTCAAGTCCTGACTCATCAGACATCCAGCCCATGAAAATCTCCGTATTTAAATTTTTTACAACTAAATCATAATCTGAATTCAAATATAAAGTGAAGTCCTTCAACCTCAATCAATAAAGATTACAACTATTTTTGAATTTGGTTTATTTCTTTATTAGAGGCTTACCAAAAGCTCAAAAAGTTAGCTATGTCCAAATCGGGTATAAAATTCCTCTCCCGTTTTGCTCATTTCCAGGAGAAGAGCAGGGGGCTCAAATCTAGTTCCGTAATCAGAGGAAAGTTCCTTACATCTTTCTGCTGCATACGCAGTTCCTAGAATGTCCAACCAGCTCAGAGGACCTCCCGACCAAGGTGCAAAACCCCAACCTAAAATTGCCCCAACATCACCTTCGCGAATGTCCATTAAAACGCCTTCTTCTAGAGCTCGAACTGCCTCAAGCACCTGAACAAACATCAAGCGATGTTGAACATCTTGAAGGCTTGGTTGTTTTTTTGAATATGGGTATTTGTCTTTTAAACCTTGCCAGTATCCGGTTCGTTTCCCTTTATCATCATAATCGAAAAAACCTGCCTTTGACTTTCGACCTAACCGCCCATTTTCTTCCATCCAAAATATAACTTCATCTACAGTATCGTCTGGATAGTCCTTGCCCATTGCGGCTTTTGTGGCTCTCGCTATTTTGGCGCCGAGATCAATTGAAGTCTCATCGACAAGTTGAATCGGCCCTACAGGAAAACCAAGCATCTGTGCCGCATTATTGATCATAGCTGGTGGGATACCCTCGGCTACCATTCTAATGCCTTCATTGATATAAGGGATGATACATCTGTTTGCATAAAAAAACCTTGCATCGTTTACAACAATGGGTGTTTTCCTAATCTGTCGCACAAAATCTAATGCTTTCGCGACGGCCGTATTATTTGTTTCTTTCCCACGAATTATTTCCACCAAGCGCATTTTTTCAACGGGGCTGAAAAAGTGTATACCTATAAATTGGTTGGGCTGAGAAGAAGCTTTGGCCAGATCTGTTATTGGCAATGTAGAAGTGTTGGATGCGAATATGCAATTTTTTGGAATTATACCCTCTACTTTTTGAGTTATTTCTGCCTTAATTTTTGGATCTTCAAAAACTGCTTCTACAATTAAATCAACTTTTGAAAGTAACTGTAAATCACTAGTTGGTAAAATATTCGAAAGCACACTTTCTTTTTGCTCCTGGGAAGTTTTTCCTAATTTTATGCCCTTATCTAAATGCTTCTCAGCAAAGTTTTTCCCTTTATCTGCAGCCTCTTGTGTTTGATCAATCAGTACAACTTCAATACCTGCTTGAGCAGAAACTAAAGCAATTCCTGCTCCCATCATTCCAGCTCCTAAAACTCCAAGTTTCTTTACAGATTGATCGTCAATATCTTTTGGCCTTACCGCCCCTTTCTCAAGGGCTGATTTATTGATGAATAGACTTCTTATCATAGCGGAAGACGATGGGTTCATTATTACATTTGTAAACCATCTTGCTTCTACTTTCAGTGCTAAGTCAAAAGGAACTAGGGCCCCCTCATAAACTGCACTTAATAATGCTTTTGCCGCTGGGAAAGCTCCTTGGGTTTTTCCGTTGATCATTGCCGATGCCCCAACAAAAGTCATAAAGCCATTCGGAGTGTAAGGTGTTCCACCTGGAATTTTGTATCCTTTTTGATCCCAAGGCTTAACTAAGTCACCTTCCGTAGCATTAAGGACCCATTCACGAGCAGCCTTCATAGGATCTTCGTCAACCTGATCAATAATTCCTGCTGCCTGAGCTTTATTAGGCGCTACTGTTTTACCCTCTAACAAATAAGTAGATGCAGCCATTGCCCCTAATTTTCTTACTAATCGAGTTGTACCACCAGCCCCAGGGAAAAGCCCTACAAGAATTTCAGGTAATCCAATTTTCGCTTTTGAATTATTTGCTGCAAATATCCTGTGAGTGGATAAAGGTATTTCTAAACCAATGCCCAATGCAGTACCTGGCAATACCGAAACTACAGGTTTACCACCTTTTTTTGTTTTTGGATCCATACCCGCCAGCTCAATTTTCCTTAAAACAGAGTGCATTTTCATCACACCGTTAAAAACGCCTTCAGCTGGGTTTTCTCCGGCGCTTTGCTTAAGCTGGGCAAGAACATTGAGATCCATTCCTGCAGCAAAATCCTTTTTACCGCTGGTCAGTATACAGGCAGTAATATTTTCATCCTCAATAACTTGGTCAATTAATTTTTCTAAAGTTTCGAGAGCCTCAAAACTTAGCACATTCATTGATTTTTTTTCGCAATTCCATGTTATTGTTGCTATTTTTTGATTATCAATAGCTATCGAAAAATCAGAATTCATTTAAAATTTCCTTATACCCGCTCAATTACGGTTGCAGCGCCCATCCCAGATGCAACGCAAAGAGTGGCAAGGCCAAGCTCTTTATCAGTTCTTTCAAGCTCATCTAGCAAGGTACCTAAAATCATAGTCCCCGTCGCGCCCAAAGGGTGTCCCATGGCTATTGCACCACCATTGGGGTTCACTTTTGCACTGTCGACATCAAATGCTTGTAAAAATAGAAGGGCAACCGAGGCGAAAGCCTCGTTGACTTCAAAAAGGTCAATGTCCTTTATATCGAGTTTAGTATCTGTCAAAACTTTTTCTGTCGCATTAATAGGGCCAGTGAGCATAATTGTCGGATCTGTTCCTATTTTTGCAGTACCTTTAATCCGTGCTCGAGCTTTTAACCCCCATTTTTCTCCAAATTCTTTATTTCCAAGTAAAATAGCTGCCGAGCCGTCAACAATTCCCGAGCTATTTCCTGCATGGTGGACATGATTTATTTTTTCTAAATGAGGATATTTCATAATTGCCACCTTATCGAAGCCGGGCATTAGTTCTCCTTGCTCCTTAAATGCCGGCTTTAGCGCTCCTAATGTTTGCATATCAGTAGCGGGCCTCATGTATTCATCTTTATCTAAAATCAGTAAGCCATTAATATCTCGTACTGGCACAATAGAATTTGAAAAATAATTCTCATCCCACGCCAATTTAGCGCGTTTTTGACTTTCTACAGCATACTCATCAACGGAGTCCCGGTTAAACCCGTATTCAGTGGCAATTATATCGGCGCCAATTCCTTGCGGAACAAAATAATTATCAAATGTAAATGATGGATCAACTCCAACAGCACCTCCGTCGCTCATCATGGGAGTACGGCTCATGCTTTCTACTCCACCTGCAATATAGCTATCGCCTGAACCTCCGCCTATTTGATTGGCCGCTAAGTTTACTGACTCTAACCCGGATGCGCAGAACCGATTTATAGAAAGTCCAGGAATAGACTCGTCCAATTGGGATGCTAAAACTGCAGTTCTAGCTAAACAAGCGCCCTGTTCGCCAACCTGGGTGACATTTCCCCAAATTACATCTTCCACCGCATGTCCTTCTAGGCCATTGCGGTCCGCGATTGCATCTATAGCCGTAATGGACAGGCTAAGTGCGCTTACTTCATGTAAAGCACCGTCTTTGCGCCCTTTGCCTCGCGGTGTTCGAATTGAATCATATATGTAAACGTCTTTCATTTTTTATCTCAAGCTCGCTCTGATGGGTTTCCCGGCATCAAATCGTAGGGATGCTGCCAGCCGGGAATGTTTGATATATTCTTTAGCCATTGATCTATGTTTGGCCACTCAGAGCGCTCAAAACCAAAGAATTCTGGATAATAAAGATAAGAACAGCAGGTCATATCTGCATGAGTTATATCGTCACCTACTAGGAAGTTTTTCCCACTGAGAGCCTTTTCGAGAATACCGTAGGAGCTTTTTAATCGAGCAAGATTAAAATCTATAACGGGTTGAGGCCTCTTATCCTGAGGAAAAAAGTTCATTAAATATCTGGTATTGCCCACAACAGAAGAAAATTTATGGTTATCCCAAAGAATCCATCGAAGCACTTCAAGTTCTTCAGTTTCGTTACTACCACCATGTTTTCCTGTCTTATTGTAAAGGTAAGTCTGTATCACCCCTGACTGGGTCAACTTGGTATCGCCGTCTACCAGAACGGGAACTTCGCCCATTTCATTTATCTGACTTCTATATTGTTCACTTCGTGCTTCGCCGTTGAAAAAATCCACAAAAATAGGATCCCAGTCTATTTTTGCTAACTGCAAGGCAAGCGCAGCTTTATATGAATGGCCACTTTCTCCAAAACAATATAGTTTCATAACTTCTCCTACTTAAAATCTTGCTTTACTAAATTTCCTTGAGATTAATTCTTTCATAACCTCATTCGTTCCTCCGTAGATCCGTTGAACTCTAGCATCAGTCCACATCTCTGCGATATCATATTCTTGCATATAGCCATAACCACCATGCAATTGTAGACACTCGTCTAAAACTTCACCCTGCGTATCAGAAAGCCAATACTTAGCCATAGCAGCTTTTTCTACTGTTAATTTTCCCAACAAATGCTCATCGATGCAATTATCCAGAAAAGCCCGTGCTACAGTAGTTTTGGTTTGGCATTCAGCTAACTTAAATCGTGTATTTTGGAATTGCATAATGGGTCCACCAAAGGCTTCTCTTTCGTTGCAATAGTCTATAGTTCGTTCCACAGCGCCTTCCATAGCACCAACTGCACCACACCCGATTATCAATCTTTCCTGAGGAAGTTGAGCCATCATCTGATAAAAGCCTTGCCCCTCATCACTTCCCAAAATATTTTCAGGGGGTACTTCTACATTCTCAAAAAAAAGTTCAGAAGTGTCATTGGCGTGCATACCAATTTTTTCTAAATTTCGCCCTCTGGAAAAGCCCTCTGCGTTATCAGTCTCTACTACAACTAATGAAGTGCCTTTAGACTTTTCAGTTGGATTTGTTTTAGCTGCTACAATCACTAAATTAGCGTGCTGGCCGTTAGTAATAAAAGTTTTCTGGCCATTCAACCTATAGGAATTTCCTTCTTTTAGCGCTCGGGTTTTTAATGACTGCACATCAGATCCACCTGCTGGTTCTGTCATAGCCAAAGCACCTATTAATTCGCCGTTTACCATTTTAGGTAACCACCGTTTTTTTTGCTCATCTGTTCCGTAAGCCAGAACATAGTGAGCAACGATGCCAGAATGAATTCCGTGTCCCCAACTAGCAAGGTTTGCGCGACTGGCAGCCATTAAAATCACGGCCTCATGTCCAAAATCTCCGCCAACTCCTCCATATTCCTCTGGTATTGAAGGGCAAAGTAACCCTAGCTCAGCAGCCTGTCGCCAAGTTGAGCGATCCATTTCACCTTGCTTTCGCCATCGTTCCAAATGGGGGCTCCATTCTTCGGCGATAAACTTGGCCGTCATCGTTTCCAACATTTGATGTTCTTCGGTCATCCAGTTAGATGAGTTCATCTAATTATCCTCGATTTAAAATCCATCTGGTTCTAAAGCCATTACACATTCTGATCCAGATCTTATACGAGCTAAATGAAGTGAGGTAGCAGGTAAATGCCTAAGCATGTAGTATCTACCGGTTTTTAGCTTTGTCTCATAAAACGCTGCGTCATCAGTATCCAATGATAAACACTTGAGTGCTGATTTAGCCATACGAGCCCACATATAGCCAAGGCAAACGTGACCAAAAAGATGCATAAAATCATTTGATCCAGCTAATACATTCAAAGGATTTTTTTGGCCATTTTTTAAAAAGTATTCTCCTGCAGATTGTAAATCAGACATTGCTTTGGAAAGTGGTCCAAGAAAATCAGATTGAAAATTTTCGCCTTGGCTTCCGTTTTCTTTAAGAAATTTAGCAATGAGTGCAAAAAATTCTAAAATATATTTGCCATTATCTTGTGGCAGTTTTCTACCAACTAAATCTAAAGCTTGGATGCCGTTAGCACCCTCATAAATCATAGCTATACGTGCATCGCGCACATATTGTGACATGCCCCATTCCTCGATATAACCATGTCCTCCAAAAATTTGTTGTGCTTGCACAGTCATTTCAAAGCCTTTGTCTGTTAGAAAACCTTTAACAACCGGAGTAAGTAAGCTTATCAATCCATTCGCGGATTGATCATCTGAACGCGAAGTTGCGTCAATCAATTGAGCACCCCAAAATGTAAATGCACGGGCACCCTCAACGAAACTTTTTTGGTCCATGAGGCTTCGCCTAATATCTGGATGCACAATTATTGGATCTGCAGGGCCTTCCTTATTACTTTTCCCTAAAAAATTTCTACCTTGAAGGCGATCTTTGGAATAGGCTGTAGCGTTTTGAAAAGCCACCTCAGCTTGTGAATAACCCTGCAAGCCAACGCCTAGCCTGGCTTCATTCATCATGGTGAACATTGCACGCATTCCCTTGTGCTCATCACCAATTAAAAACCCGGTAGCTCCATCGTAATTCATAACGCATGTGGAGTTTCCATGAATTCCCATCTTATCTTCTAATTTGCCAACAGATAATTTATTGCGCTCCCCCAACGATCCGTCTTCTTCGACTAAAATTTTAGGCACTATGAACATTGATATGCCTTTTATACCTTCAGGTGCCCCGGGTATTTTGGCTAAAACCAAATGAATTATATTTTCTGATAAATCATGATCTCCTGCAGATATAAATATTTTTTGACCTGTGATTTTATAAGTGCCATCGCTTTGGGGTTCAGCTTTAGTTCGTATCAAACCTAAATCTGTTCCACACTGTGGTTCTGTTAGGTTCATTGTCCCAGTCCACTCACAGGTTACAAGTTTTGGTAAATATTTCGATTTTTGCTGATCCGTACCATGAGTGTGTATTGCAGAATACGCGCCATGTGTTAGGCCATGATACATGCCAAAAGCCATGTTAGACGAGGCCATCATTTCTCCAA
This sequence comes from Paracoccaceae bacterium, assembly GCA_902554705.1. Lineage (GTDB taxonomy): Bacteria > Pseudomonadota > Alphaproteobacteria > Rhodobacterales > Rhodobacteraceae > Salinivivens. The sequence continues at coordinate 40,148 of CACDPP010000014.1, forward strand.
TGGCAGTACCCAAGATATATGGAAGGCCTTGTCCACCGTATTCAGTATCACAGTCAATAGTTGTCCAGCCATCTTCTCGGATTTTATTAAAAGCTTCCTTAAAGCCTTCCGGAGTTCTGACTATTCCATTTTCAAGATAGCAGCCTTCTTTATCTCCAACATGGTTCAAAGGAAAAAGAATATCGGAACAGATCTTCCCTGCTTCGTTTAAAATACTTTTAAGAAATTCATTATCTAAATCTTGATATCCCGGAATTTCTGAATTTTGTACTTGTAAAACGTCGTTGAAAATAAATTCCATGTCTCGGAGTGGCGCTATGTAAACTGACATTTATTTATCCTATTGCACTCTTTTTGTTAGACTCGTAGAGCCGATAAGCTCTTTACCCAATTGTATTTGCTGCCTTAATTCTATGATTGTCTCCTCAATTTTATCACGCTGTTCTTCTAGATCCGTAAGTTTATTTTTTGCCAACTCGTAGGTGCGCAAAAGTTGTGTTTGTTGTTTGTCACCCATATCATACAATTCCAATAGTTGACGGATATCTTCTAGTGAAAATCCAAACCGTTTTCCTCTAAGAATAAGTTTTAACCTTCCCCTACATTTTTTTGTAAACAATCTTTTGTGACCTTGGCGTGTTGGAAAAAGAAGTTCTTTGGACTCATAGAAGCGCAAAGTTCGTGGCGTCACATTAAATTGATCACACATCTCCCTAATATTCCAAAATTCTTGGTGCAAAAGCGCGCTCCTAACAATAGACTTGGCTGAGTATTACTAAATATTTTTGAGATAGTTAACGTTGACGTAAAGGAACTTTACGTCATTTTTCTTTATGCAGAATGTTAGAAGTTATTTTTCTAAGCTTTTCTAATTCCTCAAGAGTTTCGGCTAACTGTATTTGTTGCTCTTTGAGTTCTTTCAATTTACGTTCAGCCATTCCAAGAAAGACTTCCATCTGTGTTTCAGTTCCATCTTGATCATAAATTAATAACCACTGTCTTAATTCTTCAAGTTGAAAGCCAAATTTCCGCCCACGTAATATTAACGTCATGCGAGCACATTCTCGGGCTCCATAAAAACGAGAACGCCCTTGCCTCTCAGGGGATAAAAGCTCAATGTATTCATAATATCGAAGGGTTCTTGGCGTAACCTCAAACTTTGCGCACATTTCTTTAAATGTTAGTCGAATATCACCCATATATATCGTGCCTTTATTTATAAATAATTATATCTTTGGCTAAAGCAACTGGTCTGTTTGCTTAAATAGCTTATAAGATACCTCAATTATCTAGTTTATGAAAAATAAAATGATAGAAAAGAAAAAAAAAGCAGTTGAGGATTTTTTTGCTGTTTTGCCGCACTCAATAAGTTTGGGCATGGGAATTGATTTTATAAGGGATGGTGAGGTTGGTATGAGTATGCCGTACGATAGTAAGTTAATCGGCGATCCTCAAACCAAAGTTATTCACGGAGGTGCGGTCTTTGCTCTTTTGGACACATGTTGTGGGGCAGCAGCAATGTCCCATCCAGAGCAGATAGGTCCAACAGCAACAATTGATTTAAGAGTTGACTACATGCGACCAGCAACTCCTAGTCAGCGAATTAAAGCAATAGCCACCTGCTATAACTTGACGAAAAACGTTGCTTTTGTGAGGGCAGTTGCTTTGGATAATAACGAAGAAAAACCAGTTGCTATGGCGGCTGGCGCATTTGTGACGGGTGTTTAGTAAATGGAAAAACTTTCTCCAGAACCTGTAGCTTTGATTAAAAAAAGAAGAAATGAAGCTTTATCTCAGTTAATTGATAGCATTCCTTATATATCTTTTTTGGGAGTGGGCTTTGATAGGAGGGGTGATGAAATCACAGCTACTCTACCTTTCAAAGAGGAATTGATAGGTAATCCCAGTCTTCCTGCGCTGCATGGCGGTTCAATCGCAGCATTTTTAGAAATAAGTGCAATCATAGGCCTAAGTTGGGCGCAAATCTGGCATCAAATTGAAGATCCTGGGCTTGGCGCTAGTTCTTCAGACGATGCAGGAAAGTTTACTCTTCCGAAGACCATTGATTTTTCTGTCGATTATTTAAGAAGTGGCCTTCCTAGAGACTCTTATGCACGTGCTAAAGTTAATAGAGCTGGAAGGCGCTATGCGTCAGTACACGTTGAGGCATGGCAGGATAATCGAGATAGATTGTTTGCTCAAGGGACAGGGCATTTTTTAATGCCCCAACCGAACTAAAATAAATTTAAATGGCGCAGGCAATTAATAATCGTAGGGTTTTGGCGATTGCGATACCAATCGTCCTATCAAATATTACGGTCCCAATATTAGGAGCAGTGGATACAGCAGTAATTGGCCAACTAGGCAAAGCTGCTCCAGTAGCGGCTGTAGGTGTCGGTGCAATTATTATAACGGCCTTTTACTGGATTTTTGGCTTTTTAAGAATGGGAACAACCGGGTTGGTAGCCCAAGCACTGGGTGCTCGAGATGAAAATGAAGTTCGTGCATATCTTTTAAGAGCGCTGTTTTTGGGGTTTTGTGCTGGTCTTGTTATATTTTTGTTAAGAAAGCCATTGATCGAGATAGGTTTTTGGGTTTCGCCTGCCTCCAGTGAAGTGGAGAAATTAGCAGAGAAATATTTTTTAATCAGGGTCTGGAGTGCACCAGCTGCAATCGCTTTATATGGGGTTATAGGTTGGTTAATAGCTTTAGAACGAACCATAAGCGTTCTTATTCTTCAGTTCTTCATGAATGGAGTAAATATCATCTTGGATGTTTGGTTTGTATTAGGTTTGAATTGGGGAATTGAGGGTGTTGCAATCGCAACTGCGATCGCTGAAGTATCGGCTCTAGTTCTGGGTTTATTACTTTGTTTTGAACGCTTCAAGGATCGACAATGGCCAGGATTTCAGGCTATTTTTGATATACAGAGGCTTAAGAATATGCTCTCGGTCAATTTTGATATATTACTGCGTTCAATAATGTTGCAGGCAATTTTTGTTTCATTTTTGTTATTTGGAGGAAATTTTGGAGATGCAAAATTGGCTGCCAATCAAGTTCTTTTGCAGTTCCTTCATATAACAGCATATGGACTTGATGGCTTTGCCTTTGCCGCTGAAACTTTAGTTGGACAAGCTATAGGGGAAAAAAACCGCTCCAGGCTGCGGGCTAGTGTTATTGCTTCAACAAAACTAGCATCGGTTTTGTGTTTACTTATGGCGATCACTTTTTTGTTATTGGGTCCAGGTTTGATAGATCTAATGACTACTGCAGAGGATGTTAGACTAGAGGCCAAAAGTTACTTGATTTTCGTTGTCTTAGTTCCAATTTTGGGAATATCTGCCTGGATGTTAGATGGCATTTTTATAGGCGCGGCAAGAACCAAAGATATGCGAAATATGATGGCTATTAGTTTAGTTTTCTATATTATTTCATTAGTCACCCTGGTTCCATATTTTGAAAATACTGGACTTTGGTTGGCATTATTAATTTCATTTATTGTCCGTGGAATAACATTGGGAGTAAAGTATCCAAACTTGCAAAAATCGATATAAAATTTATTAGTTGCTTGGAAAATAGCTATTTGCAGATAACTTGACCTTTTTCTCAAATTTAGTCATTTGGCAGTCATGTATATTTTTAAGCTTTTCAGAATAGAAGAATGGCTGCAATTTGAAGCGTTGGGTAAAACTGATGGCGCACCTATAGATATAATGGACGGCTTCATTCATTTTTCTAAGGCTAGCCAAGTAAAAGAAACAGCAGCAAAACATTTCAAGGCTGATAAGGATTTGATACTTCTTTCATGTAATGCAGAACATTTAAAGCCGGATTTAAAGTGGGAAATTTCAAGGGGAGGTGAACTTTTTCCTCATCTTTATCGCAAATTAGCGTTGACAGATATTGAGGCCCGCTACGATATTCCTAAGATAAATGGCTTGCATAATTTTCCGGATATTATTTCATGAACATTGTTGAAAGTGCAGGTTTAAAATTATTAAGATTATTAAACCCTGAATTTTCACACAATGTAGCTATCAAAGCTCTTAATTTAGGCTTAGTTCCAAAACCTAAGACTAGAGTTTTCGAAAATCTAAAGACGTCAGTTGGTGGTTTAGAGCTTGATAGTCCAATAGGTTTGGCGGCTGGGTTTGATAAAAATGCAGAAGCAGTTGATCCTTTGCTAAAATGTGGGTTTGGTTTTGTTGAGGTAGGCGCAGTTACGCCTGAAAGACAACCCGGCAATCCCAAACCTAGGCTATTTCGATTGCCAAAAGATAAAGCGGTTATAAATAGATTTGGGTTCAATAATTTAGGAATGCATATCGTATCTGCGAGACTTGCGAAACGTTCAGAAAAAGGAATTGTTGGGGTAAACCTCGGGGCAAATAAAGATAGTGACGATAGAATAAAAGACTATGTTAAAGTTTTGAAATGTTGTGGGCCTTTTGTCGATTTTGCGACGGTTAATGTTAGCAGCCCAAATACGGAAAATTTACGAAATCTACAGGAGAAAAGTTCCTTAAATAATTTACTTTATCAAGTTATGTCCAGCCGTGAAAATTTAAAAAATAAGGTGCCAATTTTCTTGAAGATTGCTCCAGATTTATCTTTAAATCAAATTGATGATATTTCTGAAATTGCATTGAAAATGCAAATTGATGCAGTTGTAGCTACAAATACGACGTTAGATCATCAAGGACTGAAAAGTTATGTAAAAAATAAACAGGGTGGGTTGTCTGGTAGGCCGCTGTTTTCAAAGTCTACATGGGTGCTTGCCAATTTGTCGAGACGTTTAGAAAAAAGAGTGCCGCTAATAGGGGTTGGCGGCATCGCTTCTGCTCAAGATGCTTACATAAAGTTACTTGCTGGAGCCTCAGCCGTCCAACTCTACACTGGCTTAGTTTACAATGGGATGGGTTTAGTGACAAAAATAAATACCGGACTCAGCGAAATTTTATCACAGCAAAACAAAACTCATATATCTGACATAGTTGGGTCTGAAACAGAGGAATTTTTGTAGGAATGAT
>CACDPP010000015.1 GCA_902554705.1 Paracoccaceae bacterium
ATTAAAATTGATTAATTTTGCTCCAATTCAACTCAAATACTCAAACTTTGGCATACTAAAACGTTTGCTTGGGGTTTAATTGACAGCCAATAAAGTCAATAAATCGTTAGAGCGCGAGTTATGCAAGCTACGCATAGCGAATATGTAAAAGTTATAGTGGTTTAGCAGTCACGCGCGCTTTAAAAAGAGAATAAGAGCTACGATCCTCCCTTCGTGGCTTTAAAAGACAGAAAGGTTCCTCCCCCCGATCTGTGCAAAAAACCTTCCACTAGGAAGGTTTTTTTGTATCTTCATTATTTCATCAAAAACTATGATAAAGTGCTTCAAAACAGGTGAATGCACTATGACAAATGAATTTGATAATCTCAAAGTTATGCATGATTATGCTTGGGGCTTAATCATAAGAGGAACCGTCGATAAAAAATCACCAGCGCTTCATCCAACTTTTGGAACCGTTGGATTGAAAGGAATGCCAGAACTGCGAACAGTTGTCTTGAGGCAAGCTAACCAGATCGCTGCAACACTTGAAGTGCACACGGATTTAAAAAGTAAAAAAGTTGAAGAACTTAGACTGAGTCCAAAAGTTGGTTTACACATTTGGTTTCCAAAAAATAAATTACAAATTCGTTTAAAAGCGATTTCAGAAATAAAAACAGGCGAAACTTTGAGAAAAAAGTGGGACAAAGTACCTTACAATTCCCGTATATCCTACGGCACACGCCCAGCCCCTGGTACGTCGATATCAACTTCATTTTCCTATGAAAAACCAGCTAACTTTGAAAGGTTTTGTGTTATAGAAGTAAAAATCGAGGAAATGGATTTAACGCACCTAGGCACCCGCCACACCCGAGCTCTATTTACAAGAGAAAGTAAGTGGTCTGGAACTTGGCTTGCACCGTAAATAGCTCAATCAACTTTTTGGTGAACTTCGATTACATTCCCCTCAGGGTCATGGAAAAAGACTTGATGCCATTCTTTGGCAAAAGTCGTTCCATAGTCAGCATATGGAATTTGGTTTTCTTTAAGTACCTTTAAAAATGTCTTTAGATCATCAGTTCTAAAAGCAATATGACCTTTTTCCACTGGATTAATGTGCATGTTATGCTTTGCTGAAACATTCAAATCTTTTTCCGCTAAATGCATTTGCATAGACCCATCTGTTGCAAACTTTATTTCGCCACTATAGCCAGTGTTTTTTGTTTCTTGAGGTCGTGGAAAGTTTTCCACTGGTATATTTTCTAACTGCAAGATTTTGGTATAAAAATCGTGCAATTTACCGACATTTTTAGATACAAAATTAATATGGTGAAATTCAAGTTTCATTTGAAAAAACACAATAATAAACTCTAGTGATTAAGTTTCTAGGCCCTTTCATAGCCAACTACCAGATTGTAATCTGTGTTACAGTTGTCTCCCGTACAGCACTCTACAATATTTGATTTACAGGTACTGCAGGCTTCATGGCCATGAACAACAATCGTTTTTAAAGGTGCTGAGCACCTCGGACACCTCTGAATAAATTCATTATTAGGGTTTAAAAGGTTATCCATCTGCATCTTTACCTTATAAATTGATCGACAAAATCCTCACCAAGGCCAACTTCTAGAAAGTGCTGTTTACATAGGTCAATTTTCGTAAACACGTCGTCATATCCTTGCACTTCACCAACCGGATCAACATAGCACATCATTCCATTGACCTGAAAGAAGGTAATCATTTCATCAACACCTTCGGGTACAATTAATGTATGCGTTTCACCTGGAGGCTCGTAAATATAAGATCCTTCTTCTGCGATCCAATCGTGCTCTAAGTATTCCCATCGGCCTTTAATAACAAAACCGTGGACACCCTGAGGATGCCTATGACGTGACAGCACACCTGATTTTTTTACTTTGAGTAGAGTAACCCAATATCCTTGTGAGCGATTGAGACACAAAGGTCGAAACCATACATTTTCGGCTTGGGGTACCCACATGCGCTCATCCGAGGTCACAGCATCTTTGACAAAGATTTCTGGTAAAGCTTCTTTAGGAAACTCTAGTTGATAAGGTGTTAATTCATCAACTTTTTCTAATTTGTTCATTTGAAAGCTCTCCTGCTGCACTTTTTATAAAAATGTTATTGTAATATTAATTCCTAAAACGAAACTAACAAGAAGTAGTACTACACCCAAGAAAAATTCAATTCTCTTCGCGCTTAACTTAAAAAATTTTATAAATTTTGGTACGGCTATAATAAAAGTTAATAGTATATACCAAAGTCCATCTATCACGGTTGCAGTAACCACCATTAAAATTTTATACTCGAAATTAGATGCAGCGTCTAAAAACTGGCTGAATATAGCCAAGTAAAAGACCGCTATTTTGGGATTTAGAAAAACAATTAAAAAACCGTTACGGACATATTCAAACAACGGCGCCGATAAAGGGTCAGAGCCTGTCTCATCGATCGGTACCTTTTGAAAACTATTCTTGATCATTGATATGGAAAGCCAGAGCAAAAATATTAAACCAGCAAACTCTAGAGCAATAGAAAACCAAGCAGCAACTGAAAGAAAAATTATTAATCCAGATGTAACCAATGCAGCATAGACAAATATTCCAAGCCCATGGGCGATGCCGAACGCCACACCGGCCTTCCGACCATCTTTAATAACAGAATTTATTAATAAAATTATACTTGGTCCCGGAGATGCTGCGCCAGCCAAACAAACCATAGCCAGTAAAAACCAATCAGATAACGCCATATCTTAAAACGAATATAAAATTGAGATTACAACGGCGACAATCATCGAAAACGAGAGCATTAAATTTATTATCCTTTGATTTTTATTTGATAAGTTTAACTCATGCAACACAGTGCCGGCATATAACCAGAGAAAGTGTAAAGGGATCCAGATAGAATTAATAATAAAAAATTTAATGATTAATTCGATAGCAAAACTTGATTGATAGAAAGCAAAACCAGATACAAACGTAGTGTTTACCACATATGCCTTTGGGTTGATCGCTTGAAGTAAAACACCAGAAGCAATTCCAGGGGGTGCTTTAGCCTTTATAAACGCAATATTTGAGCCCGCTAAAGCAATCTTAGAAGCTAAGAAAAAGAGATAGCAAGTTGATAAAACCAATAAAAATATCCTAAGAGAAGGAACTGATAGTAATACTGCGATCAGACCTGAAGCAACTGCTAAAAAAACCAAATTTGTACCAAGAAACAGCCCGAATACATAACGCAATGACTGTTTGAAACCATATGCGGCACCAAAGCCGGCAGTACTCAAGACACCAGGTCCTGGGGTAATAATTAACAAAAATACCGAAATAGCGAACGTTAACATACGATGAAAGTCCTAAATTCTATTCACTAATGAAACTATTTGGGGGACCTATACTAAATTTATGCTATCATAAAGAAATTATACAGCTCGTAACCTTATCTTTTTTGAAGCAAAAGCAACAATTACACGATTAACTGAGTTGGGTTTTAAAAAACTTCCAGAAGCGTAACGTTAAACGTCTTTACCTTGACCTGCAACATGCTTGGCAATGTTCCGAGCAGCAGGCCGGCCAGAAATGTCTTTACCAGTCGGCAACCAAGTACATACTTTTTCAGGGTTCTCCCAAATTGTTTTATAATTGCCAGGCACAAAGAACTCCGCGAACACAAAACTATCAGAGATATAATTCTCAAACCAATGCGTTTCATCCTCGAAGCTGTAAATAATATCGCCTTCGCTAACAACTTCGGAAGAACCATTAACATAGGCGGTTCCAGAGCCTTCAATAACAAATTGGAAATGTTCTGCTCCAGTGTGATAATGCGGCGGAGCAGTACCACCTTTAGGATAATAAATCATTTCTCCTTTAACACAATCTAAACCATCCCAAAGGACAGGGCTTGCAAGATAAATCCTCTTTCGAGAGTCAAATTCTGATAAAAGAACAGGCTCTACTGACCAATCGACACATTTTATGTTTAAGGGGATTTGATCATTATTTTTTATAAATCTCTGTATCTGCAATACCGAGCAAATAATAAGTTTTTCACCTATTAGACCCTCAATTTTTAAAGGAAAATTGGGAGGTAAAATCAATAGTGAATTCTTACCTAAATCCAAACCATTATATTTTAAATTACTAGTCAACGGCATTAACCAGCTCAAGGAACCTTCTTCTGTTTTGAAATCAAATTGAATTTCTTCCATAAACTCAAACTGCTTTATCTGTAATCTTTCCTGACCCGTTTTTTCCTTTTCGAGCAGTATCTTTTGCAGAACCCCTGGAACGAAGTCTGAGCCAGTAACTTGATCTGATTTAATAATTAACGCCATAAGTCTTACCCAAATGAAAAACTAATTATTTGTTAATGTCGTATATTTAATTAAGCTTTTTAAATTGCCCTGGTAAAGTGAAATATATTTTTATTCAAAATCACTTATTTCTTTTATACAAAAAAACTGGGTTATTCCCCAGTCCAAGGAGTATGTTGTCTTTTAACTCTATCCTCATGTTTTTTCTGCTGCCATTCCAGCATTCTATCAGTGACGTTGCTATCTTCTGAGCTCCTTCTAAAGAAAAGGCGCACAAAAATAGGTATGCCAACAATTAAAATAAAAATCACAACATACGGAATAAAATTCTCCACTCTGGCTCCCTGATAACTATCCGATTTACACCGCTATTATGTAGCAATTTAAATCTTAGCAACAAATTCAAACAGAGCAATAAATTACTTTGTCAAATTTAGTTGGTCATCACTTCTGAATACAATTAAATAATTTAGCTGCTTGAATTTCTCAAATAAGACATTAAATCAATGTCGAATTTCGGAGGAAATAATGAGTAAATATTCGCAGGGTTTTGAAGCCGATACAGGAAAAATCTTAAATATTGTTATAAATTCGCTTTATTCGGATCGTGATATATTTTTAAGAGAACTTTTATCAAATGCGTCCGACGCTATTCATAAAAGAAAATTTTTAGGCCAGACAGACCCTGCTGTTTTAAATACATCAGAAGACAACATTCGACTTGATATAGATAAAAAGAAAAAGACGATCGACATCATAGATACTGGGATCGGATTAGATCAGGCTGAGCTAGCTGAAAATCTTGGCACAATTGCTAAATCCGGAACATCCTCTTTTTTAGAAGAATTATCAGTCGGTGACAACACAAAAGATGCAGCAAAAACACTTATTGGACAATTTGGAGTTGGGTTTTATTCGGCGTTTATGGTAGCTGAAAAAGTTACTGTTACTTCAAAAAAAGCTGGCAGTAAAAATACATTCGTCTGGGAAAGTGACGGACAAAATGGATTTGACATTTCTGAAAGCGCGCAACTAGAGGAGGCCGGAACCACTATAAAGCTGTTTTTACGGAAAGACGCCAAAGATTATCTGGATTTATTTAAAATAAAAAGTCTCGTCAAAAAGTATTCTGACCATATTACTGTCCCAATCAACGTGAAAGATAATGAAAACGATGCAGAACAGGCAAATAGTGCACAAGCGCTTTGGACACGTTCTAGCAGTTCTATTAAAAGTGAAGAATATTCAGAATTCTATAAAAGCACTTTTGGCGCGTTTGATGATCCATATTTACACATCCATAATAAAACTGAAGGTGCGATCGATTTTACTAACTTGCTCTTCATTCCTAAAACAGCACCATTTGACCTTTATGAGCCCGAGCGGAAGACCCGCCTCAGCTTATACATAAATAGAGTATTCATTAGTAAAGATATTGATGGATTAATCCCAACTTGGCTGCGATTTGTTCAAGGTATTTTAGATACCTCCAGTCTCGATTTGAATGTAAGCCGCGAGCTTGTTCAAAATAGCCCTATTTTAAAGAAAATTGCAAAGTCTATTACAAAACGGGTTATATCAGAACTTAAGAAAAAACTAAAAAAAGACGAGATTGAGTACGACGCTTTCTGGTCACAATTTGGAAAAGTAATTAAAGAGGGCCTCTACGAGGATTACGAAAATAGAGACAAAGTCATCGAAATTATAAGAGTATTTTCAAATAAAGAAAATAAGCTGATCACAATGCAAGATTATTTAGACAATATTGCTGAAGGACAAGATTCAATCTATTATCTTACTGCCGACACCTTAAAACAAGCACAATCGAGCCCACATTTAGAGGGCTTCAAATCTAAGGAAGTCGATGTATTGCTCATGACGGATCCAATAGATGCTTTTTGGATGTCCCAGATGGTACAATTCAATGAGAAGAAATTTGTATCAATTTCCAGAGACACTTACGATTTAACCGAGGTAGGGTCAAAAGAAAGTAAGACACCCAAAAAATCAAAAGCCGCGAAAGGCACAATTGAGCTAATTAAATCTCACATAGAGGAATTAGTTGCAGATGTGGTCGAGTCAACAAGTCTAGTTGATAGTCCCGTAAGACTCGTAGCTAGCGAGGGTGGTTTAGATTTCAATTTAGAAAGAATTCTAAAAGCCCAAAATCCGGAGTATGAAGGAACCAAAAAGGTACTCGAAATCAACACAAGCCATGCACTAATTAAAAAATTACCAAAGAAATCGACAAAAGTACAAAAGGCCCTCAGTAGGGTGCTTTTTGAACAAGCTAGAATTCTTGACGGAGAAATGCCCTCAGATGCTCAGAAATTTTCAGAAGATTTAATTATTGTAAGTTTAAACGACTGAATTTGTCCAAGATAATTTTCTTTTATCTCAAAAGCTTTCAAAATTAAAGCCTGCAAAAATGAGACCAGCCTACCTAGATGAACATCTGCGCCTGTTGGCGCACGCAGATGCTCTGGGGAGTCAAAGAATGAGCCCACGACAGCTCATACCTTGAGGCATGTGGCGCGAGCCTTTAGCCGAAGCATGCACCACAATTAAACTGGTAAACTATAATTTACTGTTTTGTCAATTACACTGTAAGCTTGTAATTAGATAACTTAACAAAAAGAATTTTAACAATGGAGATTGAGTTGACTATAAACGATAACTTTAATCCTTCACGACACAGCATAGTTCCAGAGCGCAGGTTTCATGACTTTGAAATAGGAGAGCAATTCTTCGCTCCATCGAGAACAATGACAGAAGGTGTTTTTACAACCTTTCAGGCAGCTAGTGGTGACAATCACCCCATCCACTATGACATAAACTATTTAGCTGAATTAGGTCACCCAAATCTTATGGCACATGGATTTATGACACTTATTCAAGCTGCTATCGGGGCATCACCTTTGGCCCATAGTTTGGGAAAAAACCTTATTGGATTTATAGATCAGTCATCTAAATTCTTGAAACCCGTTTACTGTGGAGACACCATTTATCCAATCTTTGAAATCAATGAATTGTCACCAAATAAATCAACAGGGGTCATGGGATTAGATATCAAAATATATAAGCAAAATAAAGAGTTGGTATTGCAGGGAATTCAGCGCTACCTAATAAGATTATGACTAAATTATTTTGATTTTAAGGAAAATAGAATGCTATCGGCTGTTAAAATTGATGAAAAATTTTTGAATGAGAGTATTGACTGGGAGTTTCCTATTCCAATTGCTTATGGTCCCGGTAGGTTAAACGAAATAAGTGAATTTTCTAGAAAATTCAAAATTTCTAATCCACTCATTGTTACAGATAAAGGAAGTAAAGAACTTCCATTTGTTGATCGATTAGCTGGGCTGCTTGAAAACGCCTCAATAAAAAGCCAATTATTTTATGGCATATCGCCTAACCCTCGCGATGACGAAATAAACGCGGGCTGTATTGCGTATCGTAAAGGCAATCACGATGGAATAATCGCAATAGGAGGTGGAAGTGCTTTGGATGGGGCAAAGGCGATAGGCATGACTGTTAATAGTGGTATTAGCCTTTGGGATTTTGAATATAGGAAGCCTGAACCTATTTTAAGTTCGCTGGACTGCTTTCCGACTTTCATAACAATCCCAACCACTGCGGGCACTGGAGCGGAAACTGAAAGCACCGCCATGGTTACAGACACCGTTCAGGGCATGAAGTTTTGCCTTGCACATTTAGGTATGCGTCCATCACTTGCCATTCTGGACCCAGAATTGACACTTGATTTACCCAAAAATTTAACTGCTTGGACTGGCGTGGACGCATTAACACACGCCTTAGAAGCTTATCTTGTGCCAGGCCTGAACCCCTTATGCGACGGCGCAGCACTTGAAGCTTTAAAACTTATTTCCAAATGGTTGAAAGTCGCCTTTGACGATCCAAAAAACATTAATGCTAGAGGCGGAATGTTAATTGGATCATGCTTGGCAGGAGTAGCCTTTACCAAGGGCCTTGGTCTCGTTCATTCGATATCTCATATGATTGGAGCTGAGTACAACACACAACATGGTTTGACAAACGCAATCATCCTTCCCGTCGTGATGAAATTTAATTTACCCCATGTAGAGGAAAAAATAAGGTTTATATCTAACGCGATGAACCTAAAAGATGCCTCTTCAGATGCTATAGTCAAAGAAATTGAACAAATACTAGATTATGTTGATATACCACGTTCGTTATCGGAAATAAGTGTTCCTTTAGAGTGTAAAAAAAGAATAGCAAAAAAGGCTATGCTAGATAGTGCGACAGGAACAAATCCACGAGTTGCACAAATTAAAGATGTTGAAAAATTAACAGAAATTTCAATTCTATCTGCACGAGCGTGATTAAAACGATTTTCTTCTAAGTCCAGTCTAAAGTCTGCTCGAGGACTTCAGACAGAGTTGTTAGCAACATCTTCGCATCTTCAATTTCAATTGTTAGTGGAGGCCTAATTTTAATAATATTATCCTTTGGCCCTTCACTTCCAATTAAAATACGGTTTTCTCGCATTTTATTTTTTATATATGCACATAATTCTGTAGCTTCTGACCCATCACCTTTTATTATTTCTATACCAATAAAAAGTCCCATTCCCCGAACATCACCAATAAACTCAAAATTATTTTTTAACTCATTAAAACCACAGATTAAAAAATCGCCAACCGTCTTAGCATTTTTTTGAAGTTTCTCTTCATCAACAATATCCAAAACTTCTGCACCAATTCTGCATGATAAATTTGAGCCACCAAAGGTTGAAAAAAATTCGATACCATTATCAAAGCTTTCACCAATCTCTCTTGTGGTTGCAACCGCGCCTAATGGATGACCATTTCCTAAAGGTTTGCCAAGAACGACGATGTCAGGGTTTACTCCTTGAAACTCAAATCCAAAGTAGTAGTCACCCAAACGCCCCAAGCCTGTTTGCACTTCATCAGCAATACATACTCCACCATGTTTTCTTATCTTACTGTAAACTTGCTCTAGATATCCTTTTGGAGGGATTATTTGTCCCCCTACAGATGGAAATGTTTCCATTATGAACCCAGATAACCCAATACCTTTCAAATTGAATCTTTCGATTGCACCATCAACCAAATTTGCAAATTTAACAGCACGATCTGGATCATCTTTTTTAAATGAACCCCTATAGTCGTCCGGCACCTCTATAATTTCAACCCAGTCAGCCTGCCCTACTCCATTAGGCTTTTTAAACTTGTAGGCTGAAATACTTAAGGCACCCGTCGTGTTGCCAAAGTAACCTTCATCGGGTGTAATAATTCCTTTTTTTCCAGTATGAGCTTGAGCTAAACGTAAAGCTAACTCATTAGCTTCAGACCCCGAATTTACAAAATAACATACTTCAAACCCACTTGGGAGCTTGGACAATATTTTTTTTGCAAATTTGGTTTGCGATGGATGTAGGTAACGAGTGTTTGAATTCACCATATTGAGTTGATCTAACGAAACTTGATTGATCCTAGGATGCGAATGCCCCACATGGGGAACATTATTATAGGCATCAAGATAGGGCCTTCCCCATTCATCAAAAATGTGATGCTTCCATGCCCTCGATATTAATATAGGATCATCATAAGAAATACTTAAATTTCTACCAAAGTAGTTTAGTCGATCATTTAGAACTTCCTTTTTGTTGCTTGGCTTATAAAGGCAATCAATTTCTTTTAAATTTAATAGCGAGGCTGGGTTTGGACAAATAGAATTCCAGAAGCTCAAATCGTCAGGGTCAGCTACACCTGGCCAGTCAGCCTCCATTCCATCTGTGGTTAGTGCTAGTTGAAAATGGACATGGGGTGCCCAACCGCCGTTCACATTGGAGGCGCCTAATTGACAAAAGTTTTGTCCCTTCTTAATTTTATCGCCGACTTTGAGTTTACTCAAAAATATTGGATCAAGATGTCCATATAACGTAAAGAATTCGTCTTTATTTGGCGTAGTATGCTTTAAAATAATTACACCACCGTAATCCAGTTGGTTATCGCGATATTCAGCCGTAAAGACTTCACCTTCTAGAGGGGCAAACAATTCTGTACCCTCATTAGCAAAAACATCAATTGCAATATGAACAGTTCGCCTGTTACTGGCTTTCCATGGACCCAGTCTGAAAGCTGGAGCCGTATAAATTAGACGTGGCTCGTTGTAGTAACCCAGCCAAAAATTAGCTCGATCACTAATTTCACACCCAATATTTTTTGCTTCATCACTTTTTAATTCGAATGGATTCTGGGGAACTGACGAGTTTTCAACCGATAAAGATTTGATTTCTAAATTAGCCAAATTATTTCCCAAAAGTGGCGAAAAATTATTGGACTCTTTTTTTATCCAGTCCATAATCCGATCAGCGCCTTCAACCACCGGCATTCCACAAGCATTTCTAAGCCTTGCTTTTATCAAACCTTCATTGATGTTCAAATTTTCTAAAAACTTCCAAGCAGGAGCCTGAGAAATTGTTATATAGGCATCATCTGATTTTTTTGATGCTAAAAGAGTTGAATTGACAACGCTTACCGCCAAACGCATCCGTAATAGACGCCAAACCAAGTCAACTTCTTCAGCGTTAAGTGGGTAAACACTATGGTAACCCGAAACAAATGCTGCAAGCATTTTTTCTGGCTCCGAATTATCCAAAATAATGTAGGCAGCAGCAATCGATAAATCACAAACTCTTGGAGCTACACAGATATCTCCGAGGTCTATAATTCCCGATACGCTTAAGGATTGGTATTTTTTTCCAGATACAAGAATATTATAATCATTTGGGTCGTTATGAATCGTCTGTTTTCCCAAACTTGAGAGTTTTGGTAAAATTTCCTCAAAATCATCAACAATTTTTGAAATAATTTTGAGCCGTCCGAAGTCCTCTATTACAGAAAAATATTTTTTTATCCATAGGGATCCTGGCAAATTCCATTTAAAATCTCGGACTAAGCTCTCATTTTCGTAGTCGGCTAAAGCCTTAGCTATGTCGCCTAAAGCAACTCCCACATCAAATGAAATATCTGGAGATTTTTGTTTAATCTCAGCGTAGCATTTACCTGCAATATAAGTCTGCACCCAAATTAATCGCTCATTTCCATAATTGTCCGCCTCACGAATAAAAGAGTTGCCCATAGATGACTTCAACACCTTTGGTACTTTAAGCATGGGGTCTTTATTGTGAAGGTGCTCAATAGCTTCAACCTGAGCTTTAATCAGCCAATCGGGACAATCGTTACGCATTATTTTCAAAATGCATTTGGTGCCATTTTTCTGCTGAGCTAAAAAATTTTGATCAAATTCACCGGGAAGTGCAGACAATTTTGCTTCGATATCCCAATGGTTTTTTAAAGCTGCTGCCCAAAACTCTTCTAAGCCAACATCAGGATCTCTAACCATATAAACTCCAATAAACTGATTTAGATGATCAGAATAAAATATTCATTACGCTTAGGGAGACTATTAAAAACAAAACAGTCATAATTCCCCCACTTTTCATGAAATCTGTAACTTTGTAGCCCCCTGGGCCCATTATCAAAGCATTCACCTGATGAGTGGGAATTAAAAATGAATTAGATGTTGAAATAGCTACAGTGAGAGCAAAAAGAGCAGGATTTGCGCCTGAAGCCAATGCTATCGAGACAGCCAATGGAACCAGTAGCACGGTGGCGCCAACATTTGACATAACGAGTGTAAATGCAGTTGCAAGTACTGCCAGTGCTGCTTGTAATCCCCAGATTGGCCATCCATCCAGTAAAAGTAATATATTTTGAGCTATCCACTCAGCCGTTCCAGTATTTTGCACAGCTTGACCTAATGGAATTAAACTGGCCAATAGAAAAACGGTTTGCCAACTAACGGCTTCATATGCTTCGTCAATCCTCAAAACATTTGAAGCAATCATCCCACATGCTCCTGTTAAAAGCGCTAATGATAACTTTAAATCAGTAAAGAGGATCAAAAAAAGAGATACGCAAAAAAACAATACTGCCCAGGCAACTTTATTAGGCCGCAACTCCTCTTTTGGATAATCCGAGGTAACTACAACAAAATCTCGGGATTGCTCCAGCCGTGCTAAATTTTCCCATGAAGTAAATGAAACTAATGTATCACCAGCTTTAAATGGTACCTCCGCAATATCAGTCGCTTCATGTTCCTTTGTTTCAACTAAACTCAATGTTTCCCCACCTCGATGAATAGCCAAAAGGCCTAAGCCATGAGTTTTTCTCATTCTTATTTCGCGAGCTCGTTTTTCAATCAGGTTAGAATCTGGAGGAATTACAACTTCAGCAACACCAGCGACCGTTGAGGCATAGGCTTCGGAAAAAATATCAAGCTCTGGCAACATTTCTAAACCAAAGTCGTCAGCCATTCTTTGAATGACCTTGCGCCGGCCTAACACTGCTAATCTGCATGGATCTTCAATTAAAGTATCTATTACCGGCGTGAACCAACGCTGGCCCCGATGATAGGAACCGATTATATAGAGATTATGAGATACCATTATATCTGCAAAGGTATGCCCTCTTAGAATTGACCCCTCCGGAACAATCACCTCTACCAAGTCCGACTTAAGTCCATATATTTTTTTCAAATAATCTCTTACGGAATAACCTGCGCTACCCGCTCCTCTTGAGGACAGAGTTGGTAAAACCCATCTGCCAAGAATTACAAAATATAAAATACCTGTTACAACTAAACAGGCGCCAATCGGTGTTACCGAAAACAAAGAAAATGTTTCCATTTTCAAATCAGAAGGTAAAATTTGGTTAGAACTTATAATTAGGTCATTTAACAAAATTAAAGGTGACGATCCTACCATAGTCATTGTTCCGCCTAAAATGGCACAAAAGCCCATGGGCATTAAAAGGCGCGACAATGGAATTTCAGTTCTGACAGAAATTTTACTTACAACAGGCAAAAATAAAGCTGCAGCGCCAACATTTTGCATGAAACTAGAAATTAGACCAACACTACTTGAAACAATTGGAATAATACGAGCCTCGCTTTTTCCACCATGCTTCAATATTACCGCAGCAATTTTACTCATTAGGCCTGTCTTATCCAGACCAGCTCCAATAATCATAACCGCAATAATTGAAATCACTGCATTAGAAGAAAACCCCGAAAAAAGATCTGACGGATCAGAAAAAAGTTTAACACTTGGGAATTGGTTAAAAATACCTAGAGCCACCATTACCACAATTGCTGTAAAATCAATTCGGAATAACTCGGTGACAAACAAAAAAACAGTCACACCTAAAACGGATAATATTAAAATAATTTCAAAATTTAGTTCTATTGGCATAAAGTCCACCGCTCCATTAAAGTGATGCATCTTCATTCTTCAAATTTCAAGTAATGTTTTTAGTGCAGTTCAAAAATATATTTCACTCATAACCGTTATGTAAAAATTCGTTAACTCAATATTAACAGGTCTTCTTGGTTTAAGTCGTTTAACTAAACTATCAAGTTAGTCGCTCAGAATAAAATCATTTGTCTTGATTAAATCATACTTCCTGAGGCAGGAGTAAGTTTTAATAAGTTAATTTACTAAATATACAATCAAAATATGGTTCAAATTTTTGCCAGTTTTGGGAACTACCTTGATAAACCTTTTGCTTTACTTGAAACTGGGAAGCTGTTTTTGTACTACATTTATTTTTCTCTGGGAAAAGACACAATCCATCCCAAAAAGACATAAGGCATTTGTAAAGTTTAAAGTAGAGTACAGTATCTGACAAATTATAACTGTATCCAAAACCTTTTGCGGGAAAATAATGCTTAAAGTTTGACCAACAGGTAGCCGCAGGATTAAGCTTTATATAAATTATTTTGACTTCTGGAATTGATGCCAAAATTAATACAATATACATAAAATTATGAAAAAAATCATATTAATAGTGATATTCCTGTTAGCAGGTTCCTCTTCATTACTTGCTAATAAAGAAAACCGGCCTTTGACTTCCACTTTTCTTGAATTTTATTCTTACCAATATGATGAGCCATCTATAATGTCCAAGGCTTCAAAGCTACCATTTTTAGGGTTTGGATTAGAGTATAAAATCCCAGTTAATCAAAAAGATTTTATAGGGAATATACGATTTAATGTTGGCAGAACAGACTATTCCTCTGCTAACACCGGAAACTCTTATAAAGACAACACAATTCGACTCAATTTTGAACACTCATATCAAGCACAATTTAATGCATTTAATCTGTATTCTGGCTTAGGGATACGTTGGCTTTACGATAACTCTGGAGGAAAACAAACTACAACTGGACATGACACATATGATCGCCGGTCAATCTACTTTTACTTGCCAATAGGGCTCTCTTTTTCTGATACCATTGGAACTCCGATATCAGCACAAATAAATATTCTCATCAAAGGCCATCAAAAAAGTTTTTTAGGTGACAAAGCTGGGTTTACAGATATTAAAAATGATCAAAATAACGGTTATGGGGTATCGATCGATTATGACATTGCTTCTAGAGGCCAAATATTTTTGGACTATTGGAACATTGATCAGTCAAAATTGACCCAAGGGTACTATGAACCTGCGAACCAAACTTGGGAAGCTGGTTTTAGGTTTTTTCTAAATTAAAAGAACAAATAAACATTCATCAATTAAGGTGAACTCACTCCAATTTCTGGAACACCGGTAGTGTGGCTTATCGGTGACTAAAGACGCACTCTGGAAGTAAGGAAGCTAAAGAAAATACTTCAAGTCTTGGAGATCACCGATACTTAGATTCGATGAAGAAATGAGTTAGTTAGGAAAAATATTAAACCCCAAAAGAAACTTTATATTATTTACTGGGCTTATAGCTCTTTTACTAAAAAATTTTGCGCTTTGTAGTATCTTTGACAGCCCCAGCACAACCAAAGATAAGAATGATTTAGTATGGCATGTTTTTTGCGCTACTAATGAAAAACAGAGAGCTCAGTATGGCAACTCCAGAGGAAACAAGAGACCGAATTAAAGAGATGCGGGACCGCATCTTTAAAGAACCTGTTGAAAACAGTTTCAGAGAAACTCCTCAACAGAATGATTTGGCTGAAAAAGAATCTAAAGTCGTGCAGGAGAATGATTCTTCAGCTAACAGCGTAAAACCAAAAATGCCTTCAAAAGAGAGTTTTTCTAAAAAGTTGCAACAAGACGATGATAGAATATCGCTTTTGACTGCTACCACACAGAAACAGATTTCTGATATGGCTCTCGAATTTGCTAATAGAAATAGTAGTTTAGAAACAGAAATCCTTGGCAAAATTGAACATAATTTTGCAGAAAGTAATTCTAAGATTAATGCGATAGAGCAACTTGTAAATAATAGTGTTATAAGTTCATCGCAGGCAAATGAAGCTCTTAAAGAACAACTAAAAGAAATCAACCGGGCCCTTCAACTGGATATTAGCTCTGTTACACAACGATTTTCTACTACAAATCAAAAGATTGAAACAGAACTTCAAAACAGTGCTAATAAGTTATCAAAGTTCGAAAATTCTGTTCATGAGCAACAGCACGCTCTACAAGAAAGTTTTTTCGAAAAGTTGCAGCAAAATCACGAAAGAGTATCCTTACTGAGTGCTGATACCCAGGAAAAGCTTTCCGAATTAACTCTCAATACGGAAACACAGCTTCAAGACACTGCTGATAAATTGTCAAAGTTCGAAAACTTTGTTGAAGAACGACAACATTCTCTCGAAGAGAGCTTTTATGAAAAGTTGCAACAAAATGGTGATAGAATATCACTATTAAGTGGTGAAACACAGAGACAGATCTCTGAAATAGCGAGTGAATTCGCTAATAAAAATAGCAGTTTAGAGACCGAAATTCTCGACAAAATTGAAAGTATTTTTGCAGAAAGTAATGCTAAGATTAATGGGATAGAACAACTTGCAAATAATAGTTTTATAAGTTTATCGCAGGCTAATAAAGCTCTAAAAGAACGGCTGGAAGAACTCAATCGCTCCCTCAAGTTGGACATAAGCTCTTCTACGAAAAGATTGTCTTCTACAAATGAGAAGATTGAAACAGAACTTCAAAACACTGCTGATAAATTGTCAAAGTTCGAAAACTTTGTTGAAGAACGACAGCATTCTCTCGAAGAGAGCTTTTATGAAAAGTTGCAACAAAATGGTGATAGAATATCACTATTAAGTGGTGAAACACAGAGACAAATCTCTGAAATAGCGCGCGAATTCGCTAATAAAAATAGCAGTTTAGAGACCGAAATTCTGGACAAAACTGAACAAATATCATTCCATTTGAAAAAAGTAGAGGAACAAATTGAAAATCAGATAAGTGACTTAAGTTCGTCTCTTCAAAAGTATGTTTTATCTATAACGTCTAGTCAGGAGGACAAAATTGATGCCCAAGCACGCAAGATCGAAAATAATGTTAGTTCATTAAAACAAGAAATATTTGAATATCAAAGAGACCTGAAAATAGACTTTGATAAAAAAATAAAAGAAAGTGAACTTAAAATTAATGATTACCTGTCTAATAAGATTTTTGAAGTTCGTGAATTACTATCAGGAGAGGTCAAGTCGCTGTCTGGCGAAGTAAATAATAACAACGAAGTTTTAAAAGAGAAGTATTCTGAATTAGCCACAAAAGTTAAAAATAGTGTATCCGCTATTACGAAAGTGGCAGATAAAGATCGCAAATATTTAAATAAACGATTTGAAAAAGTCTCTGAAAATATTCAGTCAGTAGAATCCTTGATCCTTAGGGAAGACGATCTGACTGAATTATTTCAAAATTATACTTTAAATGTTAATATTTCAGATGATGTTAAGCCTTAAACAAGGTAAACTAACAGACATCATATTTTAACCTCTCATAAGCCTTAACGTCCATCAAATAAATATATTAGGTTTTAACTAAGCTAAGAATTAGTCAGTTTAACACACTCAATATTACCTTCAGTTTTGTTTATTATGCACTCATAAAGGTAGTCCTGATAATCGACATGAACTTTGTGGATGAGTATTAACTTGCCATTGCGTTTTGATGGTTGGTCAAACTGATTAATAACTTTTCCTTTTCCAATTATATCACCTGCAGTAAATAAATCATTATCAGCGCTAACTGACGTACCAAGGCCGAGGATTAGAGACATCGTTAGGATGAGGTGGCGCATAAAGTAAGCCTTGGGTTAGTTAAATAAATGCCATTACTATGACATACACCACCGCAAAGGTTATGCCTATCAAGAACATTTTGTTGGTTATATCTCTAATAAACGGGAACTTTTTATTCAATAAGTCCTTACCAGTGATCAAACGAACAATACGTGCCACAAGCACAAAAAATAAAGCTATGGCAAGTGCGCCCCCAGCTAAATAAACTATTATTGTCTCAATCATTGTTTGTCTCCTTCATTGGTCTATACATTCGTCTGAGGCACAACTTGTTTGCCCACCCAACCGATGCTCTGCGTTCATCTCAACGTACATGATGTAAAAGAAACCTACAAAGAAAAGTACGATTATAGAACTTAGCGATACTATAAGTTTGTTCATTTCTTCTTTATTTCTTGTTTAGCCAAACGGCTAACTATAATAAAGTCAGTATCATCTTCAGTTCGATACTGTGATAAATTGTCATGTATAATGTCCCAAGGGATTTTACTCTCGATACCTAGGTGACATCCATTTGGCTTCCAAATCTCAGGCTCATCAAGTGCACCAACAAAAACAGCATCTAAAGATTGGTAGTTAAAAATGATAGGACTGCCACAGTGAGGGCAAAAGCCTCGTTTTGCGATAACTGAGGATTGATAATATTTTGGTGACCCTTTTGTAAATTCTAAATTGCCTGTATCAAAAGCTACAAAAGTAGCAGATGTATTGCCATAAGCTCTTTGACACATACGGCAATAAAATATGGAAATCCATTTGGGTTTAACCAATGTTTTGTATCGTATTTTTTTGCATAGGCATCCACCTAATATTGGCGTTCCCATTACTAAACTTTCTCTACGTCTCTATGGGCTATCTTTATTTACCGTACTCACAGCCTTAGCACCTAAGATAAGCGATATAGAAAGCAGGATGTGTTTCATGGGTTAGTCTAATCTTTCTTCTATATTTTCAAGTCTTTCAATAATATGTTCCATATACTCATGGTATTCGCCATCATGCCCATCATCATGGTCATGGACGATGACTGACCCAACTATGATCAGTGTAATTACAACTACGCAAAGTGTTATTATTGATAACATTGTTTTTGTATATTGATCCATAAAAGTGATCCTTTTTCTAATTACTAAGCTTTTGAAGCAACTCTCTCAATAAATTGTTATTTGCTTCTTGTAGCTCATTTTGCCGCTTTAAATGTTCAGTTATCTGTCTCAGATATACTTCTTCCATATCCATTGTCTTGTCCTTCCTTATTTTCTCTTAGCAAAACCTATTATATTAATTAACTGACTTGCAATTCCCACATCTTGGATTCCATTCTGGTTTTCACCAGAATACAGCTCGTTTAAATATAGGTTTTTCCAAGCATATATAGCTGTAAGGGATATATGGCGGAGGAGGTAGGGTTATCACCCCCCTACCATTTACCATATATTTCTCTGCTCTCCATCTGAGTTATTTATTTAGGTCACATGGTTCGCTGCAGTTTTAGCACGTTTGATAACTAAAAAACTTTCTGACATAAAAATTGTATGAATTCAAAACTGCAAAAAGAAAAAAATCACGGTGTAGAGCCTAAGTTGAGTGAAATTCACGTAATCCAACATTTATGGATTACAATGTCAGATGGGGTTAGGCTTTCAGCAAAAATCTGGTTACCAAAAAATGCGGATAAAAACGCAGTTCCAGCAATTTTGGAAATTATCCCCTATCGTAAAAGAGACGCCTATTCCATTCGTGATCATTCTAATCATGCCTGGCTGGCCGAACGAGGTTATGCTTGTATTCGCCCAGATATGCGAGGGCATGGAGATTCCGAAGGCATAATGCTTGACGAATATTCGACATTGGAGCGGGAAGATACCATTGAAGTAATCGAATGGGTATCAAAACAAACCTGGTGTGACGGCAACGTTGGAATGATAGGTTTATCGTGGGGTGGAATTGCCAGCCTACAAGCAGCAACAAAAAAACCCTCGGCTCTCAAAGCTATAATTCCAGTTGGGGCATCTTTAGACCGTTATTATGATGACGGAGGTTATTTATTTGGCGGTTACCCTGGCCAAGGCCTTGGATGGGGTGGCGTAATGTTTGGATATTGCATCCGTCCTCCAGATCCTGCTGTAGTGGGCGATGGCTGGCGTGATATGTGGTTTGAGAGGCTGGAAAATACACCCATGTTTGCAGAAAAGTGGCTATCCCATCAACTGCGCGATAAGAGCTGGAAACAAGGATCAGTTTGTGAAGATTTCGAAAATATTGAAACTCCAGTGCTTGGTGTAAGTGGTTGGAATGACTGTTGGCCTAATACTGTAATCCGTCTTTTAGAAAATTTAAATGCTCCTTGCAAAGTAGTATCAGGAGCTTGGGGACATGTTTTCCCAAATTTGGGTGGGCCTGGGCCACAAATTGATTTCTTAGACCTTGCATTGAAATGGTTTGATTTCTGGTTAAAGGGGGCAGAAAATGGAGTGTTGGATCAGCCCGCTTTTTTAGCATATCTTCAAGAAAGCCATAAGCCTGACCCTAACCCTACTAAAAGGCCTGGTAGATGGGTAAGTGAAGATGTTTGGCCAAGCCCTAATATTGAATATAAAAGCTATGGGTTATTCGAAACTAAGTTACTGGAAAATAAAAGAGGCAAAGGTAAAGTTAATATCTGCTCCCCAGTTTCACTTGGACTGAGTACTGGAGAATATATGCCGATTTCAGGCGTTGAAGAACTCCCGCGTGATCAAACAAGTGATGATGAATTTTCATTATGTTTTGATAGTGAGATACTTACAGATCATCTTGATTTGCTTGGAACAGCTTTAATTCATTTACGTCTTTCAAGTAATTACAATTGCGGCTTAATCGCAGCCCGCTTATGTGACATAGCATCTGATGGATCATCAACCCTAATTAGCTTTGGCGTATTAAATCTTAAGCAGCGCAAGGGTAGAGAAATTCTAACAGAAGTAGTTCCAGATAAAGAAATGGACTTAACGCTCAGGTTTAATGATACTGGTTGGTCGTTAAAGCCAGGTCATAAATTACGTTTGGCTTTATCTACCAATCTTTGGCCAATGGCTTGGCCTGTTGAAAAGATGGTAACTCTTAAACTTAATCTAAAGGATTGCACACTCGAAATACCTACAAGAAAGAGTATGAAAGGAAGAGGGGAAAAAGTTCTTTTGGGAGAACCAACTTCAGCAGAACCTCTTGATCATACAGTTTTGAAAGATCCTACGGGATCACGAGAATTTTACCATAATAAAAAAGATAATATGGTTAGTCTAAAAGTGGCATCTGATACAGGTCAAATTAAATTTAACGAAATAGATCTCACCTACAGTTCGTCTAATTCTCAGATTTATTCCATTAAAACAAATGATATACTGTCTCCAAAGATTACCTACGAAGCAGAATTCGGTTTTTCTAGAGACAATTGGAATGTTCAAACAAAAAGTAAATTGGTTGTGACATGCAATGAAGAAAATTTTTTTCTCAAAGGTAGTATATTTGGATATGAAAACGATATTCAAATATTTACTAGAAGCTGGGATATTGCAATTCCAAGAGTTATTTTTTGACTAGTGAATATTTATTTTGATCGCTGCACTGAAGCAGCATTTCTTTAGCACTAACTGACGTACCCTGACCTAGGATTAGAGACAGTTTAAAGATGAGGTGGCGCATGGGTTAGTCTTTATCACAAAAGGCTTCATATATAGTAGTATAGTTTGCAGCCAGACCTACATACCATTGTATCTTAGCTGCATGTTCAAAGGCATCAGGTGAACCTTCAGTGTTCTCTTCAAGATAAGACCATTCTTTATCTGCTTCTTCAAGTAATCCCCCAATTCCAGCAAACATTTCTCGGCAGTCTTTTTTAGGGAACTCATAATTTTTACTGTGACTACCTGCACTTACAGACAGAGCTCCAAAGATAATTGATATGGTGAGTAGTAGTTTTTTCATCCTTTTGTCTCCTTCTCGCAGTGAGTATGCTGAAGCTTTTAAGAAGGCTCTTTCTTCTTAGGCAACTATGAAAAAGTGATACACTAGCAAACCCAAAAGTACACCCTCTATAAAAGAAATCCAAAGCATACCATAGTCACTGACACCTAGTTTAGACTTCCAAAACTCTACGTGACGTTTATGCCAATCAATCATTCTACGGCTCCTTTCTTACATCATACAAAAAACTCTAAGAAAATATCTAGCCCCATTGCACACATGCAAAGGCATAGGCATCCCCTGCCCTAGACCTCGAACAAGTAAAATATTTTAGCCTTACCCCACCTTAGAAAATGCTAAATTTTTTAAGTCTGAACCCTAAAAATCTGCGACTTATTTTAAGTTTCTGGTATCCATTTTGGTATCCACCACAAAACACACCAATAAAATATGGTTTTTTCTAAGTATACATAGCTACAGACGCACTCTGGAGCTGACTGAAATAGAAGAGAGGCTGAAGACTTTGGAAAAGTCTTATTAATAAATAACCTTTTTATTTTTTTGGCTTTGATGGCTTATTGGGTTTTGATGCTTTGCTGGGTTTGGAGCTGGCTTTAGCTTTATCAGCAGATACCGCTTTAGCAGGTTTTTTATCAACTTTAGCTTTGTCTGATGACTTAGAAATTGACTTGGGCTTTTCTTCATCTTTTAGTCGTTCTGCATCTCTTATTTTTTTCTGTTCTCTAGCATGTTTAACGGCAACCCTAGCTCTTTCAGAGGCGTTTTCTGGCAACTTATCGAAACTAATTCCTTTTCTTCGTTCATTTCGTGAAATTTTTCCATCACCATCATCATCAAAACTAACACGTGTTTTAACAACCTCTTGAGTATTCGGGTCTAAGATCAGCTCTAATGCCTGACCGTCGACTTCAGCAATAAGGCGAAGTTGGGTAAAAGGTCCATCTTCTAACCTAAACTCCTTAAAACCATCTGCAGCTAGTTTGTTAACAAGTGCCTTAACCTCTGGTGTTACTTCTTGAGAGAAACTTGTATTAGCAACAAACAGCAGTGCAATAGTAAGTTTGTATTTTAAACCTTTCATATTAACTCTCCTTTAGTGACTAAATTAAGCATAACACAAAATCGAAATTTTCGTAGTTTTTTCAACGATCATTGATTAGATTAAGATAGCAAAAATGGAATTAAAATGGTCCAGAAGACATGATAAAACTCCGATGTTATTTATTTTTCTTAAACTGCTTATTGGGATTTTCAATTCAAGCGGCAGATGAAAGCGTGGACATTAGGATTGAGGGAGACAAACGATGTATTTTGTCAAATGGCCAACCCAGTCACAAAATTGGGCAATTCCCAAACAAAGGGAATCCAAACCGTTTCAGACAGCAAGAAATAAAAATCTGTGTAGATGCCAACCCCAACCTTACTGGTAGAATTGATCGAAAAGCAAATGGGTCAGGAATTACAATAACAGGAATTATCATCCGCCCTGGAACAGCGGATTGGTATGATGCTTCAAGTCCAAGAGGATTTAGTAGAGATAGGTCAAGTGGATGGAATTTAGAAGGTATGGGACCAGCTAATACGTTAGGATTGGATAGTGAAAACGCTCATGTGGATAATAGAGGTCTCTACCACTACCACGGCATTTCTCCTTCTTTAGCATCTAGTTTGAATGGGACATTAATTGGTTATGCAGCAGACGGCCATGAAATACATTTTATTGGTGATAAGGCTATTTCTTCTTGGCGGTTGAAGACTGGAAAACGATCAACAAAACCTTTTGGTGAACATAACGGAACGTATAATGAAGATTATGAATACATTGCTGGAAGCGGTAATTTAGATGAATGCAATGGTGCAAGAAGTGATGGCAAATACTTATACTTTGCCACGAACAAATATCCGTTTTTTCCAAGATGTTTTTTGGGCCGTGTTAGTAAAGACTTCAAGGGGCGACCATAAATCAAGTTAATCAAGAGCCAAGAGAAAACCCATGCGTAACTTCAAAGCAATAATAAAAGGCGTTCAGGACTCCTACGCAATGTCTGGCGAACCAAAGAAAGATATAGACTTTTCTAAAAAGGTATCATCTAACGAAGAAAAAACAGAACAGTTTAAAGATAAAATAATGGAAAGCCTCAAGCTGAATGACTAACCCTTCAGTAAAAGCTACTAAGGCATTAGAGAACTACCTGCCACAAAACCGTTACACTGTAGCTGCATTCATGATGATGACGATACGCCAAGGTTAAATACAAGTTATAAGAAAAGTGCCAAGGCAGTTTATACCAAGGCGTACAAGGAAGTACCTATGCTAAAATCTCATGTTTAAATGAAAATAGGTTATTAATTAGGGATCATGTCAAAGGCTAATACAATACGGTCTTCATTAGACTCAAATGGGATAGTATAATGAAGTAGAGAAGATGGGAAAAGACACAGACTACCCGTAACTACATCAATACTTTTGATATCCTTAGTATTTCCCTTTCCATATTTTGGATCATGAGTAGCTACAACAAGATTTCCACTATCCTTTTTAGATTTAGGAGGCACATTTATGTAAATACTTCCTGTAATCCAGCCTTCATCGTGTATGTGGGCAGACAATTCCCCACCATTTTTCATACTCACAAGCCAACCATAGAGACTGTAATCCAAGGGCCAATCTTGTATCAGTCCCTCTTCACTATCACAAAAAATATTTTTGTAGTTTGTAAGTTCAGCTCGGATAACATCCTTCCAGAGATTGGTCACAGAACCTACCTGCGTAAATATATTTCCTGATGTTTGAATGCCGTTTGTTAGGTGACCCTGAGCTTTGTGGCTAACCTCACTGTTACTTAAAACACTAGCTGCATTCTCCACAAAGATTTTTTTGAAGTCACATTTTTTAGTTAAGTCAATCTTTTTTACATACTTAAAAGGTTCGTTACAAAAAGGATTTTCCGGGTCTATGCCATACCTAATTGCTGCTCTACAAGCATATGAACCAATCACACAATTATTCTCGCCCCGTTTGATCAGATAATCTAATTGGTTGGAAAATTTTGATTTGGTATCTAGCTCGTAAAAACATTTTAGAAGGTAGCTTTGGTTTTTGATGGAATCATCCATAGAAAATAATTTTGCAGCTTCTTCAAACCTTTTACTTTCAAAAAATAAAATAGCTGAGTTAGTTGTGGCTTCAGCATAATCAGGCTTGATGGAGATTGCTTTGTTGTAAGCCTCTATCGCCTCTTCCAACTTACCTTGATCTTTGAGGGCATTGCCCATGTTGTTATGGGCCTCAGCATAATCAGGCTTAATGGATAGAGCTTTTTTGTAAGCCTCTATCGCCTCCTTTAACTTTCCTTGCTCTTTGAGAGCATTACCCATATTATAGAATGCCCCAGCATAATCAGGCTTGATAGAAATAGCCCTTTGGTAAGCTTCCACCGCCTCATCAAGCTTGGCTTGGTCTTTGAGAGCAATGCCCATGTTGTTAAAGGCATCAGCATAATCAGGCTTGATGGCGAAAGCTTTTTTGTAAGCTTCTATTGCCTCTTCAAGCTTTCCTTGCTCTTTGAGAGCAACTCCCATGTTGTAATAGGCTTCAGCATAATCAGGCTTGATGATAATAGCCTGTTTGTAGCTTTTCACTGCAGCATCATTTAAGCCTAACGCTGCTTGGGCAGTTCCTTGAATATCGTATAAATCAGTCGAGTTAGGAAACTGTTGCAGTAGTTGCGAAGCTTGAGTTAAAGCCTGTTGAAACTGACCATGTGTATATAGACTAATCAGACCTTGTAGTTGTTCTTGAGATGGTTCGTGAGCATTTGATTTTTTGCTAGCAGTGGCTTTTATTTGCTTCTCTAATTGATCAAAGATATCCCCTTTTTCACCTTTGCTTTTGGCTTGTTCAAAGACAGCTTTCGCATCAGCTATTCGATCTAGTTTAATCAACGCATCAATATAACTCAGCCAATTCTGTGCTATCTCTGGACTTACCTCTACAGCCGTTTTAAAAAACGGAAGTGCCTCTTGAACCTTACCAAGACCAACAGCCAACACACCCATGTTATGATTAGCATCCGGATGTTTAGGTTGAGCTTTTAAAATAGCCGTATAATACCGGTCAGCCTCCTGAACCTGACCAGCCTTGTGAGCTTCAATGCCCTTCTGTAATGCCTGATCTAGTGTAAGTTCCATTTAAACAAGACTTTTCGAGTATATTTGTTCCTATCTTATTACACTCAAAATGATTAGCAAGTATAGCAGTGGTTAGGTTGCTACGATACTGCCCTCACATTTTTTTCACTTAGAGTTTTTTAATCTTTTGGAGAATATCGTAGTGGATAAGAAAAACAGGCTAAGATTTTATATTCAATAACCCATTCAACTTATTGTCACGAAAAGATCTACTTTCTGTTTGCGAACATCTGATAAATCGATGCTGGCCATTTATGGTGTTCTTCCATTGTTGTTTTTAACAGAACACAGTCTTCTACTGGCTGGGAGCCGGAGTTTATAACATGAATCGTTTCTGGCAAAATGTGATCATTTTCCATTGTTAGAAGGAATAGGGTTTGTAAGGTTGGTTACAAACAGAGGAGTTCCCTAAATGCTGCATGCGCGAATTATAAATACCGAGTTTAAGTCTGAAGAAATTTTGGAAATAGCAATAATCGCATTGGAGTAGTTCAAATACAATTACTTATTGTTTCTATTGATATTTGTAGTTAGTAAGTTGTTATAAAGTTAGGAAGCCAACGGTTGATCCTGTTGGCTTTTTTATTTAGTGTCAGAACGAAAGTCAGAAACTACATCAACTATTACAAAGCGTAGATTTTGATAACAGAAAGGATAGACATGTACGGCGGCAAAGCGACTATCAAACAGAACAAGTTTGGTGTGTGGCAGTTTCGTATTTGGGTAAGCGACGAAAAGCGTTATTACAAAAAGTCTTTGCGTACCAAACGTAAGAAGTAATATTAAAAATAATTAATCAAAAGATAAAAATGACTAATAGACAAAAAATTTCAGATGATATTACAATTGTCGTAAGTGCTTTTGGAACTGAAAATGAAATTTTTGTTAGTTCTCTTAAAAATAGTATTAATAATATTTATCCAAACTCGAAAATACTATTAATCGGTTATGATATTAAAACTGATGATATTAAAATTAATAATTTAAAGAAAAAAATACCTTTTGTTAAAAAATCTCCCGGAAGTTTAAAAATAATTTGTTGGAATCAAGGTATGAAATTAGCTAATTCGAAATATGTTTTATTTATGGACCTAG
Organism: Paracoccaceae bacterium; assembly: GCA_902554705.1. Lineage (GTDB taxonomy): Bacteria > Pseudomonadota > Alphaproteobacteria > Rhodobacterales > Rhodobacteraceae > Salinivivens. Next base: position 26,730 of record CACDPP010000015.1, read on the forward strand.
ATACCATTTTATTAAAAGATATCGATAAATACTTATATAAACTTAATTCTGACAACATTGACGTTATATTCTCATGGCGGAAGAATAATCTACAATGGGTAAATACAGGAGTTTTGATTGTTAAAAAAAACAACAGAACTCTAGATTTATTTAATAAATATGAGTTGAATATGCTGAAAGATATCGAAAACAATAACAATGATCAGTATACATTTTCAAATTTCTTAAATAAAAATGTTGATCTTAGTGATAAATCTAGAGATTACGAGATTGAAATACAAGCTAATGGTATAAATTTCTTAGGAGTATCTGGAGATTATATAAATAATCATACGTCTCTAGACACTTGGTTCGATGATACCTGCATTCTTCATTTAAAAGGTGTTATGGGAACGATCATTCTTAAGACTGATAAAGAAAATAGGTATAATAATTTTATTAAAAATAATATTCACTGCTTGTCAAAGACACAAGTACTGAACTTATCACATAGGATAGATCTATTTAAAAAATATACAAAAGATGTTTATAGCAAAGATATAATTGATGTGATGAAGGTTCACAAAGGGGGGAAGTTTTTTTATTGTTTTTTAAGAAGGGTTAAAAATTATTTGAATATAAAATACAAACATTTAACTAATAATTATTGAGTAGTAAATCTATATTTAAATGAATATATTCTTTAAAGTTTTTAATTTTCTATATAAACATGGTCACTGGACTGTTACAGGAAGGGTTTTTGTTGGTTCACTAAATTTATTACTTTCAGTGGTTTTAACAAAGTTAATGACTGCCAGTGATTATGGTAATTACCAATATTATATATCAATCTTTTTATTATTAGAATTTTGCTCTAACCCAGGGGCATCTAGTGCAGTTGTGAAATATGTTGCATTAGGTAAGGATTGGTCTTGTAACTTTTTATTAAAGCAACGAATTAAATTTTCATTTATTGCGAGTATTATTTTTGCAATTTTAAGTATGTATAATATTTACGTCGGTGATTATTCTGAATCAATCATTTATTTTTCTTTTTCAATTCTTTTTCCTTTTTATTTTTCATATGACTTATTTTTATACTATTTACATGCTAAAATTGAGCTTAAGAGACTTAATATAATTTTAATAATTCGTTCATTAACACAATTATTTTTTACAATTCTAGTTTTTAAATTATCAAATAATGTTTTAATTACTTTAATTTCATTTATTGCATCTGCATCAATGTTAAATTGGTTTTTTTATAGAAAAAATGTAAAAAATTTTTCTATTAGTAATCATGAACCAAATGTAAAAAAAGATGCACAAAAAATGGCAATTGGTTTGTCATTAGTAGGTATTCTGGGCACAATTGTAATGCAAATTGATAAAATTTTAATTTTTAACTTAATTGACTCTAAAAGTTTAGCAATTTTTAGCATAGGTATGATGATTGGTATTTCGATTAATTCACTTTTCAAATCCATATTATCAAGCCTAGATGCTAAGCTTGTTGTTCATAATATTAAAAAATGGCATTATTGGTTTATTTTATTCTTTGGAAGTATAATTGGCGCAATTATTTCTTTAATAACTCCATTTATAATCGAAATACTATATGGGGAGGAGTATAAAGAGAGTGCCTATTACGCTTCTATAGTAATTCTTTCTTTAGGCCTTTATTTAGTAAATCATTTGCTTGATAATGCTTATATGCTGCATCACGAAAAAAATATTGTCCCTATTTATGTAAGTAAAGTAGGGGTTGCAATTATTCAATTAGCTCTAATTTTGTTACTATTTTTATTCGGATCATCAAGTAAAGAAATTTTAACATATTTACCATATGTGTATGTCTCTAAAATTTTAATACAAATTCTGATTATTAATTTAAGTGACCTTAAAATACAAAGAGATAATTTAATTTAAAATGTGTTATCAGAATGAAAATATTATTATTTATAAACAATCTATTTCTTTTAAATAGTTAAATTATAAATACTTTTAAGGGAACTTGAAAATGAAAAAAGCTAGGGTTTTGCTTTTAACGCCAAATCTAGTGGGTGTTAAAGATGGTTTGAATAGAATTCAACCGTCCTTAGGCGTAATGTCTATTGCTCAAGTTCTTATAGATCAAGGCCATGTTGTTAAAATTTATGATACAGCTCTTGAAGGATGGTCCCAAAAAAGGGATTTAGGGGATAATAAGGTATTAATTGGTCAATCTGATGAAGAAATAGAAACAGCTATAAGAGAATTTAACCCTGATGTTGTTGGAATTTCAATTCTCTTTTCAAACCTTAATTACTCTGGGCACAATTTAGCAAAAATTATAAAAAAAATAGATAAATCTATAACAGTGATTTTAGGCGGAAATCATGTTTCTAATTCTGTTGTTGACTATAAAAACTTTATTATTCAACCGGGTGACAAATCCCCTATTATTAAAGATTTAGAGGATCCAAATTTTGATTTTGCAATAATAGGTGAAAGTGATTTTACATTTGCTACTTTTGTAAACAAAATAATATCAGGCGAAGATTATTCTGCACTTCCTGGTTTAGCAAAAAAAATCCCAGATGGATCATATAAAATAAACCCAACTGCTAGAATTGAAGATGTTACTAAGCTTCCAATTCCTGCTAGAAATCTAGTGAATATGGAAGGTTATTTTAACATTGGGGCTTTTCATTCAGCTAAATCAAGATCTGATAGAGTGTTGAATGTTATGTGTTCAAGAGGATGTCCAGAAAAATGTACTTTTTGTACTACTCCTCAGATGTGGGGAACAAAAGTAAGATGGAGAAATTTAAGTGATATTGTACAAGAAATTAAACAAGGTATATCGGATTTTAATATTAAAGAAATTCAGTTTGAAGACGATACACTCACAGCACATAAGAAAAATTTATTTGGGTTGTGTGACGAATTAGAAAAGATTGGTTTGCCATGGTGTACACCTAATGGAATTAAAGCAAACTATCATTTAGCTAAACAAACAGACATGTTTCAAGCAATGAAAGACTCCGGTTGCTACCAGGTAACTTTGGCTTGCGAAAGTGGTGTGCAAAGAGTGCTAGATAATATCATTAATAAAAGATTAGACGTTAGTCAGATTCTACCTGCAATTGAGAATGCAAAAAAAGTAGGGTTGTTAGTTCATACTTTTTGGATACTTGGTTACCCTGGTGAAACTTATGAAGAGATGAGTGAAACTGTTCATTTTGCTATGAATAGTGGTGCAGACAGTTTTTCCTTTGCTATACTCAGCCCTTTGCCTGGAACCCCTATTTATAGAAAAGTAATTCGAGAAAATTTATGGTGGGATGGAAGAAACCTTGATGATTTAATGTTTCGATCATCTCTTTTAAAGGTCGATGGTTTTAATGGGCCTGATGAATTTGAACAATTTGTATCTAATGTTAATTTAACAGCCAATAAGATGCTCAAAGAAAATAACCCAGAAAGATTTAAGCTTAAATATGGCGAGAACTATAACGAAAATGATTTAGTTAAGCAGACTTAAAAATTTAATAAAAAATAATAAGTACTATTAAAGTTTAACAACCAAAGCAAATCAAAGAATTGCGCATTTGCATTTGTAACGTATCTACTTTTGATAAACTCTAGACGACATATGATTGCATATGGAGCCTATAGAAAACTTATGCGCATCAGGCGCACAGACGCGATCTGTTAATTGAAGCCATTAAATTATTAATCTGTTTCGTTAGATTAAAGATTATTTTACATATAAAAATGCTATTTTGAATGTTTTAAGTTTTCTTTTAAACAGATATAGACTTCAAGATAGGAACTCAGAATTTCAAACAATTTTAAGGTTTTACGGATGAATTCATGGAAAGAGATTTGGAACAACAAACGGTCCGAGAATGTTTATGATTTGGCAGATCTAATCAAGCTCAATGGATTTGACAGCTGTGGCACTTCAATCAATACTGGAGTAGTAAGCCAATGGTGAGAACAGCCATTATACTAGCCGCCGGTTTCGGAGCGCGGTTGGGGGACTTTACGGTTGAGATGCCTAAAGGCTTAATAAAGGTTGGTAAAAAGAGCCTTATCAGCCGCAGTATTGAATGTTTGCTCAGAAATGGAGTAACCAAGATTTATATTGGTACCGGTCATCTTTCAGAACACTATGATGAATTGGCTACTAAGTATGATAACTTGATTAGCTGTGTAAAATGTGATCGATATGCAATTAGCAGTAGTATGGATACACTCTTCAACTTGCGGAATGTTATCAATGAAGACTTCTTTTTGCTTGAATCAGATTTGCTTTATGAGGATAGGGCCCTAACGACTCTAAGAGAATCTGATCAAAAAAATATGGTTCTTGCTAGTGGCAAAACGTATGGTGGTGATGAGGTATATATCGATGCTGATGACAAAGGTTCGCTTTTGTCTCTGACAAAAGATCTGGCTGCTGCTGATGGCGCATTTGGTGAATTCGTAGGTATTTCCAAAGTGAGCATTGAGGCTTATCAGCAAATGTGCGATATTTTCAGCCGCGAAGGTCCTCTGACAATTGATTATGAGTATGTCATGCCAAATGTTGCACACCCTGATAATTTTATAGTGCATAGGATTGACGATTTGGTCTGGTGTGAAATTGACGATAGCAAACAACTTATGCGTGCTTCGAGTGAGGTCATATTTGCTTTAGATGCTGCAAACGTGCTTCATAGTCGTCACTGATCTAAATATTTACGGAGAACAAATTGGGAAAAATTGACCATGAGTTTCTGAGCGATTGCTCACATGAGGAATGGTTGTCAAATCGACATAGCGTTGTTGCCTCGGATTTTGTCCCATTGAAAAAGCGCGAAGAGCTTTTTGTTGAATGCTATACTATGCTATCAGCGATGAAAGCGCGCGTTTGGATCGCAAATGGCACTTTGTTAGGAGCAGTCCGCGAGGGTGATTTTATCATTGATGATGACGATATTGATATGGATATGATTGAGGATGAGTTTCGTATTATTATGTATGATATGAAGTTAGCATTTATAGAAGCTGGATACGTGGTGCGACTACAAGATGAAAAAAATCCAAAAATGTCGATATATAAATCAGGTTTCAAACTATCGATTGGAGGTTTGAAACCCTCCGGAAAATGGCTAACTAGGCCGATACAAAAATATCCAAGGCATCTTTTTTCTGAGGAAGAATTTCTGGAGTTCAAGGGAATAAAATGCCTAGTTCCACATCCACCAGAAGACTATCTGGAACATGTGTATGGCAAAAACTGGAAGGTACCAATTAATAGTGATGACTGGACAGAATATCATTCGATTAAATTTTGGAACTTTAGATCAAAAGCAGCATATTTAATTGCGTTAAAAATCTTGATAAAACGACTTAAAAAGCTTTTTTTATGACTCAAAAACTTATCGATTACAGCAAAGATGAGTTAGCTAGCCGCAAGTTAGACCTTGAAGAAATTTGCGATGTATTTGAGTCTCTTAGTATAAATTGTCTACTAATTGACGGAGTTTTATTAGGTGCTGTAAGAGATGGAGATTTTATTGCTTGGGATTGGGATGTTGAATTGGCTCTATTCGAGGAAGAGGTTATTAATAACACCACGGTAATCTTGAACGCTTTGCATTTAAGAGGTTTTGAAATACTCTTGGTTAATCCCTTCTCATTAAACTACAAAATTAATGTACGTAAAAGGGGAACAAAATTTTCTTTAGTCGGCTTGAGGTTATCAATGGGCTACCGATATAGAGTGAATTACAAATATCCAGCACGTTCATTTAAAACATTAGACGAAATCACGTTTCTAGGAAAGCAGTATAAAACCCCATCCCATGTCGAGAGCCTACTTCAGTTCATTTATGGAGATTGGCAAACACCAAAAAGAGAGCGTCTTGATTCGAAGTATCTAAGCAAGCAAGTTTATATACCTAAAAGTTTAAATTTGCTTATTAAACTGATAATATTTTTACGCAATTTATCTATCGATGTAGTTCATAAGTTTTTTAATATTTTTTGTAAAGTAATCCCAAGCTATAGAGAGTATTTTTTTTCTGTGGTAATGTTGAAAAGTGCTCTTAAAAAGAATGCTACATTTATAGAAATTGGTTCTAGTAATGGGAGCGAAATGGCAAGAGCATTATCTTACACTAAAGGTAAGATAAATGCACATTTAATTGAGCCTAGCCCAGAGAATTTGGAAATTGCCAGGAGGCGTCTCGCTAAAACAAAGTATGCAAAATCTGTAAATTTTTCAAACTCAGCAATATCATCAAAAAATGGTCTAATTGAATTCTTCTACAAACCACAAGATAAAAACCTCAGCAGTATCAGAAAACCAAAAGGCAAATTTGTAAAGCGAAATGTCCAATCACAAACTCTCGAAGATTTTATCTTATCAAACGACATAGATCAGCGTTCACATCTAGTCATAAAAATGGATGTCGAGGGTGCAGAGGCCCAAATTTTGAAGTCATCAGTAGGGATTTTTAAAAAGTATAAATCTGTCTCGATCTTGATTGAGGTTCATCCTCACGAATATGATGGTGATGAGATGTATTTTGCATTGCAAGACTTGTTTGATATTGGCTTTAAAGCCTCTTTTGTGGAGACCGCTTGGATACGGGCTCCCAAAATAATAAAGGAGTCTTTTGGAAGCCCAGCTAAATACTTTTTTAACAGAGGGTTGTATTGCAATTTGCCGACTGATCTTGTCGCAAGAATTGCTAGCAAACCGTCAATGGATGTTGCTTTATTCAGACCGTTTTTCACAAGAAAAATTGTTAGATCTATTATGATTGAAAAGTTAAACGATTAGTTGATACAAAGTCATAATAATGCTAACCTAAACTCGGCGTTTCACTTCTAGGTTCAGAATTAAATATGGAAAACTTATTGTCCAATTTTAATGACTTGACACCGCTTTCATTTGTTCAAGTTATTACAGCCATAATTTTAAGTATTTTATACAGTTTTATTATCGCCAAAGTTTATTTGTTGGTACATCGTGGCTACTCCTACTCAAAGTCTTACCTTCACACAATGATCATGGTGAGTGTCACCGTCGCTTTGATAATGGTGATCATAGGATCTGAGATAGCGCGAGCTTTTGCTTTGGTGGGGGCAATGTCCATTATTAGATTTAGAAACCCTGTCAAAGATCCAAGGGATGTGGCATTTTTATTTGTTACAATTGCGATTGGGATGGCTTGTGGAGTTGGGTTCTACATGTATGCTACGGTGTTTACTTTTACAATCGTCATTCTTATGCTTTGTATGCATTACTACAACTTTGGTGACCTACCGAATAAGTCCTACGTTATAAAGCTTGTATCACCTTCTAACCAAAAGGACGAGATTTTAAGGGTATGTCAAAAATTTTGTTCATCGGTTAACTTACTTTCGATAGATTTTTCAGGTGAAGAGCCTACGAAAGAAACAATCGTTTTAGAAATAGAGCTTTTTAAGGGAGATAGTTACAACAAGCTTGTTACAACACTTCAAGGGCAATTAGCATTGGATCATATTAGTCTTTTGGCAGGTGAAAGTGATATTAACGCTTAATTACTTTTGGTTGAATGGATGATTTATGGTCAAAGAAATCACAAGTAAAAAAAGATTTGTTTTTTTAATAACTGTATCATTTTTAGCTATTATTTTCTCCTTCATTATTTCAGCTCTTACCCCTCTTGCAAAATATAAATTTCTGTCAGACGATCCTCTTTATTTCAAAATTCTGGCTACGACTGCAGCAACATACGATGCCACAATTATAGGTTTCAATTCAATTGCAACTACACTTGACGGTGATAATCTAAATAAACCGGCAAACCTACCAAAGATTGAATTGATTGTAGAGCCAGGTTCAATTCAGAAAATGGCTAGCAATCTACCGGCATCGGCGAAAGAAAAATATTATAATGCCCAGCTTCTATACCCTGACGGTCAAATTCATGACGTGAAATACAGATTTAGAGGGCGCAGTATCTATCACTGGGATCCTAAAAAGCCATCACTCAGAATCAAAACATCCAAAAAAAATCCATTTGAACAACTTCGGCATTTTAATCTTATAAATCCAGAAGATCGTGCAATGATCGCCAATTTTTATGGTGATTACTTAGCCGACAAGATGAAAATATTGACTCATAATACGAAATTTGTGGAACTTTTTATAAATCAAAAATATGTGGGTGTTTACCATTTTACTACCAATGATGATGAGGAAATGCTCCGCGCGAATGATCGTATGCCCGGTCCAATATATGTAGGAGACGAACTTTCTGACCTTTGGGAGATAGATCAGTTTAAAACAAAAGGTGATCTAAAAGCTCATAAAAACTTGCTGCCTTTGCAAATCCTGTTGGAAGCAATATACGCGAAAGATAGAAATGATCAGATTGATGGCCTCTGGAATATCCTTGCCAAAGAAAAATATGCAAAATTTAATGCTTTGCTATCTCTAGTTGGCGGTGTACATACGGACGTTACGCATAACCATTTATATTATTTTGACCCCAGTCAAGGTCGCATTGAGCCAATAATATCTGATTTAAATGGACATGGTCTCCTGCTTTACCCCTCCCCAAGAGAGAGGTTTGTCATGGAATACAAACCATTTGTAGAAGTCCCCTTGAATGGCCGGAATAATCCTCTTTTAAATAAGGCTCTGCGTGACCCTGACTTTAGACATTTAAGGAACAAATTTTTATATGAATATCTTTTAGCATCTGGGTCTTCTGAGACACAAAGAGCAGAACTGCAGAAACTATTTAACATTATTGATCCGAGTGTTCGAAGAGATCGTAACAAGGCATCCATCGTGGAAACTTTCGTTGGTTTTTGGCGGGTACCTTATTCAAACTTCCAATATGAAAAGTCTAAAAATGTGATTTTTGATTGGATTCAAAGACGAAACGAGTTTCTTATACAGGAGCTAGCATATTCTAAGGTCACTTTTGATGTAAAAAACCCGTCGACAGATACTAAACTACTCGAAGTTTTGGTGGAGGGTAATTCTGCAGCCTTGTTCGATGCCGATGGTTTCGGTGAAAGTGTTTTTAGAAGGGCTGAAAATGGAGCAAAGGAAGTAATTTTCGGCAAAAATATACTGCATCCTGGATTAGCAGAAAAACCGGTAACTTGGGAGATTGGAAGACAAGTCTACGATTATCAGCTTGAAGCGGGTTCCAAGAAATATTTATTTGAGATTGAACCAGGCTATGATGTTGATCTCCTTATAGCTACCTTGGGTAATGCTTTTACTAATGCAATAACAGGTGAAGCTATCGTTCCAAAACTTGTCGGTAAAAATGATGAGTTTAGTGAAAACAATGTTGATACAGGTTCCAAACGCGTTAAAGACACCTCGAATAAGGTCCATGTTTTGGGGCCCGGTGAAGTTATATTGTCATCTAACTTAATTATTAATGCTGATGAAGAATTAATTGTTAAACCGGGTTCGACTATCTTGATGGCTGATGGCGTTTCAGTGCTTTCGAAGGGCAAAACAATATTTGACGGAAATCCTAAAAGTCCAATTGCTGTAAAGAGGTTGGATCAAGACAAACCATGGGGTGTTGTAGCAATTCATGGGCCCAGGTCAGAGGGGAGTATTATTAAAAATGCGACATTTTCAGGAGGTTCAACCGCTTTTCTAGAAAATCGAATGTTCTCGGGAATGCTGTCTATTAGCTGGACCGAAAATTTTTTCATGAATAACTCAACTTTGGAAGAAAATGTTGTTTCCGATGACACGCTTCATGTCGCCCATAGCTCTTTCGAAATCTTAAATAGCAATTTCAAAAATTGCTTCGGTGATTGTATAGATTTTGATTATTCAAGAGGTAAAATTGGGCACATAAAGATAACTAACGCCAAAAATGATGGGGTAGATTTCATGCGGAGTGACGTAGAGGCTTCTCATATTGAAGTTTTGGGTGCTGGGGACAAAGGTTTCTCTATTGGCGAAATGTCACATGTAAAAATTGGCGGATCGAGGGTCTATGCTAGCGAGATTGGTGTTGCAGTAAAAGATATGAGTTTAGCGGAAATAGAGGGCTCTAACTTCTCTGAGAACAAAGTTGCCATGAGCGTCTATTCGAAAAATTGGCGATTTGGTGGTCCTGGAAAAATGTTAATCAAAAATGTGGTATTTGATTTAAATAATGTAGATCTAGATGTTGAAGAAACCGCGCAAGTTCAAATCTTTGATGGCGTAACTTTAGACGTCACAACAGGCGACGGTACGTTCAATTATGTTCGCTAATAGGTACGAGCTTAAGTATATTATTCAAACTAAGAATATGAGCAAACTACTTGATAGTTTTGGGCAGATTTTGACTCCAGATAAAAATAATAAAAACAATCTTGGATATTACAACCACTCGATCTACTTCGACACGCACAAGTTACGTTTTTACCGAGACAAACAGGAGGGTTTGCTGCAGCGATTGAAGCCTAGAATACGACTTTATCGTGGTGTCAACGATTTCGAAATAAAATCTTTGTTTTTAGAGTTTAAACAAAAAAATGACCGGACAGTCTTTAAGAATAGAGTAGAAATTGATGCTCAAACCGCGACGGAATTGTTACTTGGCTGTGAGCAATCATATATTGACACGGTTGAAAGTAAAAACGAAACAACGGAACTCTTTTATCAACTTTCTAAAAAATATCTTCTCCGACCCAAAGTAGCGGTTAATTACAAGAGGTTTGCATATTTTAGCGAGTTGTATCCCAAACTTCGTGTAACTGTTGATCAATCTATAGAGGCGTCGCTTGATGTGTCACTCCGAGCTAGAAAGTCGTCGTTTGCAAATATTCTCTCACCAAGATACACTCTCATTGAGTTTAAATACGACAGTAAATTACCAAAATTGCTCTCATCTATCATTAGGGCGCATGAACTAAAAAATGTTACTTTCTCCAAGTATAGTAATGCGATGGAAGTTGCCTATGAGACGGCGCGCTCAACGCAGAACTACAGACATAACCTCTACATATCAGCCATAAAGGGTTGATAGAAAGCTTATAATGTTGCGGTTTTACGATCAAAATAAAAATAGACTGGTCTATTTAGGTGAGGCTGCTTCTAGTGAATTCTGGGACGAGCAATGGTCTACATTACAAACTACAAAACAAAAGATTGAAAGCAAAAGAAATCCCATTGTCACCGGCAAAACGAAGAAATACCTGTCTAAAGGCAGTCGCGTCTTGGAAGGAGGTTGTGGTCAAGGAGAGTACGTTTATTTATTGGAAAAGTCGGGTTTTTCAACTATTGGAGTTGATTTTGCCAAAAAAACTGTAAAAAAAATCAATGCGCTTTTTCCAAGTCTGGACATCCGCTTTGGCGATATAAGGAATATGGATTTTGATGATGGCTTCTTTGACGGCTATTGGTCGTTTGGGGTAATCGAACATTTCTATGATGGATACGAGGATATCGTTATTGAAATGAGTAGAGTTTTGAGGCCGCAAGGCTATTTGTTTATGACTGTACCAACAATGTCGCCATTACGAAAATATCTATCGCAAAAAGGAAAATACCCTCTTTGGGAGCATCAAAGCCAAGATGTTGAAAAATTTTATCAATTTGCCCTTGATGCAAATAAAATCGTGACTGATTTTGAAAATACGGGCTTCAAGTTGCGTGAAATGCGCCCATATGGGGGATTAAAGGGCTTCAAAGATGAGGTGACCTTTCTAAAACCTGTGCTGCAACCAGTTTTTGACAGTCAAAATATTTTTGTAAAGGTTATCAAAATATTTCTTGACTTCGTCTTGCAACCGTTTGCAGCACATACAACCCTTTTTGTATTTCAAAAAAATGATTAGTTTCTTAATGGATTTTAAATCGTGGTTAAACCTATTTTATCTATCTGTATTCCGACATATAACCGACAAAAGAAGCTGACGTCGCTACTTAAGTCTATTAAGTCTGAATACGAACAGAAAATTGAAGTAGTTATTGTCGACGATGGGTCTGAAGATGGTACGGCTGAATACTGTAGACAATTAAAATGTAATTTTAAGCTGGTTCTGACCGTTCAGAAAAATCAAGGAAGGTCTTCAGCACTTTATAATTCAATAAAAAAAGCCCAGGGGGAGTTCATAATAATAATGGATTCTGATGATAGATTTTTAGTTGGGGCTATAAATACGATTATACAGAACCTGATTAAATATGAGAGAATTCTGTCCGAAGACAGAGTATGCGGCCTTGTTTTTAACTGTGTTGATCAAAAGCAGAGAATTATAGGTAAAAACTTTAAGTTTGAAGGTGTAAGCAACTTTTTTAAATATAGGGCTGACGAGAGTGTGTTTGGTGATAAAAAAGAAGTGGTTAAGTCTCACCTTCTAAAGTCTGTTTTATATCAGCCATTTTATGGTGAACCACGTATGCCCACAGGTATTATGTGGAATCGTTTAGCAAGAAAATATGATGTCGTTACTTTAAAGTCATCTTTAGCAATAAAAGAATACCTTGAGGGTGGAATGTCGTCAAAAACCCGAGAATTAAGGATGAACAGTATTCGCTCAACTCTTCTGTATTACGAGGAGGGCCTAGTTGATTATGGCATCCAATACAAATCCGTTAGCTTTGCAGTTCGTTTTGCAGCAAATTTCATACGATACAGATTACACAGTAAATCCTTTAATCTTAGTGTTCTTTTGCTACTTACAATCCCTCAACTATTAATTCTGTTTTTGGCATTGCCTATTGGTTTTTTGCTTTTTTTGGGTGATGTCCTTCATGTCTATAGGAATACTTAGAATAATCTTAATGCTATCATCACAATTAGTAATAATTTAGTTTTATAAAGAATAGAAAGTTTAAGGTTCTCAATCTTTCCAAATTGGACTAAGTCCGTCAATCAGGTAGTCCTTACAAATAGACGGGGCAACCTTTTTATAATCTTCTATTGTCTTCACTTCTGGACGTTCTTCACGAAATTTTGTCAAAAATATTCTAGCGCGCTCAAAATCTCCCAGATGAACATAGATTGCTGCCCTCCAACCATTATAACGACTGTGCGAACCCCTATCATACAGGATATTGCACCACTCTAAGCTCTTATTTGAATCAGCCATTGCCATGTAAAGAAAAGGCATTAATCCCTCATAGCTTCTCCTGCCAATTGGATTCATGTCCATTGCTTTTAATAGATAATATTCTGCTTCTTCAAAACGCTTTTCATTACATAGAGCCCAGCCGTAGTCATTATTTGACCCATCGTGGCTTGGATTCAGGTCCAATGCCTGTCTGGCATATTTCAATCGCTGTGGGTAATCTTTTTTAAGATTAAAAGATCTACTATACATAGCGACTGCTTCAGGATTATTAGGGTCTATAGAATAAGCCTTGAAAGACAGATCATGAAATAATAACTCGTTTTCTATACGCTGATGTTGATGCACAGACATAAATAAGTTGCCATAAATGCGGCGGGCTTTTAGTACATAAGCGTCACACAAATCTGGATCCATAGCTATTGCACTATCGCAAAGTTCGAAAAATGCATTGTTTGCAGTTTCATCTGGATCGTCACCAGCCCATGTCTGGTTATATATAGCCAGCGCTTTCAAGTAATTGTCCCAAGCAGACAGAGAAGAAGGCGATTTAGTTCGTATGCGTTCGTGCTCTTTTCCTTTAAGAGCTGGAAAAATTAATGCTGCAACCTCCTGTGACACCTCGTCTTGCACCTCAAAAATATCATCCAATGAGCGATCCCAGCGTTTAGACCAAACTTGTTGATCATCTTTTGAATCTACTAAGCTTGCTGAAATTCGTATCTTATTGCCACCTTTGCGTATGCTGCCCTCAACGATATAATCTGCTCCCAATCGCTGACCCAGTTCTGAGGATTTTATCTCTTTTCCTTTGAAGCTAAAGGTAGAGTTTCTAGCAATAACCGGAAAAGATTTCCAAGAAGAGAGATTAGCAATTATATCTTCTGTAACCCCATCAACAAAGTATTCTTGTTCTTCATCATTAGTCATATTTTTGAAAGGCATTACAGCAATTGTTGGTGGCTTGCTTTCAGTTATTTCGCTTGAGCCAATTGAAGAACCTAAGCCCCGCTGTTCTAAACCCTCTAAGATCACGTCATAAGCATGTAATATAGTATTTTTTATTTTCTGACTGCCGAGGTCAGTAAATTTAAATTCCACTTTTTTATTTACAAAATCATATATTGCTTTTGATAAAGACACCCCCCCTGGTTGGCTTAATACTTCTAGCCTTGCAGCATTATTTACCCCCTCGCCATAAAGGTTTGTCCCCTCTACAATAACATCACCTACATTAAGACCAATACGAAACTGCATCTGTAAATCTTCTGATACAGATAGATTACGTTTATTAATCATTTTCTGAAATTCAGTAGCACAAACTACTGCAGTTACTGCACTCTTGAATTCAGCAAGAACTGAATCTCCTGCTGTATTAAAAATACGAGCATCATATTTCTTGAAAAGTTGGTCCATGATATCACGACAGGCCCGAAGACTTTTAAGTGTAGAATTCTCATTTCTTTCCATAAGAGCACTAAAATTAACAACGTCTGTCACAAATATAACTGCGATTTTGCGAATAATCTGATCTTCAGTCATCTAAGCTCTCCTTAGATACAAATAATGTTTGGACAAAGCGATATAAACTCTGAAAGGACAAAAAGTATATAACATAGAAGTATCCCCAGAATACAAGGAAATTACTATGCAGCTATAAAGCACATGGCCTGTCTAAAAGCTACACTCAAACAAGCTGGTTCTGACGGATATATCGTTGGGCCTAATGCTAAGAAGTTTGATTTTCTAGCACTTTTTTGACTGATGCGGTTTCCTTAACCTGATTAAATATTTTCTCAAGATTTGGTCTTTTGGCGAGTTCATCTGTTTTATTGTCATCCCAGTTCATTAAAACATAAAAGTAGAAGTCTGCAATCCCACAAGTTTTTCCTGATAAGAAACCGTCAACGTGTTTCTCCAAGATATCGTAACAAGCCTTCCTATCTAACTCAGCTTTTTCCTTTATAACAATTTCTGTAGAACCATATCGATCAGGAAAGAAAAAACGGTTGTTGGCATTTCCTAGTGCTGTTGAAAGGAAAGAAAGCCATTGAAAGCATATGGCTCTGTCTGGGTTGCCAATAGGGGCGATTAAATTGGTATGGTGTGTTTCTAACAGAAAATTAATAATTGCAGGCCCCTCAAAAATAGATTGCCCACTTGGGGTAATCAAAACAGGCACTAATCCTCTAGGCGAAATCATTTTAAACTCTACCGAGTTTCTTTCCTCTGGAGTTGGAAAAATAATGTCATATTTTATTCCAGCCTCTTCCATTAATAATTCGATAGCCATAGAACCTAAATAAGGTATGCCATAAAGTTTGTAAGAAGCTGTAGTATTTACCATAATGTGAGTTTACATTACAAGCCGAACAAAGCAAGAAAGAACGACACGTATCATTTGCGGCTCCTTTCTTACATCATACAAAAAACTCTGAGAAAATATCTAGCCGGATTGTGCATATACAAAGGCTAATCGTGCCCCTTCATAGGCCTCTAGCAAGTACAATATTTTGGCAACACCCCAAGCTAGAAAATACTAATTTTTTTAAGTCTGAACCCTAAAAATCTGCGACTTATTTTAAGTTTTTGGTATGCTTTTTTTGGTATTCACCTCAAAACACACTAATAAAATACGGGTTTTTCTTAGTATACATAGCTATTTAAGCTAAATGGCGGAGGAGGTGGGATGCGTAACCTTATTGTTCCACCAAGTTTAATTATATGGCTAAAATGCCTATATTTATATACTATTTATCTCATATCTCTACATCTGTGTCTTAGTACAAATACACCCATACATACACCCAGTTTTTTGGCGGTTTATGAAGAGTTTAGGCTTTCAAATGCATTATTAAGGAATGGTTCATATTTGCGCCATGCTTCAGAGCTTCCTTGAAAAACTTTTTTTCTAACCTGTTGTTGTGATGCTGTTCTTACAATGCGTTTGTTTTTATGCGGTGATAAACATGCCTCTTCCCAGTCTAACCCTAGGTGGTCAATTAGCTTTTTGGTTTCGCTTTCTTGGTCAGTTGTTAGTTTCTCATAGTTCAAATTATAAATTCTATCAGTATATTCTGATTGCCAAAGCTCCATTAGATCAGTGTACAACTCATAATATGAAACAACATCCTTTAAATCATAGCAATATCCTAAACCTTTTGTAGTGAAATATTGCTTATAATTCGACCAGCAGGTAGCAGCAGCATTTCGTTGTGCATGAACAATTTTAGCCTCTGGTAAAGCAGAACAGATCAACGGAATAAACCGAAAATTATGAGGCATTTTGTCTATTACAAAATGCTTTCCATTTGATAAGTGCGATAACTCTAATAGGTACCTCCGTCGAAACTCAGAAATAGCACCAATGTTTACCGATGTAGGATCTTCAGGTAATTTTTTTCCAAAATGTTGAACATAATTTAATTCCCCTGCACCAACAACTTTAGAATGTGATGATATTATCTGTTCAATGAGGGTCGTTCCTGATCTTGGCATGCCAAGTATGAAAATTGGTGTGGATTCAATCGAGCATTCTTTTATTTGCTTTGATTGTTTTAAAAAATGAGGTTGTGTTTCTTTCAATCTAGTGAACAGTTCTTTGTCTTGATTTATTGAGTACTTTAGTAGCTTTTTACGCAATGCGTTACCTTCAGATAAGTGATTAAAGGCCAGATCTAGTTTGCCAACGTCCTCATACATTTTAGCTAATGCAAAACTTAAACTGCATCTTGCATCTTCTCTCAAATCTTCTCGTTTATAAAGCTGTTGAACCTGAAGAAACTGTTTATCCTCTAAAGTATATTTTTTGATAGAGCTTAGCATATGATGCGCCTCAGCATAATCAGGCTTAATAGAAAGTGCCTTTTTGTAAGTCTCCATCGCCTCT
>CACDPP010000016.1 GCA_902554705.1 Paracoccaceae bacterium
CGGTTCACCATTTCTTTAACCATAGCAACAGCAACCATCGATTTTTCAGCAACCTTAGTTGCGGCTGTTATTGCCTCATCTCTTAATTTTTTTGCTGGCACAACTCTACTAACCAAGCCGCAGCGCTCAGCTTCATCTGACTCCATAAAGCGACCTGTTAGGTTCATATCCATAGATTTAGATTTGCCAATAAACCTTGTTAGTCTTTGTGTTCCTCCAAGACCTGCTGAAACCCCAAGGTTTATCTCAGGCTGCCCAAACTTTGCGGTATCGGAACAAATGATAAAATCGCACATCATAGCCAATTCGCATCCTCCGCCAAGAGCATAACCGGAAACAGCGGCTATTATTGGCTTCCTAATCGCAAGGATTCTATTAGATGCTTCAGTAAACATATCCCCCATAAAAGCATCAACAAAATTTTTATTTGCCATCACGGAAATGTCGGCGCCTGCAGCGAAAGCTTTTTCTGACCCAGCCAAAACTATACAACGAACTTTTTCATTCTTTTGAGCATCTTCTAATGCGTCCGCTAGTTCACCTAAAAGGGCGTCGTTTAAAGCATTCAATGCGTCAGGTCTGTTTAGAGTAACAACACAAATGTGGTCTTCGACTTCAACAATTATTGTTTCGTAGGCCATTCAGTGCCCCGTAATAATCTTTAACATCTCGGCAGCTTAATCGCGAAATTCTTGGGGTTCAAGTTATCTTTGACAGCGTGGACAATAGAAAGAAGACCTTCCGGACTGAGAAATTCTTTTTATTTTGCGGTCGCAATCTCTTGTTTTACACCATTCGTTATCTCGCCCGTAAACATAAAAATCGAATTGAAAATAACCTGGATTACCTTGTATATCGGTAAAATCTTTTAATGATGAACCTCCTGCCTCAATAGCTGAAATTAAAATCGTGCGAATGTTTAGCACTAGCTCATCGCATTTATTTTTGGATATCTTAGAGGCTTTTTTCTTAGGCGAAATACCGCTCATGAATAGAGCCTCACAGACGTATATATTTCCCAAACCTGCAACTATAGACTGATCTAATAGAACATTTTTGATTGGCGATTCTTTTTTTGACAGTTTAATTTTGAGGTATTCAGAATTAAAATTATTTCCGAGTGGTTCCGGACCCAATTTCTGAAGAAATTTATGATTGTTTAAATCATCGGTCTTGGTTAAATCCATAGCTCCAAACCGTCTTGGATCATTGTATGTAATTACGGTTCCATCATTCAAAGCAAAGATAACGTGATCATGATTAGAGGCTTGTGCAGATTCATAAAAATAATTACCAATTTTTGAATTAGAAACTAGAATTTTCCCAGACATTCCCAAATGGATTAATAGTGTTTCACCTGTACTTAACTCGACTAAAATATATTTTGAACGTCTTTTTAAATTGAGTACTTTGGCCTCTTTTATACGGCTTGCAAAATTTTCAGGGAATGGCCAACGTAAATCTGCCCTATTTAGTTTAATTTTTTTAATTGTAGCACCCTCTAAAAAGGGTAAAATACCCCGCATTATTGTTTCCACTTCAGGCAGTTCTGGCATTGTTGGCTCCGCGCGTCATTTATCTTTTGTGATAATTTTTCTGTTTGTAGAATAGCATGCATTGTAACTCAGTGGTGTAATACTATAAGTGTATTACTCGGTTTAGAAAGGTATACATGTCAAAATCTCTTAATAAAAAAACTCATTTTGGCTTTGAAACCATTAACGAAAAAGAAAAAGCTGGACGTGTCCAAGGAGTTTTTAATTCTGTATCATCAAAATATGATATGATGAACGACGTGATGTCACTTGGGGTTCATCGTATCTGGAAGGATATGATGATTGATTGGCTTGCGCCTCGAGTTGATCAAAAACTTTTAGATGTAGCGGGTGGAACAGGTGATATAGCATTCAAATTTCTAGAGCGTTCAGGTTTTGGGCATGCGACTGTTTTAGATTTGACTTCCTCAATGCTAACTGAGGGCCGAAGCCGGGCTGAAGCAAAACAGATGGCCAACCAGATGAAATGGGTGGTTGGAGATGCTATGAATTTGCCATTTGAAGACAATATATTTGATGTTTACACAATCAGCTTTGGTATCCGTAATGTTACACGACCTCAAGAAGCCCTAAAAGAAGCATACAGGGTATTGAAGCCAGGCGGGCGAATTATGGTTCTAGAATTCTCTCAAATTCCAGTACCTTTGGGCCAATGGTTTTATGACCGTTATTCGTTTAATTTAATACCAAAGATGGGAGAGATAATTGCTAATGATCGCTCTAGCTACCAGTACTTAGTTGAATCTATAAGAAAATTTCCTGACCAGGATATCTTTTTAGGGATGATAGAGAGTGCTGGTTTTGAAAATGTGAAGTATCGTAACCTAACACTAGGGATAGCCTGCCTACACTCAGGTTGGAAGATCTGAGCGATGCGGGGCCCACATAATATTTTCAGGCTAATTCGAACTGGGGCAACTTTAGAGAGAACTGGAGCTATGTCCATAGTTCTGGAAGCCTTAAGTGCACCAAGGCCGCTTCGTATAATAGCGCGTTTGTTATGTTGGCCAATAAAATGGCTTGGCTTGCGAGGCGATGAGTCTATGCCTTCTGTGACTAGAGCTTTGTCTGCATTAGGTCCCGCTTACATAAAATTTGGTCAGATACTATCAACCCGACCTGACCTAGTTGGTGAGGAGTTAGCGAACCAGTTAAGCGTTCTTCAAGACCGATTGCCTCCATTTTCAATAGAAGAGGCAAAAAAAACATTTTTTAAAGAAACAGGTTTATCAGCTGATGAAATTTTTGATGAATTCAGTGAGGCTATTGCGGCAGCTTCTATCGCTCAAGTCCATAAGGTCCGAGTTCGTGAAACGCAAGAAAAGTTGGCTGTTAAGGTGCTTAGGCCGGGAATCGAAAAGGCATTTCGCAAAGATGTAGACGCTTTTTACTTAATTGCAGGACTGGTAGATTTTTTTGCTCCTTTTGCAAGGCGTTTGCGTCCAGTTGAAGTTATTGAGCATTTTGAGGGGATAGTTTTAAGTGAACTGGACCTGCGGCTTGAAAGCTCCTCTGCGTCAAAGTTTAAAGATACTACTAGGGCTGATAATGGTTTTAATGTTCCTTCAGTAAATTGGAAATTATCTGGTAAAAGGGTAATGACAATGTCTTGGGTTGAGGGCATTGCCCTTGGTGATGTTAAGTCTCTTGAAAATTCTGGCCATGATAAGCTTGCCCTCGGAGAACGTGTCTTGCAGCTTTTTTTAAACCATGCTCTTCGAGATGGGTATTTTCACGCTGATATGCATCAAGGAAACCTCAAAGTAAGTTCAGATGGAGAAATAATTGCCTATGATTTTGGTATAATGGGCTACATTGATGAATACACCAGACGTGTCTATGCAGAAATTTTATACGGTTTCATTAAGAGGGATTACAAAAGAGTAGCAGAAGTACATTTTGAAGCTGGTTACGTTCCAATGGATAGAGACGTGGAAGATTTTGCCAATGCATTGCGAGCTGTAGGCGAGCCAATTTTTGGAATGGATGCAGCTAATATTTCTATGGGAAAATTGCTTACTTATCTTTTTGAGGTTACTGAAAGATTTGGAATGGAAACGCGAACTGAATTAATTTTATTGCAGCGGACGATGGTTGTAGTTGAAGGTGTTGCTCGTTCTTTAAATCCTACTATCAATATTTGGAAAACAGCTCAGCCAATTGTTGAAAATTACATACGGCAAAGTATTGGTCCAAAAGCTATTTTTAAAGATATAGCAGATACGGTGAGAGTTGTAGCCCGTTTTGGGCCAAGGCTTCCAAACCTAGTTGAAAATATCTTACTTGACCACTCCGAAAAACAGGAAAAAAAAGCAAGAGGTTTCGCTAAGCTTCCCTATGTTTCCATAGCAATGGTTTCGGCATTTTTAGGTGCGTTAGCAGCGAATTTGCTGTCTAATCTTTAATAGCTATATTCTTCATATACTTTAGTTAAGTCTTTGTTCCAAGATCCATGATATTTTTCAAGTAACTCGTCCGCAGAGCTTTTTCTTTTTTCTATATTTTCTTTTAGAGAATCTAAAAAAAGAGACTCGTCCGAATGCAGCCCATTAGAACTAGCTTGGGCTCTTTTTTTCAAGCCACTTTCCGAAACTCGAACTGCCTCTTTGGCGAGATCAATTAGACTTATTCTTCCAACAGATCCTTTTAATCCGTCTTCAGCGGCGGCTATCCTTAAATTTTCTCGGTCATTTTCGTCCCAGTTTTTTACTATATCCCATGCTGCGTCTAGTGAGCCTTGATCATAGCATATACCAACCCAGAAAGCTGGTAATGCACATAGGCGATGCCACTGGCCTGCGTCTGCACCCCTCATTTCTATAAACTTTTTCAGCCGGGCTTCTGGAAAGATTGTTGTCAAATGATCTGCCCAATCACTAAGTGTTGGCAACTCACCTGGCAAAGCTGGAAGCTCTCCTTTCATAAAACCCCTAAATGATTGACCAAGTGCGTTGATATAATTTCCGTCTCGATAAACGAAGTACATTGGGACATCTAAAGCATACTCCACCCATGCTTCGAAGCCAAAGCCTTCATTAAAAACAAATGGCAATAAACCCGTTCTTTGTGGATCTAAACTTCTCCAAATTCTACTTCTCCAACTCTTATGACCTGTTAGGTTTCCCTCAAAAAAAGGTGAGTTGGAAAAAAGCGCTGTTGCTATAGGCTGTAGCGCCAAAGCAACACGCATTTTTTGCACCATATCGGTCTCAGAAGAAAAATCTAAATTTACTTGGACAGTGCATGTTCGGAACATCATGGATTTGCCCATAGTACCAACTTTATCCATATACTCGCTCATTAACTTGTATCGTCCTTTAGGCATCATCGGCATTTCAATATGCTTCCAATGTGGAGCAGCGCCTAAACCTATGAACCCAATATTTAGCTTATCAGCAATAGATTTTACTTCTAATAAATGTTCATTAACTTCGTCACATGTCTGGAATACCGTTTGGAGTTGAGCGCCCGAAAGCTCCAGCGCTCCTCCTGGCTCTAATGAAACATTAGCTCCATTTTTAGAAAGACCTATTATGTTGCCGCTTTCTTTTACTGGTTTCCAACCATATTCCTTTTCTAATCCTTTTAAGATCGCAAGGACTGATCGATTTCCGCTATATGGAATAGGTGCTAGGGTCTCTTTACAGTAACCGAACTTTTCGTGCTCTGTTCCGATGCGCCAATCTGATTTTGGCTTACAGCCAGAAGCTAAATATTCAATAAGCTGATCATATTTTTCTATTCGACCACCACCTGATTGTGGGATAGACATCAAGATCTCCAAGTTTCCACCTTAGAGAGCCTTGCTCTATTTTTTATTTAAGGTCAATGCATCTGTCTGTACCATCGGGAAAATTTCTAATTCTAGTTTAAATATAATTTTCGGCCCAATCACCAAAATGTGATTGCCAAAGCGTTAAAGCTGAAATAGCGGCTGTATCCGCCCGCAAAATCCGTGGTCCCAGACTTATAGAGAAAGTCTTTGGATGCTTTATAAAGCGGTTTTTTTCTTTTTTTGAAAAACCACCTTCAGGGCCTATAAATATTGCCCAGGCACCCTTTGGAAGCTCAGATAATTTTCCTGTTGGTTTCAAATTATCCTCACTACAAAAAAAAATGTTCCGGTTGTCTGGCCATTTTTCTAATGTGTTATTTAATTTACAAATTTTGTGCACTTTGGGAACATAGGTTCCACCACACTGTTCCGCCGCTTCTATCGCATGAGCTTGCAAACGATCCTGATTAATTCTTTCAGAATTAGTAAATTCGCTGCTTGTTGGAAATATCTCAGCCACTCCAAGTTCGGTAGCTTTTTCGACAATGAAATCGGTGCGGGATTTTTTAATAGGTGAAAAAAATAACCAAACATCAGGAGGAACCAAAGAGGATTTTATTTTATTCAAGCATTTCAATTTCACAATTCGTTTGTTTCCATTAATTATTTCTGCAAGCCATTCACCATCACAGTTGTTAAAAATTAGGATTCGGTTGCCGACCGTTTGTCGCATTACAGCAAATAAGTAATTTGCTTGATTACGCTCCAAAGAAATGATTTGAGCTTCGCAAAGTTGATTTCTTACGTATAGTCGTATTTTTGCATCCATAGAGGCACCATATGTCGCAAAACTCAACAAAGCCAGATAAACCCGGTCAAATTGCTGACGCTGTTAAGGGTAACTGGGTCGATAATTTATCTCCGATTAAACTGAGACCATATTTGCGGTTATCGCGGGCTGATCGTCCAATTGGAACTTGGTTACTATTGATACCATGTTGGTGGGGGTTATTAATCGGCATTCTGGAAGATGAAAAACTGTTTATTAGTGATTTTTGGCTTTTGTTTTCATGTTCTCTAGGTGCTGTTTTAATGCGTGGTGCTGGATGTACATGGAATGATATTTCAGACAGAAAAATTGATGGTGCAGTTGAAAGAACAAGATCAAGACCAATTCCTTCCGGACAAGTTACTTTAACTCAAGCAATTATCTGGATGATCATACAAATTGGTTTAGCGGGTATTATTTTGCTAACCTATAATATTAACTCAATAATATTAGGTTTGAGTTCATTATTTTTGGTGACAATTTATCCGTTTGCAAAAAGATTCACTTGGTGGCCTCAGGTGTTTCTAGGGCTCGCATTCAATTGGGGAATACTTTTGTTGTTTGTGGCTCATACTGGTAGCTTAAACTGGCCAATTATTGTTTTGTATCTGGCTGGAATTTTTTGGACTTTATTTTATGATACAATTTACGCCTTCCAGGACAGCCAAGATGACTTGCTTATAGGTGTAAAATCAACCGCTATTTTATTTGGAGAACATGCAAAGAAGTGGCTATTTAGTTTTATAATATTTTGCTGTGTTTTAATGGCGATTTCCGTATTTATTGTTACTCAGGAAAGGACAGTTTTATCAAAAACCA
Source organism: Paracoccaceae bacterium (assembly GCA_902554705.1). Taxonomy (GTDB): domain Bacteria; phylum Pseudomonadota; class Alphaproteobacteria; order Rhodobacterales; family Rhodobacteraceae; genus Salinivivens. Next base: position 6,980 of record CACDPP010000016.1, read on the forward strand.
TATCCTTTATTGGAGTGTTGAGTTTTTCCTCTCATTTGTTTTTTCAATGGCAGAATTTTGATGCCAAAGATTCCCAAGTTTTGTTGAGGCTCTTTCGTTCAAATCGAAATGCAGGGTTTATTTTTGCAATTTTTCTTTGTTTGGCTATTTGGGTTTGATTGCACAAACGATTACTTCAGCGTATTAAATGAGCGGATAAAATTATTTCGTGAGATGTAATGCGCGTACCAAAGATATTTTGGAATTATTTTACCTTTTTCTCTGCGGCTGTAATTTCAGTACTAGTGGCGACTGGGGCTGTAAACTTCATTGAAAAAACTTCTGCTGATCAAATTAAAAAAGAACTTCTAACTGGTGGAGTTGACTGGGCAGATGTGGAAACAATAGGTTTGCAAGTTTTTTTAATTGGAAATGCCCCAGACGAAGCTAGCAGATTTGACGCTTTAAGTCTTGCAGGTAATGTGGTTGATGCAGAGCGTTTAATTGACCAAATGAACATTATTGATAATTCGAGTATTGATCCTCAAACTTTGAAATTAGAAATTTTGAAAAATGGAAAAGATGTTTCTGTCTATGGAATTGTACCCAAGAATTTTAACAAAGTTGACTTCATAAACTCGCTGCAAAGGCAAAGCGGATCGTCCGGGGAGGTAAGAGAGTTTATTGACTATTCGAGTAGTAAGGCAGATCAAAATTGGGCGAAGTCAATTCGTTTTGGCTTGTCGGTTTTAGAGACGGTAAGTTTGGCTCGGCTGGAGATAACATCTAGTATCATTCAGGGAGAAGTTGTTGCTGAAAATTCAGAGCAGAAAGATTTTTTAATAAATCAGTGGAGGAAAGATATCCCTAAAGATTTGAGGCAGAAAATACATATAAAATTTCCACGGCCATTTATTACACCATTTTCCTTCAGGGCTACAAAAGGGGAAGGCTTCTTCCGTTTAGATGCCTGCAGCGCCAACAATAAAGAAGCAGCGTCTAAAATTTTAAATGAGGTTACCAAGCTGTCTGGCAAAAGCGGTTTAAAATGTGAAATAGGGCTTGGGCAGCCCTCTGATAGCTGGTTTGACGTTGTTTTGAGTTCACTCAATGCATTATCAAAGATAGATGAAGGATCAGTGACCATTATAAACGATGAAATTTCATTTGTTGTCCAGGAAATGGATTTGGAACAAGAATTTCAAACGGTATTAAAAACATTAGAAACTTCGTTGCCAGACGATTATTTGCTGAGTGCTAAACTTATATCAAATACGGATGAAGAAGGAGACCTGGGTGGCACGATTGTTCTTACCCTAAGCCCAGAGGGTTTATTTCAAATGAACGGCAAGGTTCGTTTTAAGACCACGAGAACTACACTTACTAGTTTAGCTGAAGCTAAATTTGGAAAAGACTTTGTTAATAACAAACTTAAAATTGACACTTCTATACCTCAAGACTGGAGTGAATTAATAATGTTTGGTATCCAGTCGATGTCGTTGCTTAAAAATGGATTTATTGCAATCAATAATTCCGAAGTTTCCGTTTCTGGTGAAGCAAATGAGCCAAATATTGCTGTTAAGATTGCTCAGATCTTTTACGGAAACCTAACACCAAGTCAGCCTTTGAAAACCAAGATTAGTTATGTTGAGCCTCCAAAATTTATTGAGCTAAAAGGCCCAACTGATGAAGAATGTTTAGAAGGGGTTGATGACCTTCTTGTTGAAAGAAAAATAACTTTTGAACCTAGTTCAGATCGCATAAATTTAGATGGTCAACAATTGTTGGATGAAATAGCGGATGTTCTTCGTGATTGTGATGAATTGTCATTAGAAATTGCAGGCCATACAGATAGCCAAGGTCGAGAGGCTATGAACCTTCAATTATCGCAGTCCCGAGCTACTGCGGTTTTGATGGAGCTACAGAGAAGGAAAGTTCTAACGACTAATTATATCGCCAAAGGATTTGGTGAGTTAAATCCTATTGCTGACAATAATACCGAGGAAGGCCGTGAAACTAATAGACGTATTGAATTTAAATTGTCATCAAATAAAGAAGTGGAAAGAGATAAGAGTGAGTAAATGAATAGAGAAGAATTTATAATTAGTGCTGCAATTGTTTTGTTCCTTACTTTTTTATTGGGCTGGCTTTCACGTTGGCTGCTGCAGCGGCTTAATATGGTCTCTGAAAAGGATTTAAACGACTTAAACAAGATTTCCGCAGCCTTACTTGAAGCTGAGGAAGTTAACGAAAAAGCGAGAAATAGAGAGTTAGAACTTGATAAAAAAATCTCGCAATTAGAGGCTGAATTGGAGGCAGCTATGGATGGTTTGCGTGCTGCACGCCTTGAAACGGATGAGTTGAAAACTTCTCTAAAAGAGAAAAAAAGTTAACTTTCAAATTCTAGATTCAAAATCACTACCAGCGGTTCAAAGCAGCCTCATCTGCACTTTTTGCTTCCACCCAATTTTCCTCACCGTTTAATATTTCTTTTTTCCAAAAAGGAGCCCTACTCTTTAGATAGTCCATTAGGTATTCGGCTGCCTCGAAGGCTTCTTTACGGTGCTGGGCTGCTGTTGCAACCATCATAATTGGTTCGCCTGGTTCCAGTTTCCCATAACGATGTATTACAAGTGCGTCACATATTTTCCAACGTTTGAAAGTTTCTTTGACAATCAATTTTATTTGAGTTTCAGTCATACCTGGATAGTGCTCGATTAACATATAATCTAGAGTTATTGATTTTTGCCCTCGTACAATTCCTGTAAAGGTTACCAAAGCTCCGATATTGTCCAATTTTGAACTGAAATTTTCTATCTCTTTAGAAAAATCAAAAAATTCATTTTGTACCGAAATATGCAAGTGGGTTAGCCTCCTGTCATAGGTGGAAAAAAAGCTATTTCCTTGGCTTCTACTATAGACGCATCAAAATTTACTAATTCTTGGTTAATAGCAACTCTAAAAGAGCCTAAATCAGAAAATACTTCGGAATAACGAACATCCTTTTTTTTAAGCTCTTCAATAAGCTCAATAACAGTTGCCGCTCTTGTTTCAATGCTCTCACTTGATTTTCCAATTCTTTCTCTTATCCAAGAAAAATAAATTACGTCTATCATTTTTAACCTTTTAAATATGGCCAAGACTTTTTGAGATATTCGAAGCCTGATATTAATGTCAGTGCTGCAGCAAGCCAAAGGAACACAAGACCAAAATTACTAGAATAAACCATAGCATCGGATAAAAAATCCAGATTTTTTGCATTTGTGGTGTTTTTAGCTAACAGAGTGATGTGGTAATGTTCGAATACGCCATGAGAGAACAAAATAGCTATAGCTACCATTTGAGCAGAAGTTTTCAATTTGGCAGTTTTCGTTACCTTGAGAAGCTTTGTCTTGTCGCCCAAGTATTCTCGTAGTCCTGAAATAAATACTTCTCTGAACATTATAACTGTTGCTGGCAATACTAGCCAAGGTGACATGCTTGAATAGCCGACGATGACCATCAGAGCTATTATAACCATTGCTTTGTCTGCTATCGGGTCAAGCATTGAGCCAAGTTTAGTTTCTTGAGCCCAAGCTCTTGCTAGAAATCCGTCAAACCAGTCCGTTATGGCTGCTCCAATAAATAGCAAAAGCGCAAACCAATCTGCATATGGCCTATTAAAGTATAAAAACATTACTGCCACAGCTGGCGCTGCGATTAATCTCAGAGCTGTTAATATGTTGGGTGTTGTCCACATTTTGAATTCTTATAATCAAGTGAGTTTATAATTTCTGTATTGGTTCATATTAACCCGCTGGTTATTTACTTTTCAGGATTTCCAATATCTTCATAACGGCAAATTCGTAACCTCTTACCCCAAGGCCTGCTATTACTCCATCGGCCCTAAGGGAAACATAAGACTGATGACGAAAATCTTCCCGCTTATGTATATTAGATACGTGAACTTCTATCACTGGTCCATCAAACGCCATCAGTGCATCCATGATTGCTATAGAGGTATGTGAGTAGGCGGCTGGATTTATTACAATCCCGGCGCCAACACTTCTTGCCTCATGTATCCAACCTATTAAATCTGCTTCGCTATTTGACTGGCGTAGATCAATTTTAAAAGCTTTTTCATTAGCTATTGCACTACAAGATTTTTCAACATCATTTAAGGTTTTGGAGCCATAAAGCTCTGGTTGCCTTTTTCCTAACAAGTTCATATTGGGGCCATTGAGGATATATATTGTTTTGGTCATTTAGTTATCCTTTTCAGTCCTTTGATATTCAGGTTAAATTCATAGTGGTGCAAGATTACATAATAGCCCATATTATTAAAAAACTGCCGAGCAATATTCTGTATAAAACATAAGGAGTAAAATTGATAGTCGTTAATAATCGTGTCATTAAACTTAGAGCGCCGAAAGCCGCCAGTGTTGAGATAATTATTGCTAACACTATCTCAAACCAGTTTATTGAAATGTTTTCAAAACCTAAAGAATAAAACTCCAGAGTAGCGGCTGCAATTATTGTGGGTATCGACATAAGCATTGATATTTTTAACGCGCTGAACCTATCATAGTTTAAAAAGCGAGCACCTGTAATTGTTATTCCGGATCTTGACGTGCCAGGAATTAATGCGAGCATCTGCCAAAACCCTAGTATAAGGGCGTGTCTAATTGTCCAATCAGATATATTCACGTTGACTTGCTCCTTCTTGTCGGAAAACCACAGCAAAATACCAAAACCAATCATAGCCATGCCAATTATAAGAGTATTTTCTCTAATATAATCGTAAAGGCCTGTGTATTTTAATGTAGCGCCCAAAACCACTGCGGGAATCGTTGCAACAACTAAGCAGATTACTAAATTGCTATCGGAATCATTTAAATTTCTGGAAGAGCACTTAACAGCGCTCGCTATAATGGCCCTTACATCAGTCCAGAAAAATGTTGTTACGGCAATCAGGCTTCCAAGGTGAACAGAAATATCAATTAGAAGTCCTTGATCTTTATTTCCACTAAATGTTGGAAATAAAATAAGATGAGCGCTCGAAGATACTGGCAAAAATTCTGTAATACCTTGAATCAAAGCCAAAAAAATGATGTTGAGCAATTCCATCTTAAAAACCCATTTTAAATATTTTGACCTATACACTAAAAAATTAAGGATAGCATTTTTAAAATTATAACCGAAACGGACCTAAATTATATCATTTTTATAACTATAATTTGATTAAGGGAGTTTTTTTTATTTTATAGGTCATAAATACTGACTTTTCTTTCAAAATAAACTAGTATATGAGAGCGGCTTAAGGAAAATGGAGACCAGCAGTGGCAAAGCAACCAATGTTGAAATTTGTAAATCTTGAAAGGCAGATGCCTGAAAAGCGTATTGCTAGTACACGCAATAAAGATTTTTTAGAAATCTACTCAGAATTTGCTGGTGCCAAAGCAGAAGAACAAGCAAGCCGCTGCAGTCAATGCGGTGTACCGTACTGTCAATCCCACTGTCCCCTTCATAATAATATTCCCGACTGGCTTAAACTTACAGCAGAGGGGCGACTGCAGGAAGCTTATGAAGCAAGTCAGGCAACAAACACCTTTCCAGAAATATGTGGAAGAATTTGTCCTCAAGATCGCTTGTGTGAGGGCAACTGTGTTATTGAACATTCGGGTCATGAGACAGTGACAATAGGAGCTATAGAAAAATATATAACTGATACGGCTTGGGAAGAAGGTTGGGTGAAAGTCAATAAGCCCGTTAACAGTGTTGATAAAAGTGTTGGTATAATAGGTGCTGGTCCTGGAGGTCTGGCTGCAGCAGATAGGCTTAGGCAGGAAGGTTTAGAAGTAATTATCTATGACCGCTACGATAGAGCAGGTGGACTTCTAACTTATGGAATACCAGGATTTAAATTGGAAAAAGACGTTGTCATGCGGCGGAATGAACAACTTGAAAAGAGTGGTATAAAATTTGTTTTAAATACAAATGTTGGCGTAGATATCACGTTTGATGAAATTAGGGAAAAACATGATTTTGTTATATTGGCAACCGGTGTTTACAAAGCGCGAGGGCTGGATATTCCAAATAGTAACCTAAACGGTAAAGTAGCCGCCTTGGACTATTTGACTGCTTCTAATAGATTAAGTTTTGGTGATAAGGTTAAAGAGTTTGAAACTGGTACATTCAATGCCAATGGTAAAAAAGTTGTAGTAATCGGTGGTGGTGATACGGCCATGGATTGTGTTCGTACTGCGGTAAGACAGGGCGCTACTTCAGTGAAGTGTTTGTATAGACGAGATAGGGCAAATATGCCTGGTTCACAAAGAGAAGTTAAAAACGCTGAGGAGGAAGGTGTTATATTCGAATGGCTCAATTCACCTAAAGCTTTGTCAAACGAGTTAACAGATCCCGATCTATTAAATTTGGAAGCTCAAGAAGGTGACTTGAAGGGTATAATTGTTCAGAAAATGCGACTTGGAGACCCAGATGCAACTGGGCGCAGAACTCCGGAGGAAATAATTGGTTCTGAGTATTTGGAAGAAGCAGATTTAGTAATTGAGGCACTAGGTTTTGAGCCAGAAGATCTTCCTACGCTTTGGGATCAGCCTGATCTCCCTGTTTCTCGTTGGGGCACTATAAAGGTTGAGTATGAGACAGGAAAAACAAATTTAGAAAAAGTTTATGCTGTCGGCGACATCGTTAGAGGTGCGTCTTTAGTTGTTTGGGCGATTAAAGATGGGCGAGAAACTGCAAATGCGATTTTGAGCGAAATAGAAGCGACCAAAGTAATAGCAGCCGAATGAGGCTATTGTTTTTGTAAAGATAAAAGAGAAACACTGGAACACTAAATCATGAAATCAGAAAAAAGTAATTTTGAAAGCTTTGAAAAAATTCCATACGGCGAAAAATGGGTTAAAGCAGAAAATGAAAAACGAAACTGGATGTCAAAAAATAGTCTGTATCGAGAAGATATGGAGCATGCGTCTTGTGGTGTTGGTTTGGTCGTTTCATTAGATGGAAAGCCTAACAGGAAAGTAGTTGAAAACGGTATAGATGCATTAAAAGCTATTTGGCATAGAGGAGCGGTCGATGCAGATGGTAAAACTGGGGATGGGGCAGGTATTCACATCCAAATTCCAGTACCATTTTTTTACGATCAAATTAGGCGCACCGGACATGAACCAAGACTTGATGAATTAATTGCCGTTGGTCAGGTTTTTTTACCTAGAACCGATTTTGGAGCACAGGAAACTTGTAGGACAATCGTCGAGACCGAAGTGCTTCGAATGGGTTATTATATCTATGGGTGGCGGCATGTCCCTGTTGAAGTCGGATGTCTTGGTGAAAAAGCCAATGCTACAAGGCCCGAGATTGAACAAATTCTTATTTCAAACTCAAAGGGTGTCGATGAAGTAACCTTTGAGCGAGAACTGTATGTTATTCGACGTAGGATAGAGAAATCGGTAGCTGAAGCAGGTATTACGGATTTATACCTAGCGTCGCTATCGTGCAGGTCTATTATCTATAAAGGGATGATGTTAGCGGAACAAGTCGCAGTATTTTATCCTGATTTGATGGATGAACGGTTTAAAAGTTCATTCGCCATCTATCACCAGCGTTATTCTACAAATACTTTTCCTCAATGGTGGTTGGCTCAACCTTTCAGAATGCTTGCCCATAACGGTGAAATAAATACGTTAAAGGGGAATACAAACTGGATGAAAAGTCATGAAATTCGCATGGCTTCGAATGCCTTTGGGCCATTAGCTGATGATATAAAGCCCATCATTCCTGGCGGTGCTTCCGATTCTGCAGCGCTGGATGCAGTTTTTGAAGTTCTTGTACGTGCTGGTCGTAGTGCGCCAATGGCTAAGACAATGTTAGTGCCTGAAAGTTGGTCAAATCAAGCAAAAGAGCTGCCAAAAAAATGGCGTGATATGTATTCCTATTGTAATTCTATTATGGAACCGTGGGACGGCCCAGCCGCTTTAGCAATGACTGATGGTCGTTGGGTTTGTGCTGGACTAGACCGAAACGGTCTACGACCAATGCGTTATGTTGTAACTGGTGATGGTCTTTTGATTGCCGGTTCTGAGGTTGGTATGGTGCCGACTGATGAGGCAACAATTAGAGAAAAAGGAGCTCTTGGTCCTGGGCAACTTTTGGCGGTTGACATGGAAGAGGGCCGCCTATTTCATGATACAGAAATAAAAAACAAATTAGCAGAGAGTCAGCCCTTTGGAGATTGGGTAAGCAAGATCATTGATCTTGATAAAGTGCTATCAAAAGTTACTGAAAAGGCCGTCTTTTCAGGAAATCAGCTTAGAAAGAGACAAATAGCAGCAGGCTATTCAATTGAAGAAATTGAACAAATTTTAGCGCCAATGGTTGAAGATGCTAAAGAAACGTTAGCGTCAATGGGGGATGACACACCAAGTGCGGTTCTATCAAAAAAATACAGGCCACTCAGTCACTACTTCCGGCAAAATTTTTCACAAGTTACTAACCCACCAATTGACAGTTTACGCGAATATCGCGTGATGTCACTAAAGACACGTTTTGGTAACTTAAAGAATGTTTTGGACGAGAGCAGCACTCAAACAGAAATATTGGTTTTGGATAGTCCTTTTGTTGGGAATTCACAATGGCAATCACTAAAGAAACAATTTAACGCTGATTTAGTCGAAATAGACTGCACATTTGACGTAAATGCAGAGCAAGGGGCATTACAGGTTGAGTTGGAGCGCATACGATCGGAGGCAGAAGATGCTGTCAGATCGGGGGCAGGTCATTTAGTTTTATCAGATCAGCGTTCTTCTGAAACAAAAGTTGCCGTGCCTATGATACTCGCAACCTCCGCAGTTCATAGTCATTTGACCAGAAAGGGCTTGCGAACATTTTGTTCGTTGAATGTTAGCTCTGCTGAATGCATTGACCCCCACTATTTTGCCGTTTTAATCGGTGCGGGTGCAACTGTTGTAAATGCATATTTGGCGGAAGATACTATCGCGGATCGAATTGAGCGCGGATTATTGAAAGGTCCTTTAACGGAAGCTACCCGACGTTATAAAGAAGCTATTGACCAGGGATTACTCAAAATAATGGCGAAAATGGGTATTTCTGTTGTTTCATCATATAGGGGAGGCTTGAATTTTGAGGCTGTCGGCCTGTCTCGTGCAATGTGTGCTGAATACTTCCCTGGGCTAGTGAGTAGGATATCAGGTATTGGTGTCCACGGAATCCAGCAAAAAGCAATTGAAATTCATAAGCTTGGTTGGTTTGGACAAGATGTTTTACCGATTGGTGGATTTTATAAATCAAGAAAAACGGGTGAAACACATGCCTGGGAAGCACAAACCATGCATATGATGCAAACAGCATGCAACAGAGCAAGCTATGATTTGTGGAAGCAGTATTCAAATCGAATGCAATCTAACCCGCCAATTCATTTGCGAGATCTCTTAGCAATAAAGCCGTTAGGTGAGCCGATACCATTGGAGGATGTTGAAAGCATAACATCCATTCGAAAGCGGTTCGTGACACCTGGAATGTCTTTGGGAGCACTTAGCCCTGAAGCTCATAAAACGCTTAATGTCGCCATGAACAGAATTGGGGCGAAATCGGATAGTGGTGAGGGTGGTGAAGATCCCGCACACTTTCATCCAGAGCCAAATGGTGACAACCCATCGGCAAAGATTAAACAAGTTGCTTCTGGTCGTTTTGGCGTTACTGCGGAGTATCTCAATCAGTGTGAGGAGTTAGAAATAAAAGTGGCACAGGGCGCCAAACCCGGTGAAGGTGGCCAACTTCCAGGAATGAAGGTAACAGATTTGATAGCCCGATTAAGACACTCAACTAAAGGAGTGACCCTGATCTCACCGCCACCGCATCATGATATTTATTCTATAGAAGATCTTGCACAGCTGATTTATGACCTGAAGCAAATAAACCCAAGATGTAAAGTTACAGTAAAACTGGTCGCTGCTTCTGGTGTTGGAACAATAGCTGCTGGTGTAGCTAAGGCTGAGGCTGACGTCATTTTAATTTCAGGCCATAATGGAGGAACTGGGGCTTCCCCTGCGACATCAATAAAATTTGCTGGTTTGCCTTGGGAAATGGGATTAACGGAAGCTCACCAAGTATTAGCTATGAATAACCTTAGAGAAAGGATCACACTAAGAACTGATGGTGGCTTGCGGACGGGGCGTGATATAGTAATGGCTGCCATGATGGGTGCCGAAGAATTTGGTATAGGTACGGCTGCTTTAATAGCTATGGGATGTATTATGGTTCGTCAGTGCCAGTCAAATACTTGCCCAGTAGGAGTTTGCACTCAAGATGAAAGTTTGCGCGAAAAATTTACTGGTAATGCTGACAAAGTTGTTAACCTTATTACTTTCTATGCTCAGGAAGTTAGAGAAATTCTAGCAGAAATAGGTGCGCGCAGTGTGGATGAAATTATTGGCCGTGCTGATTTGCTTGGCCAAGTAAGTAGAGGCTCCGATCATCTTGATGATCTTGACTTGAACCCTTTATTAATAACCGTAGATGGCGCTGATAGCATTTCATATGATAGGTCTCAGGCAAGAAATGAAGTTTCAGAAACATTGGATAAAGAAATTATACGTGATGCAGAGAGATTTTTGAAAGATGGTGAAAAAATGCAGCTTTCTTATGCTATTCAAAATACGCATAGAACGGTTGGAACTCGGACATCAAGTGAAATTGTACAAAGATTTGGAATGCGAAATTCGCTGCAAGAAGATCATTTAGTTGTTAAGTTGACAGGGTCCGCTGGTCAAGCATTAGGAGCTTTTGCCGCTCCAGGTTTGAAGTTAGAAGTTTCAGGCGATGCAAATGACTATGTAGGCAAGGGGTTATCTGGTGGTACAATAGTCATTAGACCGCCAATGATAAGTCCATTAATTGCGGCTGACAATACTATTATCGGTAATACAGTTTTGTACGGAGCAACGGATGGATTTTTATTTGCTTCCGGACGTGCAGGAGAGCGTTTTGCAGTAAGAAACTCGGGCGCAAAGGTTGTTGTAGAGGGTTGCGGGTCAAACGGATGTGAGTATATGACCGGAGGAGTGGCGGTTGTTCTTGGAAGTATTGGTGCTAATTTTGGTGCGGGCATGACAGGTGGAATGGCTTATATTTATGACCCAGAAAACCAAGCAGAAGAAGTTATGAACATGGAGTCGATTGTCACAGCAAGAGTTCAAGTTGATTACTGGAAAAAAGAGTTGAGAAGTTTATTGGAAAAACACGCTGTTGAAACAGAAAGTCGAAGAGCTCAGGAAATTTTACGTAACTGGGATATTGAGGTAAATAACTTTATCCAGATTTGTCCAAAAGAAATGCTTAACAAAATTTCGCATCCAATTTCTTTTGATAAGGGAGCAATTCCGGCTGAATAACATTCAAAATCAGAGTTTATGCTGGAATTGTTTTGCCAAACAAATGATGTTTTAATCCAAAGGTTTGCTATAGATAGAAAGCACGGTCTGTGAATATAGAAACCATTGGGCAAATTTTCAAATGCGTCAAAAAATCAAAAAAATTTTGATGACAGGTTTGATACTGTTTTTCATATTAGTATTTGCCATCGTTCTACTTTTTAGATTTATTCCTATTCCTACCACGCCTTACATGATTTCAGAGACTTCAAATCATGGGGCGATATCTTATTCTTGGGTCAATTTAAAAGATATATCAGCAAGTTTACCCTTAAGTATTGTGGCTGCGGAGGATGTGAATTTTTGCAATCATTGGGGGTTTGATTTGGCAGCAATTCGGTCAGCTATTGAGCAAGGATCAAAGAGAGGTGCATCCACATTAAGTCAGCAAGTTGTAAAAAACTTATTTCTCTGGCACCAACGAAGTTGGATCAGAAAAGCCTTTGAGGCTGTTTTGACCCCAGTCGTAGAGATTTCTTGGCCAAAAAAGCGAATTCTTGAGGTTTATTTGAATATTGCTGAATTTGATGAGGGTATTTTTGGAATTGAAGAGGCCAGTCAGAAACTCTTTGGAATGTCTTCCAATAAATTGAGCTTACAGCAAGCGGCGTTGTTAGCAGCTGTTTTACCCAATCCCAAACAGCGCTCAGTAATAGATCCCAGCAAATTTATTCAGAAACGCGCGCTATCAATTGCTGATGGAGCTGCCACGATACTGAAAGATGACCGTTCAGATTGTTTTACTGATTGAAAATCGTTTAAATTCGGTGCATGTGTCTTTGAAAATAATATTTAATTTTTGAAATGCTTAGACTCTATCATCTTCCTCTTTCACCATTTTGTAGAAAAGTTCGCCTTGTATTGGCGGAAAAAAAAGTTGAAGTGGAACTCATTGAAGAGAGGTACTGGGAAAAGTCTCCTGAGTTTTTGAAAAAAAGCCCAAGTGGTAAAATACCTATTTTACAATTGGACGGAATGCTTCTTACCGAAAGTACTCCTATATGTGAATTTTTGGAAGATTTGTACCCTCAGCCTAAATTAATGCCAGATAGCCCTGAGGATCGCTACGAAGTGAGAAGATTGGTAAACTGGTTCGATGATAAGTTCCATTATGAAGTAACATCCAAACTCTTATACGAGAGAATAAATAAGAAAATTATGAAACAGGGCGCTCCTGATAGTAAAAATGTGATGAATGGAAAACGTAAAATTAAATATCATTTAGACTATATGACTTATTTATTAGAGCGTCGCAGGTGGTTAGCTGGAAATTCCATGACTTTAGCAGATTTTACCGCTGCTGCTCATTTCTCAACATTGGATTATACAAAAGATGTTGATTGGGTTGAGTCAAACACAGTGAAAGACTGGTATGCAAAAATAAAATCGCGCCCGGCTTTTCGTGGTATTTTAGCAGATCAAATCTCTGGGTTTCCACCTTCTGATCATTATAATGATCTAGATTTTTAAAATTTTTCTAATTTCTACTTTCTTTTTGCCTGGAAACTATATTTGTTAAGATATATTTTAATCTCTTGAAACGTTTAGATGACGAATGATGGCATTAAACATAAGCTAAAGGAGCGAGCCCAATTTGAGGGCTTTAGCCTTATGAGGATATGCCGACCTTGGAGTTTGAAAGAGCATTCACAGAGGCTTCGAGAGTTTTTGAATAAAAATAGGCATGGTGAAATGTCGTGGATGAACGAAAAGCTAGAGTGGAGATCTGACCCGAGCAGTCTATGGCCAAATGCTCAGTCTTGTGTGATGCTAGGAGAAAGCTATTCTCCAAAGCATGATCCGCTAGAAATTTTAAAAAAACCTGAAAAAGGTGCGATTTCTGTCTATGCGCAAAACAAAGATTATCATGATGTAGTCAAAAAGCGATTAAAACGCTTAGCCCGATGGCTAGTGAAAGAGTTTGAATGTGAAGTGAAGGTCTTTGTTGATACAGCGCCCGTTCCTGAAAAGGCTTTAGGTCAGGCAGCAGGATTGGGTTGGCAGGGTAAGCATACAAACTTGGTCAGTAGAGATCTAGGAAGTTGGTTCTTTATTGGATCGATATTCACTACGCTAAATATCGAAGAAGATAGCATGGAAATAAGCAATTGTGGGACATGCACTTCCTGCCTAGACGTGTGTCCAACAAATGCATTTCCGAAACCATACAAGCTAGATGCACGCCTTTGCATTTCGTATCTTACTATAGAAAGTAGTAGCCCTGTTCCCGAGCATTTAAGACCAAAAATTGGAAACCGTGTATATGGCTGTGATGATTGTCTTGCTGTATGCCCTTGGAATAAGTTTGCAAAAGAGGCCGCCGATAACAAATACCATGCACGCGACGATTTATTAGAACCAGAGTTAGATCAGCTCGTAATTTTAGATGACCTTTCTTTCCGAAAAAAATTTTCAGGGAGTCCGATAAAGAGGATAGGTCGAGATAGGTTCATCAGAAATGTACTATATGCTATTGGTAATTCTCATGACAAAAAATATCTGGATAAAATTGAGCACCTCGTAAAAGATCCTAACCCTGTTGTTGCAGATGCTGCGCAATGGGCGAAAAGGGAACTAAACGGATAAATCCTGCCGCAAATGGACACACCTTTCCCAAATAATAAATTAAGTGATTTTAAATAAGCTTAAGGAATAAAAATGTCATTTATTTTAGGCGTTGACACTGGTGGTACTTATACTGACGCGGTTATCCTAGAAGATGAGGAACGTGTTATTGCTTTTTCTAAAGCTCTAACAACTCACAGCGATTTATCGTTAGGGATTGGATCAGCCATACAAAAAGCGGTTGAACAGAAAAATATAGACCCAAAAAAAATTTCTTTAGTTTCTCTGTCAACCACCTTAGCAACTAATGCTTTAGTTGAGGGACAAGGAGATACAGTTGCATTAATCATGATTGGTTTTAAAGATAGCGATCTTAAGAAACATTCAATTTTTGATGCACTGAAAGGGGATCCTTTTTTAGTTATTGAAGGTGGTCATAATTATGCGGGCTTTGAAGCAAGCCCGCTTGCAAAAAACGAATTGTCGAGGTGGGTATCTGAAATTAAAGGCGTTTCCGCTTACGCAGTTTGTTCACAATTTGCAGTAAGGAACCCAGAGCATGAATTAGAAGCTGCAGAAATTATTCGCAAATTGACGGATAAACCTGTGAGCTTATCTCATCAGATTTCGGTTAAACTCAATGGCCCAAAAAGGGCTCTGACAGCAGTTTTAAATGCGCGATTAATCGCCCTAATTGATTTGCTAATTGTAAAAGCTGAACATGTCATAAAGAGCCTTGGACTCTTAGCACCACTGATGGTTGTAAGAGGGGATGGCGCTTTAATCAGCGCAGCACAAGCGCGCGAAAAACCAATTGAAACCATTTTGAGTGGGCCCGCTGCTTCAATTGTAGGGGCACGATGGTTAACAGGCGAAACAGAAGCAATTATCTCGGATATCGGAGGCACAACAACTGACATAGCTGTCTTGATGGGAGGAAAGCCTGCTATTGATCCAAGAGGGGCAAGTGTTGGCCCTTATAGAACCATGGTAGAAGCAGTAGCCATGTATACGTTTGGATTAGGTGGTGACAGTGAGGTAAAATTGAGGGTGGAGGGTTTGGGCGGGGATATTTCTCTGGGCCCTAAAAGAGTAATACCAGTTGCTTTGGCGGCATCAATTGAACCAGACTTGATTCATCAAACCTTGGATAACCAACTTAAAAATGAAACGCCGAATGATTTTGATGCGCGATTTATAAGAAGAACTAGGGCCTCAACAGAACCAGTATTATCTGAGCGTGATGATAAAGTTTACAGGAGAATTGGTGAGCAATTCTATCCCATGAGCAAGGTGGTTAAATCTCGCCTAGATTTGCAGTCTGTAATTAAATTAGTTTCTATGGGTGTTGCTCAAATTTCAGCTGTGACACCTTCCGACGCCAGTCACGTACTTGGCAAATCAAACGCCTGGGATAAAGAAGCAGCGATTAAGGCTATCGATCTTTTTGCCCGACGCCGTAATGGATCAGGAGAGCTTTTGGCTAGCTCAACTGCACAGATGGCTGAAAGGATAATTTGCCAGCTTACAGAGCAGACAAGTAGCTCTATATTAGAAATGGCCTTTTCGGAAGAAAAGGTTGATTTTGGAGATAAGCCAGATGTATTAGCTAAGCATCCTCTGACCCAGTTTGGCCTTGCGGGATATAGTGATTTAATAAAAGTAAATGTTGGGATCAGTAAAAAAATTATAGGCCTAGGAGCTTCGGCGCCAACCTATTATCCTGCTGTTGGTACTGAATTAAATTGTGAGGTTATTTTACCTGAATATGCCGGCGTGGCAAATGCTATCGGTGCTGTTGTTGGGAAGATTGTTATGAGGGAGTCAGGGGTGATTTCTTCTCCTTCTGAGGGGAAATATCTTGTTCATCTCGATGGAAAGCCTGTCAATTTTACTAGTGAGACAGAAGCCTTGAAGGTATTAGAAGAAAAATTAACGGAGAAGAGTATTCAGAAAGCAAAAGAAGCTGGTGCAGAAAATGTTAGTGTGAATATTGATAGAGAGATAAAAACAGCTAATATAGAGAACCGCTCAGTTTTCGTAGAGGCAAGTGTTTTAGTAGAAGCATCTGGGCGCCCAAGAATTTCCAAAAGTTAATTTTCGTCATAACCGGCCATGTGCTTTTGTCCGCGTTTCCTAGATAACTGGATTTGTTTTTGCCTTTCCCGAAACCGGCTTTTGTCAGTTTCAGTGGTCTTACTTTTGCACTTGTGACAAGAAACACCATGTTCATACTCGGAACGTTCTTTATCTTCGGGCAGTATAGGTTGCCTACAGGCATAACATAATTTGTGGGGCCCCTCTTTGAGTTCATGCCTAACGGATACTCGTGCATCAAACACAAAGCAGTCGCCCTCCCATTCGCTTTGTTCTTTGGGCATTTCTTCTAAATATTTTAATATTCCACCTTTTAAATGAGAGACATTCTCAACACCTTGGCCAATAAGGTAGTTCGTTGATTTCTCGCAGCGAATTCCTCCAGTACAAAACATCGCTATATGTTTGTTTTGGAATTTTGCTTTATTTTTTTCCCACCAAGCGGGGAACTCTCTAAACGAACTAGTTTGAGGGTTTATAGCACCTTTAAATGTACCTATATCAACCTCATACTCATTACGTGTATCGATCACAACAACATCGGGATCATGTAGCACTGAATTCCAGTCAGATGGATCGACATAATGTCCAACCCTGGCTTTGGGGTCAATATTTGGCTGACCCATAGTAACTATTTCTTTTTTTAATTTTACTTTCATTCTAGGAAACGGTGGAAGTTTCGAAACACTTTTCTTGTACTCTAAATCGGCACAGCCTGGCATCTTTTTTATATAGATAAGTATTTTTTCTATGTTTTCGTATGTTCCAGCAATCGTGCCGTTTATCCCTTCTGAAGCAAGTAACAGAGATCCACTTATGCCTAAATCTTCGCACTTTTTTTGCAGCGGTTCACGCAATTCTAAATGATTTTTAAAACGCGTAAAATGGTAGAGGGCAGCTACTGTAAACATTAATAGGTTTTAGGACAAATTTATGAAAAAATGCAAGACGGACAATACTTATTGATAAAATCTGCAGATGAGGTGAATTAACAAGAATGCCTAAACCAGATTGAATTTTACCTTAATTTTTAAAAGTTAGTTGGGTGCTAGGCTGCTAACTGTTTGGATTTTCAACTGGAAAATTTAATGCTTTCGCTTGTCCAAAAACACCAGTGGCTTTTAAAGCTACAATAACTGTATCCGAAATTGGGTTATCTACATACAACAAAGCAATCGCTTGGCCACCTGCTTGGGATCTACCAAGAGTAAAGTTTGCAATATTAACATCGTTATCACCAAGTGTTTTTCCTAGAACACCAATTATACCAGGAACGTCCTCATTTGTTGTGTACAGCATGTGAGGCCCAACTTCAGCGTCGATGTTGATGCCTTTAATTTGAATAAAACGAGGTTTGCCATCGCTAAAGACAGTGCCAGCCACTGAGCGTTCTCTTTTTTCTGTAACGACTGTCACTTTAATGTAGCCCTCGAAAGCTCCAGCTTTGTCTTGATTTGTAGTGCTTATTTTAATCCCGCGTTCTTTTGCGATTATTGGTGCGGAGACCATGTTTACGTCTGGGTTGGCTTTTGTCATAATTCCAGAAATCACACTGCTGTTCAGTGCCGGTAAATTCATTTTAGAAACAAGGCCATCATATAATATATTGATAGCTTTGACAGGCTCATCAGTCATCTGGCCAGCGAAACTTCCCAAATATTGTGATAATTTAACCCAGGGCCCCATAACCTTTGCTTCTTCTGCACTCATAGAGGGCATGTTGAGGGCATTTTCTACAGCACCCTCAAGAAGATAATTAGACATTTGTTCGGCAACTTGAAGAGCTACGTTTTCCTGGGCCTCAATTGTTGCTGCGCCTAAGTGGGGAGTGCAAACGACATTAGGTAAATTAAAAAGAGGATTGCTGTTTGCAGGTTCTTCTTCAAAAACGTCTAAAGCGGCCCCCGCCACGTGGCCGCTTTTTAAAAAATCTGCTAAGGCACTTTCGTCTACTAGTCCCCCCCTTGCACAATTAATAATCCGAACACCTTTTTTAGTCTTTTTTAAATTCTCGCGGCTTAAAATATTTTTAGTCATATCTGTAAGAGGAACATGTAAAGTTATGAAGTCTGCTTTTGGCAGTAAATCTTCTAGTCCTTCTATTTTTTCTACACCTATTTCAAGCGCCTTTTCATTGGACAAAAAAGGATCATATGCCAATACTTTCATTTTTAAATTGCGGGCGCGCTCACAAACAATTCCTCCGATGTTACCTGCTCCAATTACGCCCAAGGTTTTTCCCGTTAGTTCGACACCCATAAATTTTGATTTTTCCCATTTGCCCGCATGAGTTGATGCACTTGCTTGCGGAATCTGCCTGGCAACAGCGAACATCATAGCTATCGCGTGTTCAGCAGTAGTTATCATGTTTCCAAATGGTGTATTCATAACGACTATACCCTGTTTGGAGGCCGCCTGTTTATCAATGTTATCGGTTCCTATGCCAGCCCGACCTATCACTTTCAGTTTATGGGCATTTTTTAAAATAGTTGGAGTTACCTTTGTTGCAGACCGAATTGCCAAACCGTCGTAGTTTCCAATTGCTTTAGCCAGAGCTTCTTTGTCTTTACCCAAGTCTGGCATAAAATCCACTTCGATACCGCGATCGATAAATATTTGAACTGCTGTTTCGCTTAACTTGTCTGATACTAATACTTTAGGTGCCATTTAATGGATCTTCCTTACTACATTATGAAATTAAATTTGTGAATACTCGTGATTTTAGGGTTAACAGCTGGCCTTAATTTCTTCATGAAAAGCCCAATCTATCCAGGGCAACATTTTTTCTATATCAGAAGTATCCACTGTACTTCCGCACCAAATTCTAAGACCTGGTGGGGCATCTCTATAAGCTCCAATATCAAAAGCCACTTTCTCATTTTCTAGCCGCTTTGCTATTTTATTTGCAAAGGAATGACCGTCAGTAATGCGGTAGTCTTTGAATTTCAGACAGACAGAAGTCGTAGATCGTGTGGAAGGATTAATGGCAAGATTTTCTATCCACTCCCGACTGTCACAAAAATTCCAAATGGCTTCGGCATTTCTTTTTGCTCTATTGATGAGCTCATTTTTCCCACCAACTCTTTTTGCCCATTCTAGTGAAAGTAGATAGTCCTCTACGGCGAGCATTGAGGGTGTATTAATTGTTGCACCTTCAAAAATACTTTCAATAAGTTTTCCATTTTTTGTAAGTCGAAATATCTTTGGAACGGGCCAGGAAGGAGTATAGTTCTCCAATCTTTGCGCCGCTCTTGGAGAAAGGATAAGCATGCCATGTGCTGCTTCTCCACCTAGTACTTTTTGCCAACTAAAGGTTGTCACGTCCAATTTTTCCCAAGGTAAATCCATAGCAAAAGCAGCTGAGGTTGCATCACAAATTGTGAGACCTAACCTGTCATGTGGTATTGCGTTTCCATCCTTGAGGCAGACGCCTGAGGTGGTACCATTCCAGGTAAATACAATGTCAGTATCAAAATCCAGGTTTTCCATATTTACGATGTCACCATAGTCAGCATTAAAGATTTTAGCATCTAGCCTAAGTTGTTTAACGACATCGTTGACCCACCCATCCCCAAAACTTTCCCAGGCTACCATGGTTACAGCTCTGGCTCCTAGCATAGACCACATTGCCATCTCGACAGCACCTGTATCCGACGCAGGTACTATAGCAATTCTATAATCACTCGGAATTTCGAGAACTTTCCTTGTTTCTTCAATTGCCAAATTCAGCCTTGCTTTACCAACCGCAGCACGGTGGGATCTTCCAAGTGGTGCGTTTGCAAGCTTAGTTAAGTCAAAAGAGGGGTTTTTGGCACAGGGGCCCGAAGAAAAACACGCGTTATCCGGCCGCGTAACCGGTTTTTTAGTATCCATGTCTGTTACCCTTCCAGATAATTGCCTCTCGTTGGGGAGAGGTGTCCCAGTTATCAAAATAATTGATAATCCTGCCTTTAACAACAGTAAAAATCTAGTTATAGGCAGAGATATGAAAGAGCTTCGCTCTTTGGCGCTATGAAAGTTTAGTCATGTATGCAGTTACACTAATTGCACCTCCAAATTCTGGCCTATTGAAATCAAAACTCGTTAAAAATCTGTGTGAGGCTTGGGGAGCTAATAACTATGTTTATCTTGCAAGTGAAGAAGCTGCTGAATTTATCATACCCAAAATTCCGAGTGACCGTTGGTCTATATGGTCGAAATTTCAACAATTGAAAATTGATTTGGTGGTCCAGGAAGACAAAATGCGTAAAAAATCTATTTTGCTTGCAGATATGGATAGCACTATAATTCAGCAGGAATGCATAGATGAGCTTGCCAGTGAAATTGGAATTGGAGAAAGGGTGAAGCTTATTACAGCCGAAGCGATGAACGGTAAATTAGACTTTGAAGAAGCTTTAACTGAAAGAGTCGCATTGCTGAAGGGCTTGTCCACGCAGATTATTGATAAAGTTCTTAAGGAACGAATAACTTATATGCCGGGTGCATTAACTCTCTTATCAACAATGAAAGCAAATGGTTCCTACAGTGCTCTTGTTTCGGGCGGATTTACTTTGTTTACAAAGAAAGTTTCTGCCTACCTAGGCTTTGATGAAAATCATGCAAATGTCTTGCTAACAAGCGAAAACAAGTTAACTGGAAAAGTACAATCACCAATATTGGGCAAAAAGGCTAAAGTTGAACAATTAGACCGTATCGCGAGTAAGTTTAATCTATCTGCAAGACAGGTGATTGCGGTTGGTGATGGAGCCAATGACTTGGACATGTTGAGTAAAGCTGGTACTGGTGTCGCTCTTCACGCCAAACCATCTGTTGCAGAGCAATGCGATATCCGAATAAATTTTGGGGATTTAACGGCGCTCCTATTCATACAAGGCTATTCAAAAGAGAATTTTGTAATTTAATCCTCCATCGGCCCGCCAGCTTCAGCCCAACCGCTTACTCCACCAAGGTTAACGACATTTTTAAAACCCATATCCTTCATTGTTTTTGCTGTAAGAGCGGCTTGGCCTCCGACGGCACAAATAATACCAATTTCGGCATCTTTTTTCAGCGCGCTGTTATGCATGGGGTGCGTATCATCTGCGAAGAACTCTATTAGACCCCGAGGAATTCTTAGAGCGCCTTGTACAGTACCTGTTTTTGGGAACTCCGAAGAGTCTCTTACGTCTACAACTACTAAATTACCCGAGTTATGCCGCTCTATCCCTTCAGCTGGTGTTATTTTTTCAACAACAGAATTTGCTTCTGTTAGATAGTCTTTAGCTGTTTTCATATCTCTTCCTTTCAAAAAAAATACATTAGTGCTGAGTTATAATAGGCCCGAGAGTTAAATACAATTTGTAACAAATTTAAATATACTATCTTTCAAGGATTGAAATTAATTAAATTTACCCCAAATTTTATGATAACAAGTGGGGAGTTTATAATGAATTATCATAAGAATTCAGAGGCAATCGCACTTTTAAGTCCAGAGGAATATTGGGTCACTCAGGAAAATGGTACTGAAAGACCTGGAACTGGGAAACTTTTGCACAATAAAGAGCCTGGCATTTATGTCGATATCGTTTCTGGTGAGCCACTTTTTCTATCGGATGATAAGTATGAAAGTGGCTGCGGGTGGCCCAGTTTTACAAAACCTGTTGAGGCATCTTATATTACTGAGATTTCGGATACTTCTCATGGTATGATCAGAACTGAAGTACGTTCCACAAACGGAGATAGCCATTTAGGACATGTTTTTCCAGATGGGCCCAAAGATCGAGGGGGATTGCGCTACTGTATAAATTCGGCAAGCCTCAGATTTATACACTTAAATGATATGGAGGCTGAGGGCTATGGCAAATTTGTGGAATTAATAGGAGAATAAAATGGAAATAGCAATTTTAGCTGGTGGTTGTTTTTGGGGTATGGAGGATTTGATGAGGAAGATTCCTGGTGTACAGAAAACCCGTGTTGGCTACACGGGTGGACACTTAAAAAACCCAACTTACAAAGATGTCTGCACAGAAACTACTGGCCATGCCGAGGCAATTGAAATTCTTTTTGATCCATCGAGAGTATCATATCGCCGCTTGTTAGAATGTTTTTTTCAAATCCATGACCCCACAACCATTGATAGGCAAGGAAACGATATTGGGGATAGCTACAGGTCACATATTTTTACTACTTCGTCAGAGCAACGTGAAGAAGCTTTTAAAATGATTTCCGATATCGAGAGTTCAAAAAAATGGCCAGGTAGAATTGTTACGAAAGTAACTCCTGCGGAAGAGTTTTGGGAAGCTGAGTCTTATCACCAAGATTACTTAGTTAAAAATCCAAATGGCTATACTTGTCATTTCCCAAGAGCTGATTGGACTATTTGAAAGCCCGCGTATAGCGTTTTTGTTGATTAAATCCGTTTGAAATCATTACTGAGTAAATTTATCATTAAATTTTTATAGATTGATGTAGATGCTTCTTGCTCATCGGAAAAGTAATTAAACAATTTTCTAACTATAGTTTTGTTGAACCTCTACTATCGCATCTTCTAGAATATCAAACATATCATCTATCTCGCTTTGCGTAATGATAAGTGGTGGCGAAAATACACACATGTTAATTATTGGCCTAACCAGCAGCCCACGTTTCTCGCAAGCTTCATCCATCATTTGACCAAATTCGGTATCTATCTTAAGTCGAGCTTCTTCCGATGAGTTTTTAGAGCCTAAACCCTCCAAGCATCCAAGAAGTCCTACTCCCCGAGCATCTCCTATTATATCATATTTTTTGCCTAAATTTCTGAGTCGGTTTTGAAAATGGGGTGATATCTTCCGCACATGTTCTAAAATTCCGTCTCTTGACATTATGTCTATATTAGTAAGAGCGGCCTTGGCTGCAACTGGGTGACATGAATATGTATAGCCATTTGTAAAGGGTTGAGAGCCGTCTTTATTTTTTATGCTATCAATAAGGCTTTCAGAGATTATAGCTGCGCCCATTGGGAGGTAGCCTGACGTTAATCCTTTTGCGCAAGTGATAATATCTGGTTGAATACCAAAAATTTCTTTTGATGCAAACCAATGACCCAAGCGGCCAAAACCTGTGACTGTTTCATCCGAAATGTAAACAATATCGTGCTTTTTACATAACTCAAGCGAGCGTTTGTGGTAACCTGGAGGTGGGACGATTACTCCTCCTGAAGCCAGGATAGGTTCGGCGATGAAGCATCCAATTTGATCAGGTCCAATGGATAAAATTGTTTCTTCCATCTCTGATATTTTCGCATTACACCATTCCTCTACCGATGTACCAGTTGGACGCATATATGGATTAATGTTGGGTAGCATAATTGCAAGATCGTGATGAGTATCCATGTATCGCCGATCATGCTCTCGGCCGGTTCCTGATACTGTCGCCGCCAGATAAGACGATCCGTGGTAACCCTTTTCCCTACATAATATTTTCTTTTTATCAGGTTTGCCTATAACGTTATTTCGATATTGAACAAATCTTAAAGCTGTATCCACGGCGTCAGAGCCCCCATTTGAAAAAAAGACACGGTTCAGGTCACCAGGCGTTTTTTCAGTAATAACTTTAGCTAACATTGCTGCGGGCTCGTTGGTAGTAAACCATGGACTTGAATATGTCATTTTCATAATCTGTTCAGAAATAGCATCTGCCATTTCTTTCCGTCCATATCCTATATTAACGCACCACATGCCGCCCGGACCGTCAATTAACTTATTTCCGTGCGCGTCATAAAGATATATGCCGTCGGCTCTTGAGACCTGCGTCATGTCAAAGCCATCTTCTGAGAATTCACTCCACGGGTGGATCAGATGTTTCTGATCCCAGTATTGTACTTGCTCCGGGGTAATGGTGTCATTTTTACCATCAAAATTTTGTGAAGTCATCTACCACTTCTTTATTGTTTTATGAATTTTTACAATTACAGTCAGTAAAAGCTCTGTCAATGCTAGTCAAAAGAAGTTTCTTTACAAAATGTAAATTAAAAGCTTATGAGGCAACCCTATGAATTTACTACCAAATAAGTTTCCAACTAAAGAACTTCAAATGCGTGATGCTGCTCACCATATGCACCCATTCACAGCACAAGCAGAATTGGGTGAAAAAGGCGCGCGTGTAATAACGCGTGCTAATGGCGTTTTTGTATACGACTCAGAAGGAGAAGAAATACTGGATGCCATGGCTGGTTTATGGTGTGTGAATATTGGCTATGGGCGTCATGAACTTGCGGAAGTAGCTGCGCGTCAGATGAAAGAGCTATCGTATTACAATACATTTTTTCAAACGACACATGTACCAGCTATAGAGTTGGCCGAAAAGTTGGCTGAATTGGCTCCCTTTGATTTAAACCATGTATTTTTTGCCAGTTCAGGGTCTGAGGCCAATGATACTAATATAAGGTTGGTTCGGCATTACTGGGCTTTGAAAGGTAAGCCAAATAAATCAATTATCATTAGTCGAAAGAATGCTTATCACGGCTCAAGTGTTGGCTCTGGATCATTGGGAGGTATGTCGGCAATGCATGATCAAGGTGGCATGCCAATACCTGACATACATCATATCAACCAACCTAATTGGTGGTCTGAAGGTGGTGAATTGTCCCCAGAAGATTTTGGTTTGGCTTGCGCCCGAGAACTGGAAGAAAAAATTAAATCTTTGGGTGTAGACCGTGTGGCTGCTTTCATAGCTGAACCTGTTCAAGGGGCCGGAGGTGTAATTGTTGCCCCAGATTCTTATTGGCCGGAAGTCCAGCGCATTTGCGATCATTATGGAATACTTTTGATTGCAGATGAAGTAATCTGTGGATTTGGGCGAACGGGTAATTGGTTTGGAAGTCAAACCTTAAACATAAAACCTGATATTATGACAATAGCGAAGGGTTTAAGCAGTGGGTATCAACCCATTGGCGGTTCAATAGTATCTGATGAAATTGAAAGTGTCATTGCCAAGGATGAATTTAATCATGGCTACACTTATTCAAGCCATCCTGTGGCAGCAGCTGTAGCGCTTGAAAATCTACGTATTATTGAGGACGAAAATATCATTGGGCATATAAAAAATGATGTTGCACCATATTTGAGGAAAGAGTGGGAGGGCTTGTGCACGCACCCACTTGTTGGGGAAGCAAAAATAGTAGGTATGATGGGTTCTATAGCATTAACACCAAATAAAGAAAAACGTTCCCCATTTAAATCAGATGCCGGTAAAGTGGGATATATTTGCAGAGAAAGATGCTTTGCAAACAATCTTATAATGCGGCACGTTGGCGACCGAATGATTATTTCACCTCCACTAATAATCACAAAATCGGAAATTGATATACTGATCAAGCGAGCGAAAAAAGCTTTAGATGAGACATTTGAAAAATTAATGAACGAAGGCCTAATTTCTTGATGAAGAAAACAGCACTTGTAACGCACGAAGAGTGTCTGCAACATGTGACGCCACCAGGTCATCCAGAACAAATAGCCAGGTTGGAATATATTTTAGAAGCATTAAAAGATATTAACTTATTGCGGGTTAATGCACCTATGGCAGCAGATGATGACATTCTTAGAATTCATCCTCGCGAGCATATCAATTACTTGCAAGATTCAGTACCTGAAAATGGGTTTAAATCCTTGGATGGCGATACCCATATTTCTTCTGGCTCTCTGACTGCTGCCTACCGGGCTGCTGGGGGCGTTTTACGTGCTGTAGATTTAGTTTTATCTGGCGAAGCCAAAAATGCTTTTGTTGCTGTCAGGCCGCCTGGTCACCATGCTGAAACACAAAAGGCTATGGGTTTTTGTCTGTTTGGAAACATTGCTCTTGGAGTAAAGCATGCGCTTGATTTTCACGGTTTAAAAAAAGTTGCAGTAATTGATTTCGATGTCCACCATGGGAATGGAACCCAGGAGATACTATGGGATGAAAGCCGTTGCTTAACTTTTACTTCCCAGCAAATACCCCTTTGGCCAGGAACTGGGACAGAGGAAGAGCAAGGCAATTACAAAAATATTGTTAATATACCTTTACCACCGAGAAGTACTGGTGCACTTATGCGTCAAAAATACGAAGCACTAGTTTTTCCAGTATTACAAAAATTTGAGCCTGAGCTGATATTAATATCGGCGGGTTTTGACGCGCATAAAGCAGATCCTCTCGCAGAACTAAATTGGTCGACGGCAGATTTCTCTTGGTTGACGGAACGGCTCTGTAAAATTGCATTAGAATGCTGCGAAGGACGACTGGTATCTACACTAGAGGGCGGTTATGATTTAGAAGCTTTGGCAGATTCTGTCAAAGCACATGTTATGAGATTATGTGAGGCCTGATATGAGTGATACACCTATTTCCGAAATGACTTTTGAACAGGCGATTAGTGAGCTTGAAAGAATTGTCACAGAGCTAGAAAGGGGAGACGTTCCTCTTGAAGATAGTATATCCCTTTATGAAAAAGGTGCAGAGTTAAAAAAACGATGTGAAACCAAGTTAAAAGAGGCTGAGCAAAAGGTTGCAGCTATAACTTTGGATGAAGATGGATCAGTGACGGGAACGAAGCCGCTAGAAGGGCTTTGATGTTTAGAGATCGTCTAGATTTTTCTGCTGAACTTGTAGAAAAAACAATAATTAATTATCTGAAAGACTTTGGTGAAATTGAAATAGTTGATGCGATGCGATACTCGCTTCAAGGCGGTAAAAAACTTAGAGCATTTTTTGTGCTAGAAAGTTCTTCTCTATTTGAAATAGATCCAGGTTTAGCTAAATGGCCCGCATCGGGTATCGAGGCTATGCATACATACTCGTTAGTCCACGATGATTTGCCAGATATGGATAACGATGACTTGCGGCGTGGACGTCCGACCGTTCATAAAAAATGGGATGTAGCGACAGCGATTTTAGTTGGAGACGCCTTACAAGCTCTATCTTTTGAGCTTACACTAAACAATGTTGTGCCTAATTCAAATAAGCTTGCCTACAATTTAGCCAAAGCTTCAGGTGCGAAGGGTATGGTAATGGGACAAGCTTTAGATATTTCTGCTGAAAAATCTACTGCTGCATTAAGTTTGGATGATATTGTAAAGTTGCAACAAGGTAAAACAGGTGCACTTATTCTATGGGCCATAACTGCAGGCGCGCATATGGCAGGTGAAGATGTGAGACCGCTAGAAAATTATGCTAAAGCTGTGGGTTTAGCTTTTCAAATAGCTGATGACTTGTTGGATGCGACTGGAAACCAAATCAAAGCAGGAAAAAAACTGATGAAAGATGCATCAGCCAACAAAGCGACTTTTGTATCATTATTAGGTGTTGATGGTGCTCAGAAAAAGGCTCGAGATTTAATCGATGAAGCGTGTGATTCAGTCGCAATTTACGGACAGCGATCACAGGTCTTGAAACAAGCAGCCGAATTCGTTATTTCGCGAGATTATTAGTTTGAAAGAGAAACATGTCTAATAATTCTTCCACACCACTTCTTGATAAGATTAGCTCGCCTTACGATTTAAAGTTATTTTCCGATGAACAACTTTTTCAAGTCGCTAGCGAGTTGAGGCAAGAAACCATTTCTGCTGTTTCAGAAACTGGGGGGCATTTAGGCGCCGGTCTTGGGGTTGTTGAACTGACGGTAGCATTGCATACTGTGTTTGATGCGCCAAAAGATAAGATAATATGGGATGTTTCCCATCAAAGTTACCCACATAAAATTTTAACTGGAAGACGAAATCGCATTCGAACTCTTCGACAAAAAGATGGATTGAGCGGTTTTACAAAAAGATCTGAAAGTGAATATGATCCTTTTGGTGCTGCACATTCTTCAACTTCAATTTCTGCTGCCTTGGGTTTTGCTACTGCTAGAGACTTAGGCGGCTCATGTGAAACCGGTTTGGGTGAAACAATTGCAGTGATTGGTGATGGATCTATGAGTGCAGGAATGGCCTATGAGGCTATGAATAATGCTGGTCATTTGAAAAAACGACTAATAGTAATTTTGAATGATAATGAAATGTCCATTGCACCCCCAGTTGGGGCTTTGTCTTCATACTTGTCTCAGCTTTATGCGGAAGAACCATTCCAAGATTTTCGGCAAATAGCAAAAGGAGCTATAGGTTTTCTACCTGAACCATTTAAAGAAGGGGCCAAGAGAGCAAAACGGTTGTTGAAGTCAATGGCTGTAGGAAATACTATTTTCGAAGCTTTGGGATTTTCTTATCTTGGGCCAATTGATGGTCATGATTTAAATCAGTTATTACCTATTTTTAGGACGATCCAAAAAAGATTGGATGGCCCTATTTTATTACACGTCGTTACCAAAAAAGGAAAAGGCTATATGCCTGCTGAAACGGCTAGGGATAAAGGCCATGCTACTGGAAAATTTGATCTGCTAACTGGAAAGCAGAAAGCTAGCAAGTCAAATGCACCCAGTTATACTAAGGTATTTGCCGATAGTTTATTAAACCATGCGGCCCAAGATACCAAAATATGCGCTGTTACAGCGGCAATGCCAGACGGAACGGGACTGAACTTATTTGCAGATAGATATCCAAGTAGATGTTTTGATGTTGGGATAGCTGAACAACATGCCGTTACATTTTCAGCAGCTTTGGCTGCGGGTGGAATGAAGCCGTTCTGTGCAATATACTCAACTTTTCTGCAAAGAGGTTATGATCAAATCGTTCATGATGTTGCCTTGCAAAATCTACCAGTGAGGTTTGCAATAGATCGTGCAGGATTGGTTGGTGCGGATGGCCCAACACATGCTGGTAGTTTTGACATAGCCTTCATGGCTAATCTGCCAAATATGGTTGTTATGGCAGCAGCTGATGAGGCTGAGTTAGTCCATATGGTTGCCACTGCAGTAGATTATAACGATGGCCCGATTGCTTTTCGCTATCCTCGTGGGAATGGTGTGGGATGTGACCTACCACTGACCGGAAAGCCAATTGAAATTGGCAAAGGTAGAATTGTTTCTACGGGAAATACGGTAGCTCTGCTTTCTTTTGGCACCAGGCTTTCTGAAGTTTTAAAAGCGGCAGAGATATTAAAGTTAAAGGGAATCGAGCCAACAATAGTTGATGCTAGGTTTGCAAAACCTTTAGACGAGCAACTGATCATCAGTTTAGTAGAAAATCATGAAGCAATTCTTACTATTGAAGAAGGTTCTGTAGGTGGTTTTGGGAGTCATGTTCAGCAGTTTTTGTTAGGAAATGGTGTTTTTGATAAAGGTTTTAAATTCAGATCCATGGTTTTCCCTGATTTTTTCATCGATCAGTCGAGCCCAGAGGACATGTATAAACAAGCAGGTCTAAATGCTAATAATATAGAAGATTTAGTACTTTCATTGCTTGGACTTGAAGCTTTTAAGCAGGCAAATTTGTAAGAATTTCAATAATTTTGATCTAAAAGATTTTCTAAGCCGACTTTGTAGTTTGGGTAAATTAAATCAACGCCAAGTTCAGACTTAATCAATTTATTAGATACGCGTTTATTTTCAGCGTAAAAACTCCTAGCCATTTCCGAAAGATCAGCGTCTTCAAAGTTAACAGTTGGTGGTTGCTTAACACTTAAAAGCTTAGCTGCATATGAAAGTACGTCTTGTGGAGGCGCTGGATTATCATCGCAGAGATTATAGATTGAATATGGTTTAGGTTGGGAAATTGAAGCCAGAAGTGTTTGTACAATATCATGAATATGCATCCTGCTGAAGACCTGTCCTGGCTTGATGATCTTAACGGCTTTTCCCTGCAAAATTTTTTGGAATGGACCTCGATTTGGTCCATAAATTCCCCCCAGCCTGAATATGTGAGTAGGAAAATTATATTTCAGCCACTTTTTCTCAGCGTTTACTCTGGAAATTCCGCGGTTTGTTGAGGGCTTGAGTGGTGAGCTTTCGTCGACCCATTCACCTTTGGTGTCGCCATAAACACCGATTGTCGATAAATAACCGGCCCATTTAATTTGACTGGAATTTTCTTTGAGATCTTCTCCATACGTTTTAATAACAGGGTCACTCCCGTTTGCGGGTGATACAGAACTAAGTACTAATGCCGTCTCCCTGATCACGGATCTTAATTCATTGCTTTCCCACAAAATTGGAATAGCTCCTGACTTTTCAATATCAGAAAAATTATCTCTGGATCTTGATGTTCCAAATACTCTCCAACCTTTATCATTAAGATATGGAGTTAGAGACTGTGCCGTATATCCGTGACCAAAAGATAAAAACGTTAGGCCCATTCTTATTTCTTTCTCAATTAACAATGGTGACACATTGAATGCTTTATTAATACAATATAAAATTAAAAGAACAGTTATAATTTAATCTGCAAGTCGATCAGGGGCGCTAATAGATTTAAAAATCACGTCTGTAACTGATTATTATGCTACGAAATAGGTTAACAAACTAAATTAACAAAGGGACCGAAGATGCGAGATATTGTCATTCTAGATGGAGTCAGGACGCCAATTGGAACATTTGGAGGGTCTTTGGCTAATACTACGCCGATAGATTTAGCTTCTTCTGTAACAAAAGTTGCTATGGAGCGTTCAGGTGTGGAGGGGCAACAGATTGGGCATGTTGCGTTTGGGCATGTTATAAATACAGAGCCTAGGGATATGTATCTCAGCCGCGTGGCCACATTGGATGCAGGGATATCTGAAGAAACCCCTGCTATGAATGTCAATCGTTTATGTGGTTCAGGCGTTCAAGCTATAGTTTCTGTCATACAGTCTATTGCACTGGGCGATGCGGATTTTGGTGTCGCTGGCGGCTCTGAGAATATGAGCCGTTCCCCTTATTCGGTGCAAGGTCAGAGATGGGGAGCAAAAATGGGTGATGTTAAGACACTAGACATGATGCTTGGGGCATTGAATTGTCCTTTTGGTACTGGGCATATGGGTGTAACAGCGGAAAATGTTGCACGCGAACAAAATGTTTCTCGTCATGAACAGGATGAGTTTGCTTTAGAAAGTCAAAAAAGAGCTGCATCGGCCGCATCAAATAATTTGTTTGATAGCCAAATCAATCCAATAGAAATAAAAGTAAAAAGGGACTTGGTCCCATTCGAAAAGGATGAGCACCCCAAAGCTACAACTTTGGAAGATTTAGCTTCCTTGCGCCCAGTTTTTGAGAAGGACGGTACAGTAACTGCTGGAAATGCGTCTGGAATAAATGATGGTGCTGCTGCAATCGTTTTGGCATCTGCAGAATCTGTTGAAAAATATGGTTTAACACCCAAGGCTAGGATTTTAGGTTATGGACATGCTGGTGTTAGACCCGAGGTTATGGGTGTTGGACCAATTCCCGCAGTGCAAAACTTATTGAAAAAAACTGGTCTCGTTGTATCGGATTTTGATGTTATTGAAAGTAATGAAGCTTTTGCGGCACAAGCAATTGCGGTTAATAGGGGGCTCGATTTAGATCCTACAATTGTGAACCCGAACGGTGGAGCGATCGCATTAGGTCACCCTGTTGGTGCTACAGGAGCAATAATAACACTTAAGGCTTTATATCAGCTCGAAAATATAAATGGAAAACGGGCTTTGATTACGATGTGTATTGGAGGTGGCCAGGGAATTGCTCTAGCTATTGAAAGGATTTGAATTCACAAATTTATTTTCAACCTTTCATTTGGTCCCAAAATGACTTAACTGACGAAAAAAAATTGTTCGTCTCCGGATTGTTATCTTCTGAAAGATCTTCAAACTCTTTTAAAAGCTCCTTTTGGCGTGATGTTAAATTTACAGGAGTTTCCACTGCGAGTTCAATAAACATATCGCCGTATTGAGTTGATTTAATTGCGGGCATGCCTTTTGACCGCAATCTCATTTGTCTTCCAGATTGGCTGCCGGATGGTACTTTAACTCTACTTCTTCCGCCGTCTAAAGTAGGTACCTCTATATCTCCTCCAAGTGCTGCACGTGCCATCGAAACTGGTACCCGGCAAAATAAGTTATGACCATCGCGTTCAAAAATTTTATGTTGTGAAACGTCGATAAAAATGTAGAGGTCTCCTTGAGTTCCTCCACGTACTCCGACTTCGCCTTCTCCCGAAAGCCTTATTCTAGTTCCTGTTTCTACGCCTGCAGGAATATTTACAGATAATGCTCGATCTTTTTTAGTTCGGCCTTGCCCACTGCAAGATCTACATGGATTTTTTATTACCTGCCCCAAACCAGAGCAAGACGGACAAGAACGCTCAACAGTGAAAAATCCTTGAGAAGCCCGCACTTTTCCCATACCGGAACAGGTAGGACAAGTAGTAGGTTCTGTACCACTTTCTGCTCCTGACCCATTGCATGATGTGCATTGAATCGTCGAGGGAACATTTATAGTTTTTTGTAAGCCTGAATAGGCTTCTTCAAGTGTTACTCTTAGGTTATATCTGAGGTCAGAACCTCGCGTTGAACTACTTCGGCTGCTTCTGCCTCCCATCATGTCCCCAAAGAGATCATCAAAAACATCAGAAAAGGCACTAGAAAAGTCTCCGCCGCCGAAGCCACCTCCGCCCCCGCCTCCCATGCCGCCTTCAAAAGCAGCATGGCCATATCTATCGTATGCCGCTTTTTTCTCGCCATCTTTTAAAATATCGTATGCTTCGTTGGCCTCCTTGAACTGAGCTTCGGCATTTGGATTGTCTGAATTACGATCTGGATGGAGCTGTTTCGCTTTAGTTCGAAACGCTTTTTTAATTTCTTCGGACGATGCACCCTTACTTATGCCTAACACTTCATAGTAATCGCGTTTTGACATAGTGGGGGTCCTTCTTATAAAACATTGACCGACCTGATTTTTTCAGGCGGGTTAATTCGCTCAAAAATTGACTATTTTTTTTCGTCGCCAAGATCTTCGAAATCAGCATCAAGAATATCGTCATCGGCATTTGCCGCTGCGTTATCGCTGGCATCGAAAGGAGCAGCGTCCTCTTCGTTTTCTTGGTTTGCTTTATAGATAGCTTCACCTAATTTCATAGCTGCATCAGTAACGTTCTGAATCCCAGATTTAATTTTACCGGCATTTTCAGTTTCAAGGTCATCTTTAAGAGCAGAAATTGCTAATTCAATTGCCTCTATTGTTGTCGGATCTACTTTATCGGAGTGATCTTCCATCGATTTTTCAGTTGAGTGTATCAAGCTTTCTGCCTGGTTCTTAGCCTCTATTAGTTCACGACGCTCTTTATCTGATTCTGCATTTTCTTCTGCATCTTTTACCATTTGCTCAATATCTTCATCAGATAGCCCACCTGAGGCTTGAATCGTAATTTTTTGCTCTTTACCAGTTCCTTTATCTTTTGCAGAAACTGAAACAATTCCGTTTGCATCTATATCAAAGGTAACTTCTATTTGAGGCATACCACGCGGCGCAGGAGGAATCTCTTCTAAGTTAAATTGACCAAGTATTTTATTATCAGCGGCAAGTTCGCGCTCACCTTGGAACACGCGAATTGTAACCGCATTTTGATTATCTTCAGCAGTTGAAAAAACTTGCGATTTTTTCGTTGGTATAGTTGTATTTCTTTCGATTAGTCTAGTGAAAACCCCTCCAAGTGTTTCGATTCCTAGCGATAAGGGGGTCACATCAAGTAATACTACGTCCTTAACATCACCTTGAAGAACACCAGCTTGAATAGCAGCGCCCATTGCTACCACTTCGTCTGGGTTTACGCCTTTGTGTGGTTCTTTACCAAAGAATTTAGTAACTTCATCAACTACCTTTGGCATCCTTGTCATTCCACCGACTAAAACGATCTCGTCAATATCATCAGTGGAAAGGCCTGCATCTTTAAGAGCCGCTTGGCAAGGTTTAATAGAAGCTTTTATCAAGTCACTAACAAGTGACTCCAGTTTAGCGCGAGTTAATTTCATTACCATATGCAGAGGTTGGCCTGTTTTACCATCCATAGAAATGAAAGGCTGATTTATCTCTGTTTGGTTTGCTGAAGATAATTCTATCTTTGCTTTTTCAGCAGCTTCTTTCAGACGTTGTAGAGCCATTTTGTCTACTGTTAAATCAACGCTATTTTCCTTTTTAAATTCGTCAGCCAGATAATTAACGATCCGCATGTCAAAATCTTCACCACCTAAAAAAGTATCCCCATTAGTAGATTTGACCTCAAACAAACCATCATCTATTTCTAAAATGGTCACGTCAAACGTTCCACCTCCCAAGTCATACACTGCAATAGTTTTAGTTTCTTTTTT
>CACDPP010000017.1 GCA_902554705.1 Paracoccaceae bacterium
CCCTTTTCTGAAAGAAACTCCACATCTGTTAAGGATATTTGAGGAGAAACATGGTATAGTCCAGATATATTAACGATTTGCATTTTTTCCTAGATGTCTGGCTAACTCAAAGTTTATTTACAGGGACTTTTATGAATGTATTACCCTGTTCATCCGGGTCGGGCATATTCCCAGCTCTCATATTCACCTGCAGCGATGGAATGATCAACTTTGGCATATTCAATTTCTTATCGCGCTCGTCCCTCATCTTTACGAAATCTTCTTTAGAATTCCCTACTTTAATGTGGATATTTTTTTCTTTTTGCTCTCGGACAGTTGTCTCCCAGGCAAACTCATCTCTTTCTGGAGACTTGTAGTCATGTCCTACAAATATCCTCGTATCATCCGGTAGACTTAAAATCTTTTGTATAGAATGAAACATCGTGGTTGATGACCCACCTGGAAAATCACATCGCGCAGTTCCAAAATCAGGCATAAAAAGTGTATCGCCAACAAAAGCTGCATCACCAATTACATACGTGAGACATGCGGGTGTATGCCCTGGTGTGTGAATGACATCACCTCGCATTTGCCCTATGTGAAAACTGTCACCATCTTTAAAAAGTCTATCAAACTGCGAGCCATCACGCTGAAACTCAGTGCCTTCATTGAATATTTTCCCGAAAGTATCCTGGACTAGTTTGATATTCTCCCCAATGGCGATTTTTCCACCAATTTTTTCCTGTAGATATGGAGCTGCTGATAAGTGATCAGCGTGTACGTGAGACTCCAACAGCCATTCCACTGTTAAGCCTTTTTCATTTACAAAAGCTATAATTTCGTCGGCAAATGCAGTATTTGTCCTGCCTGAAGAAAAATCGAAATCTAAAACACTATCTATAATAGCACATGAGTTCCCGTTAGGGTCTGAAACTACATATGATATGGTGTTTGTAGCAGTATCAAAAAATGATGCGACGTTTGGTTTCATATACATCTCCGATAAGCAAAAGGTACATGAAAAACAGGAAGTAAATCAAGCGTAACGTAAAGTGATTTCTCAGAGCATTATTCCAAGAATAACTAGCATTAAACCGATAGCAGATAAGAAAAGTGAGGCCATATTTAAAGGAACTACTTTTTGTAAGCTGCTACGCAATTCTTCATCTGATACTGCAGACTTTTTTGCCTTTAAAACGGTTTTAATGCACCAAAAGAGGCCAACAAGGCCAAGTATAGACAAAATTGAACCAATCCAAATAAGTAATTCCATTTCTTCCCCGTTTTGGCCTTGAGTTAAGCTAGTTTATTCAATATCGCAAGTTCTCTAATCATTTAAAAATTTAGATAAAGTTTATCTATTTTTGGTAGGAGGGAATAATGGTTGATACCGTGCCTGACAGTTACAGAGTAGCTGGAGAAGAGTTGAGGCAATTCGTTGAAAGATTTGAGCGTTTGGAAATTGAGAAAAAAGATATTTCTGATCAACAAAAAGAAGTTATGGCTGAGGCAAAGTCACGTGGATATGATACGAGAATAATGCGAAAAATTGTGTCTTTACGAAAACGTGATTTGGAAGATGTCGCTGAAGAAGAGGCTATTCTAAGTATGTACAAAACAGCGCTGGGTATGAATTAGGTTTTGGTTATTATTCGATCATCTGCTATATTTTTTTATATAAATTTGGTTTGAGCAGGTACATCTTGATAGAGGCTAAAATACAAAAAAATAGAATTCTTTTTTTGAAAAATATGGATATTTGGTCCATTAATGCGGTCTTGATTGCTGCACTAGTAATCTCTCCTATACTATCCGTTTTCATAATTGCGTTAACTCCAATAGAAAATATTTGGCCGCATTTGTTATCAACTACTTTGCCCCGATATGCTTCTAACACACTCTTTCTCATGTTTTTTGTGGGGATATTTTCTGGGGTAATAGGAACTTCTACCGCTTGGTTAATTGCGCGCTACCGATTTTTAGGATCTAACTGGTTGCAATGGGCTCTGTTTCTGCCTCTTGCCCTGCCTGCCTATGTAGCTTCCTATGCTTTAGTAGATCTGTTGGAATATGCTGGTCCCATCCAATCTTTGTTGCGCAGTTTGTTTAATTGGCAGACATCTCAGGATTACTGGTTTCCCGAAGTTCGCAGTTTAAGTTCGGCAATATTTGTTTTGTCACTCGCTCTTTATCCTTATGTTTATTTGATGGCGCGCTCCGCATTTTTAGAACAATCAGATTCCGGTGAAGAGGTTGCAAAGTCGTTAGGCATTTCAGTTGTGGGACGTTTTTTTAGGTTAGGGCTGCCACTAGCGCGTCCCGCTGTTTTTGCAGGTGTGGCTCTTGTAATGATGGAGACAGCCAGTGATTTTGGAGCTGTCGATTTCTTTGCCGTACAAACTTTAACAACTGGAATATTTAGTGTTTGGTTAGAAAGTAATAATGCAGGAGGCGCTGCCCAAATTGCCTCTACTGTGTTAATTCTAATTGTTTTTTTGATTTCCTTCGAAAAATTTAACCAACGAAAATTACGTTTTTATAATTTGTCTTATCGTCACAAAAATATAGAAAAGACTAGTCTAAATCGTATTAATAGTTTGATCGCTTTTTGTGTTTGTTTTCTTCCAATTTTCTTTGGGTTTATCTTACCCTTCCTCGTTCTCCTAAATTTAGGGTATGGAAATTTAGATCTTTGGATCAATGCTAGTCTAATTTCTGCTATAAAAAATACTTTAATAGTGTCCGGGCTGGCTGCTTTTGTCACAGTCACGCTGGCATTATTGATGGTTTATGGTATCCGGCTATCGGGTAAAAAATTACCGGTTTTGATTTTACCTTTAACCACCATAGGATATGCAGCACCAGGAGCAGTTCTTGGGATAGGTATTCTAATCCCCCTAGCGTTTCTGGATAATTGGTTGGCAGATCGAGTATTTGACTTGACAGGATATGATCCAGGATTGATTTTTACAGGAACAGCTTTTGCAATCATTTTGGCTTATTGTGTTCGTTTTTTTTCTATTGCACAGCAAACCTTAGATGGAGCGCTTGGTAGAGTTTCACCCAGTTTGCCAAGTGCTGCGAGATCACTGGGTCGGAATAAGCTTCAAGTTTTATGGGAAATTTATCGACCCTTAATAAGTACTTCGACAGCTACTGCACTATTACTTGTATTTGTAGATTGCGTAAAAGAATTACCTGCAACTATGCTATTGAGGCCATTCAATTTTGAAACCCTTGCTACCCGAGTGCATGTGCAAGCAAGTTTAGAAGATTTACCAAATGCTGCGCCCGGTGCGATTTTAATTGTTTTGATAGGTCTTTGTGCTGTTTTCTTGTTAGCGAGAGTGAGCAAGCAAATCTATCATTAAATTGATTTTGTCTATTGCAAGATTGAAAGTGATTATTTAATGACCATTCCAGTGCCCCTATAGCTCAGCTGGTAGAGCAACTGATTTGTAATCAGTAGGTCCGCGGTTCGAGTCCGTGTGGGGGCACCATAAAATCAAAGGCTTAGCGAAAATCACGCTGAGCCTTTTGTTTTTGGGGAAACGCTGGGGAAACATTTTCCTGTAATACCAGCTTATTAGGGGGTGGGGGTCAAAAACTAGTAGCGGTTAGGTTGCTAAGATACTGCGCTCACATTTTTTGTTAAAAGGGTTTGATCTAATGAGTTTCAAGCATTTTCCCAAAAATTTAATGTTCGCATATTCACTTGATTGTTATCTTTAATTAATTCTAAAACATTGTCGTAAAAATTATCTGCCTCCTCGTCGGAGACTATCAATCTTAAACACTCTATAACTCTAGTTATCCTCAACTGATTGTGGTTGTGTTGGCTATTCCAGTACATGTTTCTTTCCAAAAAAGAAAAAAACCATTTAGAGGATTTAATAATATTATTAGTTGCTTCTTTATTATTTTTTATTTGTTTCACAAGATCTTGACTATCTAGATAATATCCATGGAATACGGATTGACTGGGTTTGTTTAATGGAAAGATAATTTGAATAAAATCATGATTTTCTTCTATTTCTTTATCTGAAAAAGACCAAATATCATCCAGGGTTCTGCCTTTGAAGTCTTTTCCTTTTAGTGTTAAAAATTCTTCATAAATCATTTTCTAACTTCCATAAAGAAACTTTACAAAAGTGGTTTTGATGTTCCAACTAATTTCTTTTGAAGTTTTTCGCCTTAATCTTTGGTTCGAGTAAAAGACAGCTATGTGATCTATTTGAGTATCTACGATAACCCAAAGTTCTTCCCACCTTCGGCAATGACAGAACAGCAATACAACTGTACCTCTCACCCTGATATGCAAATAGAAAACGAGTGTAATCGCCAGCACTATTGCCCACGATTTCCTGACCAATAAATTGACCCTCTGTCATCACTTTGTAAGGGTCAGCGTGTCTTTCTCCTGCTTTCAAAGCAAAGACGGGGTTGGCTATTCCCAAACTGAGTGACAAGATAAGAAGATTTTTTGTCATGAAGCGTCCTTTGTTACCTCTTTCTTTATAGCTATCCTCTTTGAAAACCTAATCTGTGTAAAGCTGAGTATATCTATGTATGGCTTATCTGGAGTACTGACCATATTACTTACCAATATGTGCAGTATTGAGATGAGCCACGCTATTCTGTATGTAATAAAAACAGAGTGTTAGCTCATATACAGTGCAGGCTTATGGAGCATAACCCAGAGTGGGGGCAGCATATAAATCAAAGGCTTAGCGAAAATCACGCTGGGCCTTTTGTTTTTGGGGAAACATTTTACCGTACTTTCAGTAGATTAAGGGGTGGGGGCAAAAACTAGCAGCGTTTAGGTTGCTAAGATACTGCTCTCAAATTTTTTTGAGTTAGGGGTTCTCAAACATGAAATTTTCAGAAATTGTTTTTTCAAATAAGCATAAGACGCAGCCAAAATTTGATTTTCCTCTAAAAATATGGTACACACCGCGAGCCAAAAGTTATTGGCAAATTGTAGACGGTATTAAAAATATCGCTGACTGATCAAAAAAATGCCGCCTTCATTTTTAAGAATATAAAAACAAATTAAAACAAATGATTGAGTAGTTTCTAAGCGAGACAGTAACGCTGTCTTAAAAAGCCTCTGTCTCGTTCAACTTTTTACAAAGGAGAACGAAATGCTTGTTCACAGTTTATATGAAAAAGTCGCCAAAACGATAAGCCAAGCAAACTTATCGAAACTCTCTAAAAGCCAAACTGATTGGTTGGAGGAAGAATTATCAAGACTATCAGCTGAAAAGCAGGGCGACATAGATGAGATAGGGTATGACGACATATTAAAAGCTTTTAATCGAGCTAAGTCTAAGTGAAGATATGAGATATGCTCCGATTTTTTTGATTTTAACAGTCAATTTTGCAATTGCAGACGACGAAAATTTCATTCGAAAAGCTGCCAAGCACTACAATCTGCCACCGTTGTCAGATTATTTACAAGATGCAAGCAGCAACACTCATGCATTTCTTGAAGTTACTAAAAGGTGTTCTGCTATGCTTGGAAGTTCTGCATGGGCACTGTCTCACCTTAATGGGTTATCTGATGATGATCCACAAATCTTAGATCTTGATACAATGTACGAAGATTTAAGGCAATTTAGCTTTAGAGTTAATGTGCAAGCAATAAGGGGTGCAGAATTAAATCAAGACACCTATACAGAAAGCTTGATTGAGGTTGATCCTGATATTCATGATTACCTAACTCAGTATTTTGGTCGGCTACACCGAAATCACGATAAGGACGCCACATTAATTGAAAATGATCCTCTTTTGCAGGATGAAACTTTTGCCTGTGTCGGCATCCACGAGCAGCTAAGAGAGGGAGGGTATTTTTAAAATGAACAAATAAGATCTTATGTTCAATAACCCATTCTACTTAATACTACGAAAAGATCTACTTTCCGTTTGGTAACCTTTGACAAAAAAAGTAATTCAAATGAAATAATATTGCAAATAAATGGAGGATTAAATGTTTGTATCTTTTACCGATTGGGAATTTGACGGCGATGTTGCTGGCGCTGTTGAGGATGCCAAGGGCTTTTGGCCAGAAATGAAAAAGCATGGCGCAGTCAACATGCGTGCTACAGTTACTGGAGAAAACACAATTAGAACCATGACTGTATGGGGCAGTAAAGAACAGCTTGAAGCAGCCGTGGATGATGTTAGAGCAGCTGCCAGCAAGGCGGTAGGTATGACTATGACGGGCGGTATGCTCGGTGAACTCGCAGTTGAGCTTGATTGATCGAATAAGTTTTAATCAAATTAGAGCGCTTGCCAGTTACCACATTAAGAAATTTATGGTTGGGCTGTCTGTCCATCCATAAATATTATTTAGGTTTATGTTTTGGAGATAATATCCCATGTCTCCAGGTTCTTCAGCCAGCGTGGCTCTATGTCGGTGTCAGTACTCATTAGTCAATCGAGCAATAATCTCCATTGAAATAGAGCAAAGGTGATCCATCGTCTGACCGGAAATCAATCACCTCCCCAAAAATAACCAGATGGTCACCGGCATCGACGCTTTTTTGTCTTCGGCAAATGAAATTGGCTAGGGTTTCTTTGATAACTGGTGTTCCCTGCAAAGATTTTTCATAGTCGGCTTTGTCAAATTTTTCAGCAGATTTTGAAGCAAAAAGAGTTGAGACATCTTGTTGGGTGCTGCGCAGAATATTTACCCCGAAATGTTCACATTCGGAAAAAACGCTTTTGCTTAAGGCTGACTTTGCAATGCAGATGAGCAGAATCGGAGGATCGAGCGAAACAGAGGTAAAAGAATTTGCGGTAATGCCGCGGGGTGCTCCATCCGACTGGCAGGTGGTGACAATGGTAACGCCGGTGGCAAATTTCCCAAATGCACTGCGCAAGGTGCGTGGATCAAATTTGCGCGACGCTTTTTCAGGATCAGGGCTTAAGTATTGCGCGTTATGCTGGCCAAGCCGTGGAGGTGATCCGAGTGGCGGCGATTTAGAGGCTGAAAACCGCAAAGGGTTTGATGCCACGGTCCACGGGGCCTTTGGGCTATCAGGGTTGTACACCTGCGCAAGCATACTTCTTTCCAAAACGTGGGGATCATCCACAATGTCTGTTATTGAATTCAACGGCCCGAAGGGAATTTTGCCACCAAGAATGGCGGAAAGTTCGGCCTTGGTGTGGCCTTTGGTCCATGTTTCAACCAAAGAGTTGAGCGCATCCTTATGCTCTGCGCGCGCCGCGCGGGTTGCAAATTTTGCATTGCTGCAAAGCGCATCACCGCCCATGGCATCGGCCAATATTTTCCAGAACTTATCTTCTACTACGCCGATCGCAACGGCGCCGTCTTTCGCCTTAAATAGTCCGAACGGCGCAAGAAACGGGTGATTGTTTCCTTCGGGCCCTGGCGTTGTGCCATTAAAATCATTTAAGTAAACCGCACGTTCACATAGGCTGAGCACAGCATCATACATAGCGACATCTACAAATTGTCCCTCACCCGTGGCCTCTGCAAGCCGAAGTGCTGCCAGAATACCAAATGCCATCATCATGCCAGAAAAAATATCGCCAATGCCCGGCCCGACTTTTGTAAAGCTGTCAGCATCCGGCCCGGTCAGCGACATAACCCCCCCCCCATGGCCTGCGCAACCACGTCATAAGAGGGCCAATCTGAATATGGGCTTTTGCCAGACCTTGGATCGCCAAAGCCCCGAATGGCCGCATAAACCAGACGGGGGTTAAATTTGGACAATGTCTCGAAGGATAGTCCAAGGCGTTCCATCACCCCGGGGCGAAAGTTTTCCACGACAACATCCGCAGATGTAACAAGGGATAGAAACGCATCCTTGCCCTCTTTTGATTTTAGATTAATTTCGACGCTTTTTTTGGACCGGTTTAGGCTGACAAAATATCCAGCCCAGTCTTGTTTAGGATCATCTTTGCGAAACGGTCCATTTAGTCGGCTGCTATCGCCCGTTCCGCTTTCAATTTTAATAACTTCAGCGCCGTGATCAGAAAGCATCATGGTGCAATAGGGCCCAGATAGCATACGGCTAAGGTCTAGGACGCGAATGCCGTTTAATATACCTTTAGTTTTTGGCAACTATTCTCAGGCTCCTGTGCTTTTTACAATTTTGCGATACTAGATATCTAGGGTATTTTCCTTTTCCCAGGATGAAAAATGCGAAACAAACGAGTTCCATTCTTCCATCTTAAGTTTCAAGTAAGCATCGGAAAACTCTTTACCCATAGCATCTTTAAGAACCTTGTCCTTATCATAAGCACGAAGCGCATCTAGCATATTTAATGGTAATTTTGGGACTCCTTTAACTTTATGTCCCTTAGAGTACATATCTATATCATAACGTTTGCCGGGATCAGCTTTGGACCTTACACCAGATAGGCCAGCAGCAATTATTACTGCCTGCAAAAGATAGGGATTTGCTGCACCATCTGCTAACCTTAACTCAAAGCGACCAGGTCCTGGTATGCGGACCATATGAGTTCTGTTATTACCAGTCCATGTGACTGAGTTCGGTGCCCATGTTGCTCCTGACACAGTTCTTGGCGCATTTAGTCGTTTATAACTATTAACTGTTGGGTTGGTGACTGCTGTTAGAGCAGGAGCGTGGGTCATCAACCCGCCAAGGAAATATCGTCCTTTTTCTGACAATCCAAGTTCAGAAGTTTGGCTTTCGGAACTGGGCGTAGTTGCGAACATATTTTTCTTTGCTTGAGAACCAGGAGCATCCCATACCGAGATATGTGCATGACACCCATTACCGGTTAATCCTTCAAACGGTTTGGGCATAAATGTCGCACGAAATCCGTGTTTTTCAGCAACAGATTTTGTCATAAACTTGAAAAAGCTGTGTTTGTCTGCTGTAGCTAATGCATCATCAAATTCCCAATTCATTTCAAATTGACCGTTAGCATCTTCGTGGTCATTTTGATATGGACCCCAGCCCATCTCAAGCATATGATCACAAATTTCTTTTATTACGTCATAGCGGCGCATAACTGCCTGCTGATCGTAGCATGGCTTGGCTGCAGTATCGTATTCGTCAGAGATTTGTGATCCATCTGGCGACAATAAGAAAAACTCTGCTTCGATACCTGTCTTGACGTGCATACCTTCCGCGCCGGCTTCATCAATGAGGCGGCGCAACAAATTTCGCGGAGCCTGAGCAACGTCTTCACCTTCCATTACACAATTTGCTGCTACCCAAGCCACTTCGGGCTTCCAAGGAAGTTGTATAACGCTGCTTGGATCTGGAACTGCTAGCATATCTGGATGTGCAGGAGTAAAATCAAGCCAGGTTGCAAAACCTGCAAAACCAGCACCTTCGACTTGCATCTCAGCAATGGCTTGTGTCGGAACCAGCTTAGCTCGTTGAACTCCGAACAAATCAGTGTACGATATCATAAAATATTTTACACCTGTATTTTTGGCAAATACGGCTAAGTCTTTAATCATGGTCCTCTCCCAATCTTTTAAATATAATGGTATAACAATATTCAGTTTGCGTTAATAAGATGTACCAGGTTTACCAGGGTACCAACTAGTTCCGGCAAGAGGTACTTGAGCCATAGCAGCAGCCTCCATTGTTAGAGCGACTAAATCCTCGGGCTCCAAATTATGTAAATGATTTTTTCCGCAGGCCCTGGCTATTGTTTGAGCTTCCAAAGTCATCACCTTCAAATAATTCATCAATCGGCGGCCTCCTTCCTTTGGATCAAATCGCTTT
Organism: Paracoccaceae bacterium; assembly: GCA_902554705.1. Lineage (GTDB taxonomy): Bacteria > Pseudomonadota > Alphaproteobacteria > Rhodobacterales > Rhodobacteraceae > Salinivivens. The sequence continues at coordinate 9,717 of CACDPP010000017.1, forward strand.
ATCAATTCAGGGTCCTGTGTCGTAATACCTGCAGGGTCCATACCTTCATGCCAATCGTCATAAGCTCCGGCCGTTGTTCCGAGTTTATTGTACTCTTCTTCATAAATTGGATCATTATCTCCCAATGCAACTAAGGCTGCAGAGCCAATTGCTACTGCATCTGCACCAAGAGCTATTGCTTTTGCTACATCGGCACCATTGCGAATACCTCCTGATAGAATTAGTTGAACTTTGCGGTGCATTCCCAAGTCTTCGAGAGCTTTTACAGCTGGGCGAACTATTGCCAGAGTTGGTTGTCCTACATGCTCTATAAAAACGTCTTGTGTAGCGGCGGTTCCACCTTGCATTCCGTCCAAAACAATAGCGTCTGCCCCGGCTTTGACAGCTAATGTTGTATCATAATAAGGACGCGCACCAGCCAATTTAACATAAACTGGAACTTTCCATGCGGTAATTTCTCGGAGCTCTTGTATTTTTATTTCAAGATCATCAGGTCCAGTCCAATCAGGATGTCTGCAAGCTGAACGTTGATCTATTCCCGTCGGAAGATTTCTCATTTGTGCAACGCGATCTGAAATTTTTTGACCTAATAGCATGCCTCCTCCGCCGGGTTTTGCTCCTTGACCAATTACTATTTCAATAGCATCAGCCTTTCGAAGGTCGTCTGGGTTCATTCCGTAACGTGATGGAAGATATTGATAAACCAGTTTTGTAGAGTGCTCTCGTTCTTCGGGGGTCATACCACCATCGCCTGTCGTCGTTGATGTTCCTGCAGCAGAAGCTCCTCTACCTAGAGCCTCTTTTGCAGGTCCAGAAAGGGCGCCAAAACTCATACCAGCTATTGTAATTGGTATATCTAATTCGATAGGATTTTTAGCATAACGCGTTCCAATTTTTACATTCGTTTCGCATTTTTCTCGATATCCCTCCAATGGGTATCTCGAAATAGAGGCACCGAGAAATAATAAATCATCAAACGTTGGTAGTTTTCTTTTTGCTCCACCACCTCTGATGTCGTATATTCCTGTAGCTGCGGCACGGCGTATATCACTGTTGACGTCGTTTGAAAATGTCGCTGAGTATCTTGGAGTTGTAAGCGGTATAATCGACTTTTTCCTCTTATCCATTAAATCTATCCTCAGTAGGCATCTGAATTATCAATGTTAAAATTATACAATTTTCTTGCTGAACCATATCTTTTAAATTCTTCGGGTTTTGCATCGCATTCGGCTTCCGAGAGTAATTGTTTGAGTAGGTCCATGTGTTCGGGACGCATTTCTTTCTGTTCACAATCAGTTCCCAAACTTTTAACACATCCTCGAATAAATAATTTTGCTTCGTAAAGGCTATCGCCTAAAGCATCTCCAGCATCACCGCAAACAATAAGATTACCTGATTGAGCCATGAACGCAGACATGTGTCCAATATTTCCATGGACTACGATATTTATGCCTTTCATTGAAATTCCGCAACGAGAAGAGGCATTTCCCTTTATGACTAGTAGACCTCCTTGACCAGTAGCTCCAGCATATTGGCTGGCATCACCCTCAATTACAACTTTGCCACTCATCATATTTTCGGCCACACCAGGACCCACTGAACCTTTCACAGTTATGTTGGCTTGCTGGTTCATTCCACCGCAGTAGTAGCCCGTAGAGCCCTTAATGTTTACTTCGATCGGTGCATCTATTCCAACAGCAATTGAATGGCTACCCTTTGGATTAATGACCTCCCATGATGTTTGGTTAGTTTTCTCTTTCTGTTCCTGTAAAGCACTATTTAGACTTCTAAGACCGTGTTTTTGTAAATCAAATTGTAACATTTTAGTGTTTCCAAAAATATACTGTTGCAGGCTCCGGCTCCCAAACATGGGCACTTTCGATTTTTGGTAAATCTACCAATGCCTGATACTCACTTCCAAACGCAACATACTGATCGGTTTCGGCCATAACCGCTGGTTTACATGCGATCTGATCCCGAACAACCCCAAATCCATTCTCAGTTCCAACTACAAAAGTGAAAAATCCATCTAAATCCTTTAAAGAGCTTTCAAGCGCTTCACCTAAACTTGCACCGTTTTTAATTTTCCAAGTTAAATAAGCAGCTCCCACCTCAGTATCATTTTCTGTCTCTATAAGAATTCCTTCTCTTCTCAGTTTGCGGCGTAAAGAGTTATGGTTGGAGAGCGATCCATTATGCACCAGACATTGATCTACGCCTGTGTTAAAGGGATGCGCTCCCAAAGTTGTAACAGCAGATTCTGTTGCCATGCGAGTGTGGCCAATTCCATGCCGTCCGGACATTTGCGTGATATGGAACCTTTGAGTAACTTGCTCAGGCAAACCAACTTCTTTGTAAATTTCTAGTGATGAACCATGGCTCATAATTCTTATTTCAGGATTGAAAGCCGTCAGTACCTCGGAGAATTTATTTTCCACATTTTGATCTAAAGTGACTACTGCATGCGTATCGTTGACTCGAAAGTCCAAAATGCGATTAAGATGCTTGCTTAGATAATTTGGTAAATCTTGAAAATCTCTTTCAGCATTTTCAGATTGAATGGTGAATTTTGACCTACCTGCATGTTCATCAGCGTAGATTGCGATCCCTGCGCTGTCGGGTCCTCTGTCAGTCATAGTTACTAACATGTCGCTAAGAAGTCTGCCAAGACACGGCTGTAAGCTGGCATCCTTCAAAAATAATCCTACTATACCACACATTATTTGCTCCATTTCGATAAAGGAGAGACTGTTCACATTGCAGAGAAATTACCCAAACCGTTATAACAACTTATATAAAATATTTTATAAAAAAATCAAAAGTGATCAAAAATAATTTAAAGTTAGTTAAATACAATTTTTAAGTCACTTTGTAACTTATTCGTAATCAGTAGGTCCGCGGTCTATCCTGCATAAATTAAAATTAAAATCAATAACTTAGATGAAATCACGTTAGTTTTATTTAATTTTAAGCCGGACAAAGAACCAGACAGATGATGGTCTAATTGCATTATTTAATGGTATTCACTCATTTTGATCTATGACCCGTTTAGCCACTCTAAAACACTCTAGTGCTTGAGGCACACCGCAATAAATACCTATTACATGAATAATGGCACGAATTTCTTCCTTTGAGACGCCATTATTGAGAGCGCCTTTGCAATGGATTTCCCATTCGTGCATTTTTCCTAGTGCCCCAATCATGGAGAGGTTCATCATACTGCGAGTTTTTGCAGGTATCACCTCATCGCCCCACCCAAAGCCCCAACACCACGCAGTCATTGCCTCCTGAAAAGGGCGAGTAAAGTCATCTGCAGCAGCGAGGTTTTTTTCAACGTAGCCTTCTCCAAGAGTGGATTTGCGTTGTTCTAGCCCTTTAAGAAATAAATCTTCGTTAAATGTGCTCATAAGTTTTTCTCCACAGTTTCTTTTATCCATTTTTGTAAAAGCAGAATAGAATGTTCCGAATTCACAACACAAGAAAGGTTAACAGCCAGCGACCAGGTAAATATCTTCTTATACCGTTGTTTCACGATCTTGGACTGTCATCTAGCGAAAAATTTTATTTTCCAGCCTTTTCACAGAATACCAACCACTACGCATAAAATCACGCTTGTCCGTATTGTTATTTGCCCCTTGAAAGGTGGCTAAAAAGCCGATGCCATTGAAATCAGTCACTTCTCGTTTGGAACCTGGATTAATACATCGATCGCCGAAACTTCAGCTCTATAAACAAAAAGAGGGTTGATTTCAATTTCTGCTATAGTTTTTATGTTTTCCTGATAGGTAATGGAGAGTTTATATATCTCCGCAGCCACCTTCGCGATATCTGCAGCTGGCCGACCTCTAAATCCTTCAAGCAAGCGCCCAACCCGGAGACTTTTAAGTGCACGGATTATTTCAACGGGGCGCGTTGGCAAAAGCAGGGTCGTGGAATCAGCCAGCAACTCAACCAAAATGCCTCCGCTACCAAGCACTAAAGCAGCTCCAAATTGCGGATCTTGACGAATGTTAATAATGAGCTCTACCAAAGGTTTGGGTGACATTGCCTCAACCAAAAATAACTCACTAACAGCCCTTGCATCATAAGCAGTTACATCACTTTTCATCTTCGCGGCCGCAAGTTTCAATGAGTTTCCATCTTTTAGGTTGAGTACTACTGCGCCGGCTTCAGTTTTGTGTGCCAACCGAGGACTGATCATTTTTTAAAGCTACTGGATATCCCACTACAATTGCTGCCTCGCCTAGCTGCTGGGCTGATACAATCTTTCCCTCTGGGACATTAAAACCATTGCTTTTAAGCCATTCCTTACCATCACTCTCTGGCAACACTCTTTTCTCACTGCTAGGAACTGCTCGTAATAAATACTCAGGCTTTTCCGATAAAATATGCGACCGTGCTTGCTTCCAGTTGGCTGAGTCCTTAATGGCATTCAAGGTTTCGTGAATGCCTTGCATTGGAGCTACCCCCTTTTCAATTAGAAGTTGGCGGGTCTCTAAATCCATATTTTCGGGTAAAGTTGAACAGATTATTGCAGGCAAACCTTTTTCCGTAGTTGCCTCCGCAAAGGCAGTAGCATCCGCTCTGTAAAAAACTTTAGAGCTGTCTATCTCTGCTGCTGGGTAATCTTGTACTAAGACCGCAGTATCTGCTTCGATCGCCGAAATTGCTTTTGCAAATACTGGGTAAGTCATCTCTGCTTGCCCCCAGATTGGTGTTGTGTAGTCAAGCGGATTAGAAACTGTGGCAATGTCCGGCAACAGGGCGGACAAGTCATTTTCTTGTTTAGGATCTACTACTGGAAAAACTAGGTCAATCTTTTCTGCCTGGTCTGCAAGCATCGTCGCACCACCACCCGAACACGTGAAGCCAGCCAATCGCTTCCCCTTGGGCGCCCCAACTATACAGAGGAGTTTCAAAGTTTCTAGTAGTTGCGAGGGATTAGTTACGCTTATAATCCCTATACGTTGAAAAAAAGCCTCATAAAGCTCAGCTGAACCAGAAAGAGAACCAGTATGGCTCACCGTTAACTCCGATCCAATAGTTGAGCTTCCGGTCTTTAATACAACCACCGGTTTACCTTTGGATAGAGCTTTTAAGGCTGCTAATTCAAACTTTGAGATATTTTGCAATCCCTCAAGGTGCAGTCCAATAGCTCTTACGGCCGGGTCATCGGCAAAGAATTCCAGAAAGTCTTCCGGCCCCAAAACCGCCTGGTTGCCTGCCGAAACCATGTAGGCTAATGGTAAAGAGCGCTGGCTCATGGTGATATCAGAAGAGAACATTCCTGATTGAGTAATAATCGCAGCACCGTAACCAGGGGACCATCCCCCGTGTTCAAAAGACCACAGTGCTGAATTATCAATATAGTTTATAATGCCATAACAGTTAGGCCCAATTAAGGCCATGTCTCCGGTCGCATTTACCAAGTCTTTTTCTTTTTGATTATTCCCTGCTTCTTTGAAGCCAGCAGAAAAGCACACCACACCTCCAGCATCTATAAGCGCCAAGCTACGTAACGCGTCAACAACATTATCGGCTGGAATAGCGAGATAAACTGCGTCAGGTGCTACTGGTAAATCTTCTATGGAGGCGACACATGCAACACCTACTAGGTCATTCCGCGTAGGGTTTACTGCGAACATTTCTCCATCAAATCCTCGCCGACGAGCCTCATTAATTGCAATAATGGCATAACGGCCGCCAATAAAAGCAATATGGCGAGGCTTTAAAAGCCGTCTAAAATTTTCTCGACGTCTAGGTGTCATGCACCGAGAGGCCGCAGAATGGAACGCGTAATTATGTGACGTTGAATTTCAGAAGTACCATCCCAGATTCGTTCCAACCTACTGTCGCGCCAGAAGCGTTGTATTGGCATCTCTTCCATAAGCCCCATTCCACCAAAAATCTGCACTGCATCATCAGCAATTTTATTTAGCATCTCAGAACAAAACACCTTCACCATGGCAGCATCAGCATCGGTCATAGAGCCCTTTTCTGCTCGCAAGACAGCATCTTTAACCAGTAAATCTGCAGCCCTTAGGTTTATGGCTCCATCTGCCAGACGAAATCCTGTAGCCTGAAATGAGCCAATAGGTTTCCCGAATTGTTTTCGGTTTGCAGCCCAATCTGTCGCCAAATTCAAAATACGCTCAGCTTTCCCACAGCAAGTAGCACCAACCCAAATACGGCCCATACCTAGCCATTTTCCAGCAAGCTGAAGACCATGACCTTCATCGCCTAAAACTTTCTGTGAGCTCAAGCGTACATTATCAAAATGCAACTCATAGGTATTATAACCACGATAACTGACACATCGTGTCCCTTGACGGCACTCAAAACCGGAAACTCCTACGTCAACTAAAAACGCCGTAATACGCTTACGAGGCCCTCTTGGAGTTTCATCTTCACCAGTTGCCGCAAATACAATGGCAAAGTCAGGCATACATGGTCCTGAAACAAAGTGTTTAGACCCATTTAAAATCCAGTCATCTCCATCACGACGAGCATTAGACTTCATTCCCATAACATCTGACCCCGCATCAGGTTCAGATAAAGCAAATAACTCTCTTTTTTCGCCACGTACGGCCGGGAGAAGATATTGCTCTCGTTGATCGCCCTCGCATGCCATTAGCAATTCCGTCGGGCGAGCTGCCCAACTTTGAAGTGCGTGACTGGTTTTGCCATATTCCCGCTCAATAAGAGACATGGGCCCATAACCTAAACCACCACCACCTACCTCTTCAGGCAAATTACAAGCAAAGAGGCCCAATTCCTTAGACTTCGCCTCGATCGTACGCCCTATTTCTTCTGGTACATGGCCTAGACGGTCTATTTCTTCCTCATGGGGAAACATTTCCGTCTCTACAAATCGGCGGACTGTATCCATGATTAGATTAATTTCTTGGCTAGATTCCATTGTTCAAGTGTCCCTAATTAAAATATGATGCTCTAAGTATCAGCACCCCTCAGCTTAAGTTTATTACGCGCCTCCTGTGGCGTTACTACCCGCGCACCCATTCGTTCAATAATCTCACGAGCACGAGAAACTAACTGAGCATTTGTCGCCAAAACACCGCGTTCAAGATAAATATTATCTTCTAAACCGACACGTACATTACCTCCCAGAGCAACTGCTGCAGCCATCATTGGCATTTGGCCGCGACCAATACCAAAACTTGCCCAACTCGCACCTGTGGGCAATTGTGACTTCATGGCAACCATTGTTTCGACAGTTTGCTCGGCCCCCCAAGGAATACCCAAACACAATTGGAACATAGGTGGATCATTAATTAAACCTTCAGAAATAATTGCCTTTGCAAATCGAATGTGTCCAAGCTCAAAAACCTCCAGTTCAGGTTTAACACCCCAATCACGGGCCATTTCAGCCATTTTTCGTAATGTAGGTGGGGTAGAGATATAGATCATATCTGTGTCAGAAAAGTTTAACGTACCACAGTCAAGCGAACAGATTTCAGGCAAGCACTCTTTGATATGAGCGAGCCGCTCTTCCGGACCGATCATATCCGTTCCGGGTCCAGGTTGAGCTGGATCGGAGGCATCCGAAATCCAGTCACCACCCATGCCAGCCGTAATATTTATAACTATATCGGTATTACTGTCTCGCACCCGATCCACAATCTCTTTAAAAAGTTTTGGATCACGCGACCCTAAACCCGTTTCGGGGTCTCTTGCGTGTATGTGAGCAATTGAAGCACCAGCTTCAGCAGCATCAATTGCAGCTTTTGCAATATCTTTCGGGGTAACCGGAACATGGGCACTTTTTCCAGTCGTGTCCCCAGCGCCAGTTACGGCACAAGTCAAAATTACGTCATTTTGCATGTCAATCTCCTCGTCAAAGATAAATAGGCTGGAAAGCAATGCAGATTTTTGTCGATTAAACGCCACAGATTAAGTAAAAGTGGCGAAAAATCTGACATGGAGGATGAACCGTAATCATGGAAATAGACATTCTACCTAAAATGGAACGTGCGCAAATTCATATGGTATTCATAGTCGTGCCAAGGTTCAACATTACGACCCTAATAACTATGATTGAAACACTACGAATCGCAAACTATTTGGCACCTACTTCTACATTTTCTTGGGAAGTTGCTTCGTTCGACGGTTCAGAAATTACAGCTAGTAATGGCATGACTGCGAGAATTAAGACTGCAAATGATAACTTACAGCCTGCAGAATTTGTTTTTATTCTTGGAAGTTGGGGAACTGAGCATTACCACAATCAAAAATTAACCGCCTGGCTCAGAAAACGTGCTCGCGCGGGTGAGCGGATTTGTGGCGTAGAGCTGGGGTCTTACATTGTAGCGCGGGCTGGGTTGCTGGACGGCAAGTTGGCTACTATACACTGGTCATGGCTCAATGGGTTTAAAGAAAACTTTGATCGTGTCGAAGTGGAAGAGAGCCTATTCACACTAGACAGTAAAGTAATGACGTGTTCGGGTGGATTAGCAGGCGTAGATTTAATGTTACGCCTAATTGAAGAGCTCAACGGAAGTAGCTTTTCTGGTGAAATTGCAGATCAGATGCTGCATCACCCAATTCGGTCTGCGACTTCTCCTCAGCGCAGCACAATGGGACGGAGTACCGAAACGATGCGCCCACTGTTGCGCGAAGCGATGACATTAATCGAAAATAATATAGAAGAGCCTCTTACAGTACCACAGATTGCAAATCTTTTAGGTATTTCGCAGCGCCAATTGGAGAGGCAATTCAAGAAAAATGTTGGATGCACAGTAGTGCAATTTGGTTTGTTGAAGCGTTTGCAAAACGCACGCTTGCTGCTAATTTCCACAGACATGAGCATCAGGCAAATAGCCACGGCTTCTGGGTTTAATACAATGTCACATTTCGCCTTTTCTTTTGGAAAGTTTTTCGGAAGACGGCCCTCGGATTATCGGGAAGCTTGGCCTAAAGAGGAACCTGCACCAACTTGGCCAGGTTCCCTTTCAGATTTCCTTGATACCTTAAATGGCAAACCACCCAAAGATCACTTCAGACGAGCCTGACGTAATGCATTCAAAACTCCAACAATTTCGCGATCACGCTGAGCGACCATATCCTCAAAAGCTTGGTCCTTTGCTACTGTATTGCAGCCATCAACCATACGGTTCCTCAAATCTTTAGTAAGTTCAGGAGCCTCCAGTCTTGTCCAAGGTAATTTAAGCGCTGGACCGAACTGATCCAAATTTGTGGCCATTCCTCCCGTGCCACATGCAACATGAAAAGCCATGCATTGTCCTTGCGCGGCCATACGCGGTGCGGGTCCGTTCATCAGAGCATTATCAATATCCTCTGGTGTAGCCTCATCGTTGGCAACCATGTGTAAGGCTTCACGCCATAGTGCTTCCTGCAGACGAGTAGCCACAAACCCTGGAATTTCTTTTTTCATCATCAATGGAGCTTTGCCTGCAGCCCTATAAAATTCTCCAGCCCAGGCAACCGCTTCCGGCGCAGTCCTCTTTCCACCCACAATTTCAACCAGTGGCAAAAGGTAAGGCGGGTTGAAGGGGTGACCAATAACTGTTCTTTCTGGAGTTGAGCAATCAGACTGAATATCACTCATCATCAATCCAGAAGTTGAAGATCCAATAATTATAGATGGAGGTAAGATTTTCCCCATTTCTGAATATAATTTTTGCTTGACCTCAAGCCTCTCTGGCCCGCTTTCCTGTACGAAATCAGCACCATCAAGAGCTTCTTCCAAGTCAGTCACAATGCGCAACCTGTCCATCGATGCGCTGGGTGCAAGTCCCAACTCAGCAAGGCTAACCCAAGCTGTTTTTAAAATAGACATAAACGAGCTTTTTTCACTCTTATCGTGCAAATATGCAGTAACATCATACCCGCGCGCTAGGAAATGCGCAGTCCACCCTCCTCCAATTGGACCTGCCCCAAGACTTGAAATACGCTTTACAGAATTGGGATTGGAATACATCACTCACCTTTAAAATTTGGGTTACGTTTTTCTACGAATGCGGCAACGCCTTCTTTGGCATCGGATGACTGGAGCATCTTTCGATATATTGGCATTGGATCAGAACGCATTTTATGAAATGCTTTTTCTAAAGGTACACATTCAATTTCGCGTTGCACTTCCTTAACAGACTGCATTGCTAATGGCGCTGACCAAGCGATTGAGGCTGCCCATTCGCGCGCTGCGTCCATGAGCTGCTCTTTGGGAACAACCTTATTAACTAAACCATAATGCGCAGCCTCTGCGGCCGTCATACGACGCCCCAATAAAAACATTTCCATAGCTATATTGTGAGGAATACGACGTGGTAGGCGCTGAAGAGCTCCTGCATCAGGCACAATTCCTAAGGGCATTTCAGGAAGCCCAAATTCCACATGATCTGCAGCAATTATTAAATCACATCCCATGGCCATCTCAAACCCACCGCCTATTGCAAGGCCATTTACGGCTGCAATGACGGGCTTATTCAATATCCAATTTTCAGTTAGTCCGGTAAAGCCGCCAAATCCATACTCATCAGCTTCCCACCAGTTATCGAGCTGCATTTCTCCATCATTTAAAGCCTTAAGATCCCAGCCAGCGGAAAAAATCTTTTCTCCACCACCAGTGAGTATTGCACAACGTAAATCCTTGTCCTCGTGGAGTTGCTGAAAAGCCGCTGCTAATGCCTGGGATGTTGGCACGTCAATGGCGTTAACCTTCCCTCGCTCTAATGTAACCTCCAATATGTGCCCATCACGGCGGGTTGTTACTCCATCCGACATTAAAGGCCTCCTTTTTGAAATTCGGGAATGACTTCGTCGCAAAATAATTTAAGTGAACGCTTCTGTGCGGCGTGACTTAGTCCCATCGAAGCATAGTAAATGAACTCATCAACTCCAAGTTGTTCATAGATCTTAATTTTTTCGATTACAGTTTCAGGAGAACCAAACATGAGGTTCTGTTCTAGCATCAATGGCTCATATTGCTCACGCCCCTCAAGCTCATGCAATGGAATTTCTTTTGGAAAACCATTTTTCACATCATCCAAGTTACGGTATAAATTTTCGAATTGCCCCAAAACCCGAGTAATTGCATTTATGGCTTCATCGCGATCTGTTTGATTTTCATAAACGGCGGTGTGACGCATTAACGCAAAAATTGGATCTGCTCTGCCCCCATGTTTTGCAATAGCTTCATCTAACTGGCGCTTATAAAGTTCAGCTTCAGCATGAGGACGCGTGAACGGCCAGCACATTATGTTGGCATTGTTGGCAACGGCGTAATCATATGTGACAGGTGATCTGGCTGCCACCCAAATGCGCGGCTCAGTCTGAATTGGCTTTGGCACTGAGGTTGACGTTGGAAATTTCCAATATTCTCCGTTATGGGCGTAATCCCCTTTCCACAACGCCAGCACAGCAGGCAACATCTCTTGCATGTACTTATAACCATCCGTCTGCAGTAAACCTGGATGCATTCGGTCGAACTCACGTTGATAAGCGCCAGACCCAAGACCAAACTCCAAGCGACCTCCACTAATCAAGTCAAGGAACGCCGCCTCTCCAGCTAGCCTTATGGGATGCCAATAGGCAGAATTCACAACAGCTGTTCCAAGACGCACTTTACTTGTTTCACTGGCCCACCAGGTAAGTATCTGAAAAGGATTAGGCGCAATAGTCATTTCCAACGCATGATGTTCCGCAGCCCATACTATATTGAACCCGCCATCCTCCGCCATTTGTACCATCTCGAGCGTATGGCGGGCCACGTCATCCATAGCGAGACTGTCGTCCAAACGTTCAAGATTTACAGCTAGTTGAAATTTCATATTAGTTTCCTCTTTTTTGTTCTTTTACCGCCTCGTCATCCAACTTTAGATTTAGGCTAAATCTCAGTTACTATCGCATTACAAAAGGGTTCGCCATTGGGTCATCTGACGTATTCATCCATATGGTCTTGGGACGGGTATAGTCATAAATCGCTTGGAATCCACTTTCGCGACCATAGCCAGACCCTTTTACGCCTCCGAACTCTGCTATTGGCGAAACGACCCGATAGGTATTAACCCATACAATGCCTGCTCTCACAGCACCTGCCATACGCAAGGAACGTGCTGAATTTTGGGTGAATATTCCTGCGGCTAGTCCATGCTCCGTATCATTAGCTAGAGAGAGAACTTCATCCTCTGTCTTAAAACGCTGAACGCATAAAACAGGTCCAAAAAGTTCTTTATCCACAATTCTCAAGCCTTGGTTTGGGCATTCAATAATTGTAGGCTCATAAAATAGACCTGATTTATCCTCTGGTTGCTTACCTCCAACCAATATCTTAGCGCCCTCCTGTTTGGCATTTTTTACCTCAATCTCGATATTCTCTAATTGTCCCAGCGTGCATAGCGGACCCATTTGGGTATCTTCTTCTAAGGGGTCACCAATTATAATTTGACGGGTTAAAGCAATCATCTTTTCAAGAAACTCATCTGCAATATCTTCATGCAAGTAGAGGCGCGAACCGGCGACGCAGCTTTGTCCAGTCGCCCCAAAAATACCAGCAATTGAGGCATTAACGGCGCTTTCAATATTTGCATCATCGAACACGATGAAGGGTGACTTACCACCCAATTCAAGAGAAACTTCTGCAAAGTTACGTTTGACGTTTTCTAATACGTGGCGGGCGGCGTTAGGGCCGCCAGTGAAAGAAACACGGGCGACGTGTGGATGTGAAGTTAGGACTCGCCCACAAGGTTCTCCATGACCAGTAACAATATTTACAACACCTGGTGGGATACCTGCTTGCTCAATTAATTTGCCAAATTCTAACATAGCAGCACTAGCATGTTCAGAAGCTTTGAGTACTACAGTATTTCCAGCGGCTAACGCAGGGCCAATTTTGACTGCCACTAGGAATAATTGAGAGTTCCACGGCACAACAGCGGCGACGACGCCAAGTGGTTCTCGCTTCGTGAACACAAACATATCGGGCTTATCAATTGGTAAAGTTTCACCACTTACCTTATCAGCACAGCCTGCAAAAAAATGGAAGAACTCTGCAATATACTTAGCTTGCCAGCGCGTTTCTTTCAGCATTTTGCCTGTATCAATGGTTTCAATGCGACCCAAACTTTCAGAGTTGTCAGCGAGCAAGTCAGCGAGCTTTCGAAGGCATTTTCCACGCTCTGTTGGTGTAAACTTTGACCATGGGCCTTCGTTGAATGCCTTGTGAGCAGAAGAAACGGCTCGATTAACGTCCGCTTCAGTTGCCTCCGGAACCCGGCTCCAAACATTGTCTGTGTTTGGGTTCACACTATCAAAAACACCCCCATCAGATGCATCTACCCAATCGCCGTCGATTAGCATTTGATAATTTTTAATGTCCTCCATCTCGGAAATCCTTCTTTGGCTGATTCTTATTCAAAGACTCTTTAATTATTCCTGCTCAGGAAAAAACGACATATCTTGGCGAAAAATCTGAAATTTACAACTTGCGATCGGGGCACGATATTTTAAAAGGAGGCAAGGCAATGGCACAAAAAAAAGAAGTTATCGGTGGCCCGCTTGAAATCAACGGACGTGTCCTATCGTTGTCTCGGGCCATACGTGCAGGTGATTTTGTTTTTCTGACTGGACAGATCCCAATGCGAGACGGCGTTCCAATGACAGATGGCTCAATCCAGGATCAAACGCGCGCTATTCTGGACGATATTACAGAAACTTTGGCGACAGCAGATTGTACGCGTGAAGATGTAGTTAAAGCGATGGTATGGCTGCGCGAACGTGAAGATTTTCCAGGGTTCAACGAAATATATGGTGAATATTTTCCAGTTGAGCCCCCAACACGCTCGGCCATTGTGAGTGACCTATTAGTTGACGCAAGAGTTGAAGTTGAAGTGGTGGCGTATTGTCCATTGGGAGGTAGTGCGTGACGACACTCGCACCAGATGGCACGAATTTTACTTTTAGCGGTCCTAACATGGCGCCAGTTGTCGTGCTAATTCATGGGCTCGGATTAAACAAAGACTGCTGGCAGTGGATGATACCAGATCTCAAAGATTCTTATCGCGTTCTAAGTTACGATTTATATGGCCACGGTGGATCTAGTGATCCAGCCACTGAACCCAATCTGTCACTATTTTCAAAACAACTGAAAGATCTCCTGAATTACTGTGAAATTCAAAAAGCTGTAATCATTGGTTTTTCACTTGGAGGTATGGTCGCTCGCCGCTTTGCCCAAGATGCTCCACAAAAGTCGCAGGGAATGGTAATTTTGCATTCGCCACATAAACGAAGCAACGCTGCACAAGCGGCAATTCTAAAACGTGTCGATCAAGCTCGCACTATGGGACCTCAATCAACAGTGGAGGCAGCCCTGGAGCGTTGGTTTACAGATCCCTTTCGTCAAGCCAACCCAAAATTAATGAATGAAATCAGACAGTGGGTGATGGCTAACCGCAAAGAAGTCTATCATACTATTTATAAGGTGTTGGCAACTGGTATCGACGAAATTGTGAAACCAAACCCTGCTTTAATTTGTCCAAGTCTGGTCATTACAGGTGATCAAGATTTTGGCAATGGCCCAGAAATGGCCTTTGCAATTTCTGCTGAGATACCGGGCGCCAAAACTCTAGTATTGCCCGCTCTGAGACACATGGCATTGGCTGAGTCTCCCAAAGCAGTAAACAAACCAATAAGGGACTTTCTAGATAGTTTAGATTTATTCAAATAAGCTTAGAAAAACTTAGTTGGAAGAGTATTGAGTTTAAAAGTAAATTCAGATAAATATTTTAGCCGATAGAGCTGTGAAGACTTAAGAAATGAGGTCTACATTGGCTTTAAAAATAGACTGTAATATACTATTTAATTGGAGAACAGCCGTGCTTCCTGAATTGCGAAAAGTTGTAACTTTTGATGAGGATATTTACGCTGAGGGTGGGCGTGCATCCAACCCTCCACTGCGTATGATTGGCGTAGCTGCTGTTGTAAAAAATCCTTGGTTTGGCCGGGGATTTGTTGAAGATCTGTCACCTGAGATCAAGCGAATGGCGCCTTATTTGGGAAAATTGATAACAGACAAACTGATTTCATTAGCAGGTTCTGGTGATGCCATAGAGGCGTATGGAAAAGCCTGCATAGCGGGTACTAGTTGCGAGGTTGAACATGCGTCTGCTTTGATACACACCCTACAATTTGGTAATTTCTACAGAGAGGCTGTCGGAGCGAAAAGTTACTTGGGTTTTACAAACACGCGCGGTCCAGCAAATACTCAAATTCAAATTCCATTAATGGATAAACATGACACTGGACGCCGCTCTCATTATCTTACAGTCCAGTTTTCGGTTTATGACGCCCCAGCAGTCGATGAATTGGTTGTAGCACTGGGTGCTGCAACTCGTGGTCGTCCGCATCACCGTATTGGAGATCGATATTCGGACCTAGCAGCTATGGGGCGCGACGTAGAAAATCCCGCGGGCGTGAAAGATTAGCCTAAATTTTTCCTGTAACATTTTCGGCAATCATAGCGATCATTTCAAACATAATTGAAGTTGCTGTTAGCGCCGTGATCTGATTTGGGGCGTCTTTGGTTGGCATCATGCAAACGACATCACCACCAACAATATTCATTCCTCTGACCGCCTGAAGCAAACCCACAGCCTCATCAATATCGAAGCCCTTTTCACCAGCTTCTATATTTGCCACACCCGGCGCTATGGTGGGATCCAGACAATCGAGATCGAAGGTTATATAGATTGGTCGCCCTGCAAGAACAGTTTTTATTTGATCCACCACATCCGCTAACCCGCGCTTACGGAACTCTTTCATAGTGACAACATTATATCCATACTGATAGGACGGCTCGAGCCAATCCAAAGTCCGGGCATGGCCTCGCAACCCGATTTGCATAGAATGCTTAGGGTCAACTTTCCCTTGATCGACAAGATATGCACCCCAATGAGCTGCTGATTTTTTTGCGCCTAGGAAGTGATCTACCTTAGTAAATACATCAGTGTGGGCATCCAAGTGCAAAAAGCAAACTGGGTCGCCTTTGGTAATTTTACCGCATCCAAGGGCCTGCACAATTCCACCAGTAATCGAATGGTCGCCACCAACAGAAACGGGCCTTGCTCCAGTTTCGTCTATATCTGTAAAAAACCGTGTAATTTGTTCAATGCAATCCTCATTATTGTTAGCACGAGGAAAAGGGACATCGCCAACATCTACAATTCTGGCAGCTTCCCACGGATTAAGTTGGAAATCGCCATGCATTCGTCGACCCACGGAGGAAACATTACGCAGAGCCCTCGGCCCTAAATGCTGGTCGCGCTCCGTTGTTCCATTACCAGTGGAATGGGGTACACCTACCAAAGCTATGTCTTGGTTCGTCGCTTCTTGATGGGGACATCTAAACATTGTTGGAATACCCCACCAATATAAATTTTCCATCATTGAATTTAAGTGTGCGTCTGCCATCAACTAATCCTTCATCGGGTTGCAACAAGATTTCGATTACGCGAGGCCATCTATAACGCACCCTTAATCAGCCTGTAAAGCTCTGAAGATTCACAACAAGCAACGACATAAATCTGACGGCGTTGATCTCAGTAAATTACCAACGAAACCAAACTGTTGTCCAATTTAATTTATGCTTATGATAAAATCACAATCTAAGATGATCTTTACACTATCCAACACCCATGACACTCGCTTCAAGATACCGTAAACATAGAAAAATTATATTCGTATTAATCCACTAATTTTACCTACATTTCATTGTTGCTGCACAACCTGCTGATGTAAGTCTTAATATCAAAACATTTCAGATTTGCATTGCTAATAAAATCGGTGTTAATTACATAGCTAAGCTTTATGCTGTAAAAAAGGGAGTTATTATGAAACTAAAAAATCTTACGGGAATTTCGATTGCGTCTGCTATGACGATTTTCGGTTCGTCTGCTTTCGCCGCCGACTGTGGTGATATCACTATGGCAGATATGAACTGGCCGTCAGCAACGCTTATGGCTAATGTAGATAAAATTATACTTGAAGCTGGGTATGGTTGCTCAGTGGAAATGGTGGTTGGAGCTACAACAACAACATTCGCATCTATGAATGAAAAAGGCCAACCTGATGTTGCTGGTGAGCTTTGGATAAATGCTGTTCGCGAGCCTTTGATGGCTGCGATGGACGAAGGTCGCTTGCACTCGGCTTTGAATGGACCAATCACTGAGTTGGGCGAGGGCTGGTGGATACCACCATATACTGCTGCAAATCATCCAGAATTGAAGACGGTTCTTGATATCCTCGAGCGCCCCGATCTTTTTCCACACAAAGAAGATCCATCAAAAGGCGCCTTTGTTGGATGTCCTGCAGGCTGGGGTTGCCAATTGTCAAACATCAACTTGTTCCGCGCCTTTGAAATGGAGAAAAAAGGCTGGGTATTGATTGATCCGGGTTCACAAGCTGGACTTGACGGTTCGATTATCAAAGCCAATGAACGAGAGGAAAACTGGTTTGGCTATTATTGGGCACCAACGTCGATGATAGGTAAATACGACTTGAAACTAGTTCCATTCGGTGTTCCATTTGCTGGTGCAGAAAACTGGGACGGATGTATTGCGAAAGCCGAGCAGGATTGTGCAGATCCAAAGCCTTCCGCGTGGACTGAATCCGAAGTACACACTGTTGTAACAACCAACTTTAAAGATAAAGCTGGTCCCGCAATGGATTACTTTGCAAAACGGATTTACCCAGGTTCAGTAATGGGCTCGATGCTGGTCTTCATGGAAGAAGAGCAAGCTGACGGTGTCGATGCTGCGGCTGAATTCATGTCTCGTCATGAAGATCTGTGGATGAGTTGGCTTCCTGCTGACGTTGCAGCTAAAGTAAAAGCATCACTTTAAATTAAATAAATTTAGAAAGCCTGTTGGCCTTAGAGCTTGCAGGCTTTTTTACTAGGCATAATGGGGTTGCGTTATGAGTTTTTTTACTAAGTTTCCTGCAATGGAACGCGGAGATTTAAGAGACTTGAAAAAAGGGATAGATTCTTCCTTTAAAGATTTTTCAAGGTATTGGGGGGAAAGTATCGAAACTTTTTTTGACCCACTTTTCTATTTTTTGGTTAATTTCGAAAAACTACTTTTGGCAACGCCTTGGCCGATTATTATACTGATCGTGGCTGCGTTAAGTTATATTGGTTCCCGTAGCTGGAAATTATCTCTAGGGGCTGCAGTTTCATTTTTGCTAATCGGTTATCTAGGCATGTGGGAAAATACCATGTCAACGGTTGCCCTGATCTCCGTCGCAACAATAATCTGCATTGCTGTTGGTATTCCAATCGGCATTGCGATGTCTAAATCTGATAGACTGCAGGCAATGATCACGCCCGTGTTAGACATAATGCAGACTATTCCTATTTTCGTGTACCTATTGCCAGTTGTAATGTTGCTTGGCATTGGGAAAGTGCCTGGTCTTATCGCTGTCTGTGTGTATGCAATGCCTCCAATTGTGCGTCTGACCAATCTGGGCCTACGTCTGGTAGATAAAGAGATTCTGGAGGCGGCAGACGCATTTGGATCAAATTATCGACAGCGGCTCTTTAGTGTTCAACTTCCGTTAGCGTTACCTAATATTTTCGCCGGGGTAAACCAGACGATTATGATGGCTCTAGCTATGGTGGTTATTGCCTCAATGATTGGTGTGAAAGGTCTTGGAGTTCCAGTGCTTCAATCCATTCAAAATCAATATTTGGCTCTTGGCTTGATGAATGGTCTCGCAATCGTTGCTCTTGCGATTATTTTTGATCGGGTTTCTCAGCAGTATGGCAAACGCTTACAGCGTCACCGGGAAGGTGGACACGATGTCTGATTATAAAATCGAGATAAAAAATCTCTATAAAATCTTCGGCCCAAAAGATAAAAGCATGGTTGATCTGGTGGCCAATGGAATGAGCAAACAGGAGCTTTTGGACCAGCACAAACATGTTTTAGGTCTTAGAGATGTCAATATAGGCATTTCCGCAAACTCAATCAACGTCATAATGGGACTTTCTGGGTCTGGAAAATCAACTTTGATCCGACACATCAACAGACTTATCGAGCCAACTGTTGGCGAAATTATCGTTGATGGTGATGACGTACTCGCGATGAACCCAGAAAGAATCCGAGATTTTCGACGCTTTGGAGCGTCAATGGTCTTTCAAAAATTCGGTTTGATGCCACATCGTACAGTTTTGGAAAATTGTATGTACGGTCTAAACATTCAGGGTGTTGAAACAGGTGATGCGGAAAAGCGAGCTAAGCATTGGCTAAATCGCGTAGGCTTGTCCGGTTTTGAGGATCGGTTTCCCGCACAGCTTTCAGGCGGGATGCAGCAGCGTGTTGGCCTGGCGCGAGCGCTTGCGACAGATGCTGATATTTTGCTTATGGATGAGGCTTTTTCTGCCCTTGATCCACTAATCCGAGCCGATATGCAGGGTATTTTGCTGGATTTGCAGAATGAATTGCATAAGACGATTGTGTTTATCACCCATGATTTGGACGAAGCTCTACGGATAGGAGATGAAATTGCAATCTTGCGCGACGGAGAATTGATCCAGAAAGGAAACCCTCAAAGCATAGTTTTAAAACCAGCGAACGATTACGTTGCTGATTTTACAAAAGACGTGAACAGGGCGCGAGTTTTGACCCTTAACACTCTATCTCATGGGTCCTCCGGTACCAAAAAAGGTTTGCCCTTAAATAGTGATCTTTCTATTGAGGAAGCTATGCAAGAGATGATCGCGTCAGATCATAACTTGGTTACAGTTATGAAAGAAGATAAGTCTATTGGGCAAGTTTCTCTCAACGATATGGTTGCAGCAATTGCTAAGCCCAAAACAACAGAATCCGGCGAAGCAAATGCTTATCGCTAGATGTGTCAAAAAGACGAAGTGTTTGTTATTAGTGTAGGAAGCTAATTAATGGAGGGCTTTGGAGTTCACACCAGTATGTGGTCAATGTCATGGGATCGCTCGGGCGCGGAGTTAGCAATAGCAAAAGCGGCTTCTTACAATGTTGATTTTGTAGAAATTGCGTTGCTGAATGCAGCAGGAGTTGATGCCTATCACAGTCGGAAACTACTTGAAGAAAATAATATGCGTTCCGTCTGCTCTCTCGGATTACCAGACGATTTTAGAGCCTCTGTCCATCCTGAAAGAGCCATAGATTATTTGAGGGTCGCAATCGATAAGTCTGCGGAGATCGGGGCTGAGGCGCTAACTGGGGTCATTTATGGTTCCATAGGCGAGCGTTCTGGGAGGCCGCCGACTGAGGCAGAATATGATAATATCACCAAGGCTTTGCTTGCCGTAGGAAAGCACGCAAAAAAGCGTGGGATTTCAATTGGTATCGAGGCGATCAACCGTTATGAGAGCCATCTGATTAACACCGCAGCCCAATCAGTCGAAATGGTTGAGCGCATTGGATTGGAGAATGTCTTCGTACACCTCGACACTTATCATATGAATATTGAAGAGAAAGGGGTCGGTGCGGGCATTAGGACTGCTCGTAATCATCTTCGCTACATTCATCTGTCTGAATCCGATCGAGGGATCCCAGGATGTGGAACTTGCGATTGGAACGAGATATTCGCTACACTTGCCGCGATCGAGTTCAGAGGTGGAATGGCAATGGAAAGCTTTATAAATATGCCTCCAGAGCTTTCATATGGGTTGTCGGTCTGGCGCCCAGTCGCGACAGGTGAAGACGCCGTTATGAATGAGGGGCTTCCCTTCTTAAGAAATATGGCTCGACAGTATGGGTTGATTACTGGATAGGTAATTCCAAATAAAATATTCAACCGGCGCAATCAATTACGCCTATGCCATTTTCAAGTTGTGGCAAGTGAATTCGCAATAAAGCTTCCGGTTAAATGCCAAAATATGATTATGAAAAAGCCATGAATTCCTGTCTGAGGCGAGTTCCCTAACATCTACAGCTAAGAGGCGCAAACCAACTCTTTCAAAAAGGTTATATTTTTCGTAATTATCCGTGTTTAGAATTTTTCTTGGCTTCTGCAATAGAGAAGCCGGAGTAATTGACACTCTTCAACTCAGTATATTCGTGTAAGCCACCGATCCCAAGTTCTCTGCCAACCCCTGAGCAACCAAAACCACCTCGCGAAACAGCAGGATGCTCTGCTAAAAGTCCTTCACCTGTAGAGGTAGCAAAAACAGCTCCTGCACGTATGCGGTTGGCAACTCTCATTGCCTTTGCGGGGTCAGAAGACATAACAGTCGAGGCTAAACCAAAAGCTGTCGAATTTGCTTCTGTTATGGCCTCTGCTTCACTAGAAAAAGAGCGTACTGAAAGTACTGGTCCAAAAATTTCCTTTTGCCAAGCGTCTGAATTGCGTGGCACATTAGTCAAAATAGTTGGTTGGACAAAATAGCCGCCGGATTTTTTTACATCTGCGAGGTCAGGAACTCCACCACCAGTGTAGATTTCGATACCTGCAGCTTCGACCTCATTAAGGAAACCCAAGATTTTTTCGTGTTGAGAAGCAGAAACTACTGGTTGGATCACATCTGTCACTCCGGTTTCCCATGCCCTGTCACCGCGTTCCTTTTCCGTAATGGGATCCCTACAGTAAGGTATCTTCTCCAACACATTTTTCAGTTTTTTCAACAAATCGTCTTTTATTCCTTCCTGTACTATTAGCCGGGTATGTGCAGTGCAAATTTGGCCGCCATTAGTTAGGCATCCCTTAATAGTGGCTTCAACCGCTCGCTCGATGTCCGTATCCTCAAATATGACCATGGCCGACTTACCACCCAATTCTAATGCTACCTGCGAAAGTTTAGGGGCAGAAGCTTCCATAATCTTGCTGCCTGTCAGTGACGAACCCGTGAAAGAAACCATTGACACTGAGGGCGAGGCGACAAGAGCGGCACCAGTTTCACGATCGCCAGTTACAACGCTGAATACGCCTTCAGGAATACCTACATCCTGTGCCAGCTTGCCTAAGAACATGCAGGAAAGACCTGCTATTTCTGAGGGTTTGAGGATGGCGCAATTTCCGGCTACCAACGCTGGAGCTACCTTTCGAAAAGCAACATTTAGTGGGTAATTCCATGCTGAAATTAAACCAACGATACCAATCGGGTCCCGTCGGTAAACAACATCCCATTCAGCGGGGGGAAGTCCGCCCATACCTCCACCAGAGTTAACCGGTTTATCCTGTTCTGCGTCCAGAACGGCACCGAGCGACGCCCAGTATTTACCTTCGTTAGCAGCGCCACCAAGTACCATTGCAGCTTGACGAAAGGGCTTGCCCACATCTGCAGCTTCAATTGCAGCTAAAACCTCGATGTTTTCCTCAATACCGTGCGCCATGCGAGAAATTAAGTCACCGCGCGCTGCAGCTGGCATATTTGCCCAAGCACCATCTAACCACGCAGCTTCGGCTGCACGGATGGCTGACCCTATATCATTGGTATTACCTTTTGGCAGTTCGTGAAAAACTTCACCTGTCGCAGGATAATAGGTTGGCATCTTTTGACCATCGATAGGGTCAACAAACTGACCCCCGATAAATAACTTATTGAAGCACTCTGCCTTTAGGTGTTCCTGAACTTCATCTAGTGATTTTGTTTTTGTAGTTTTAGTCATTTCATTATTCCCCTAGTCTGGATCAGTTCCCCAATGTTTTGGAGGCAATATATGCTATTCCGTAGCTCCCAGCCAGATAATTTTCGTACCACCAAGCAAACCAAAGACTCGTGCTTGCGCGCCCGCTGCGGCTCAACTTTTGATAAACTCTAGGTGAGATCTGCTTCCATATGAGGTCAATAGAAAAGTCATGCACAAAGGATGCATAGATGCAGTCTTTAGCTAAAACCGTTGAAACAACCTAAAAACAACAACTGACCATTTAGTCTCACTTTTGAAATCTATTGATTCCAAAGTCCAGCCCTGCCCACTCTAGACAAAATGGGCCCAATTGTTAAGCAACCACTGAGATCACTAAATCTATCGAAGGCATATGATTGTGTGACCTGCTAACCTATTGATATAGTGAGAAACAGGGGTTCCAAATGGGTTCCAAAATGGCGCTTTTTTGTTCATTTAGCATAATCTTGATCATTTCACTTTTGATGGAATGCCATTCCGATCTAAGTAGCGTTGGAGTTCTCTTTGACATTTTTTAAATGTAACTATAAAAATTTGTAAGTTTTGGAGATTTAAATAGTGCGATTTGTTTTTTTTGTAGCAACAATTTTGAGTCTTTCAGCTTGTAATTTCAATATAACGCCAACTTTTTATATTAGAGATATTCAAGATGTAATATCTGATAAACAAAACATTGAAATTCCAATTTTTATAAAACTTCCTGCATCAGACGTGGATAGTTGTAACTCAGAAATAGGGCAGGTCATCGGAATATTGGATACTTATGGTATCGATGCTACACTGCAATCTTGTAGCGCTGATGAGAATAATTTATTTGCCACTGCTAATGTAGAATTTACTGCAAGTGTCGTTTACTCGGAAACTTCGCAGGTCAAAAACTTTAAAGGTATTGTTGGTTTGATTGTCGACGAAGCGGGGGATGGAGTTTATTATTTAAACCTTCAAGCAAATCCAAACTTACCAAAAGCCATGAGTGATATTGAGGGTGCATTAATTTTTGCTACTCTTGATGCATCTCAAGTAGGCTTCATTATAACTCTTAATAATGATACTAGGCGTTCCGTGACTTTCAACATATATGACAGCTTTGTTAACGGCGTTGCCACAGACTATAATACGTTTGAATTAGGACCGCGATCTGAGTTAGAAGTGCGTGCTTCAGATGTTGGTGCGAATTTATTTTTCAATCGTGGCTGGTTTGGTTTGGGTGACTTCACGAATAACTAAAGCTCATTAGTTAAAAAACTTTTGCGTTAGTTGTAGCCGCTTATGAAGAGGCTACAACTAGCAGATCTTTTGGGCCTAAGTTTTATTGAGAGTTGGTATCCAAAAAAATACACTTCCTAAAAATTTGTTTTTTAAAATATTAAACTGAAATAGGATAAACAATATACCTTTTAAACTTGGCCTAAAAAACTAAATACGAAGAGCTTAAAATGAAC
The DNA here is from genome assembly GCA_902554705.1 of Paracoccaceae bacterium. Lineage (GTDB taxonomy): Bacteria > Pseudomonadota > Alphaproteobacteria > Rhodobacterales > Rhodobacteraceae > Salinivivens. The sequence goes on from CACDPP010000017.1 coordinate 33,799, forward strand.
TCAAAAAATATAAATTTTTCTGAATTTAAAAATAAAAAAATCTTGATCACTGGTGGATCAACTGGAATTGGCGCTGAGCTAGCTAAAGCCTTTGCCAAACACGGTGCAATTGTAGGCTTGCATTATCTGGCTTCTGAAGATGCAGCAAACCAAGTTGCTTCAGAAATCCGTAGTGAAGGTGGCTCTGTGGAATTAATCAGAGCGGATGTAAGCAATTCACAGGCGCTTTCAGCTGCAGTAAATGAGGCTGCTGAACGTCTTGGTGGATTGAATGGCCTCATTAATAATGCGGGAGGCATGGTGCGCCGAGTGCCATACGCCAATGTTACAGACACAGACTATGATGAGATCATGGATCTGAATGCCCGCTCAATCGTCGTTGCCTCGAAAGAAGCTTTACCCTTTCTCAAACAGAAAGGAGGTTTCGTGATCAACACAACATCGGTCGCCGCTCGGAATGGTGCGGGCGGGGGTGCAGGAATGTATGGGTCTTCGAAAGCCTTCGTATCAAATGTGACAAGGGGTATGGCCAAAGAGTGGATACCGTTTGGTATTAGAGTTAACGCTGTTGCTCCAGGAGTGATCATGACACCATTCCATGAGCGATATTCTACAAAAGAACAACTGGATGCAATGCTTGCAACTGTTCCTCAAGGTCGTTTGGGCGTTGCTGCTGACTGTGTGGGCGCCTTTTTATTTCTGGCCTCTGAAAAACTCGCTGGGTATATCATTGGCCAAACAATAGAGGTAAATGGCGGTCAACTTATGCCGTGAGTGATGGTAAAAAGAAATGTACAATTTAGTGCAAAAACATGAGTGAATAGTAGATTAGTCAAAATTTGAATTCTTTAAAATTCTCCAAATATACATGGCCATAATTAAGAAAATAACCCCCCCCAAGACATCCCCCCAAAAATAGTTGAGAAAGTACTCAAAATCGCCAGTTGAAGAGTGTAATCTAGAAAGGCCAATACTATTAAAAAAGGCTGACAAAGCTATTATGATCGTTACTAGCACCCAGCCTTTGTCATAAGTATTATCCGGTAAAAAGCTTCTTATGCCTAAAAAAAGTAAGTAGCCGATTAAACAGCCTAAAACGCTAACGAGCGGAGAGAAGAAGTCCAAGCCAATATCAGCGCCATGTACTGATATGTACCACATAGCATAATGAGCTGGCAGGAGATAAAGGGTTGCCTTTAAGCCGAAAAGGAAAAATGCTATTGCTCTTACCCCATGAGGAAGAAATAAAACAGAAGCCATTAGAGAGTTTTCAGGCAAGATGATTTTTTGCATTGGATAAATAAACCCAAGGGTAAAAGTATAGGCCGCTGTATATCCTACAAAAACTAAAAAAAACTCTACAAACCATTTTCCCATAGAAATATCAAAACCCCCACAGATTTTGTCTACTAATATTCCTGGTAAAACAATGATAACTAACTAGACAGCTCTTTCAGTATTTTTGAGGAAATGTTTGCTCTAATTTTTCAATTTCATTTATTGATGCTGAGAGACTACGCATATCTGATTTATTGATTATTCCCCACAACCAATCACAATAATCTGCATAAGTTTCAACAGTAATATCAGAGGCTTGTATTTTGCGCCGATTTCCATTGTCGCGTTTTATTGTTATCCAATTAGCTTCTTCGCATTCTTTTATCATGGTTTCGGCACCTGCACGAGAAATACCAATCAATTTAATTAAATCTGGTACAAGTAAGTAGTCGTTCTCGAGCTGAGCACGAATGCAATACATTAAAAAATTCCGCCTTTTCTGGCTACTTAGCGAATATTCTTTTATCTTACGCTTTGTAAAATTATCGATGTAACGGCTTCCCTCAACCGTTTTTATTTCGATATTGAGCTGTTTTCGCATCCACTCATTTTTAAGGGCATTTTTGGTACTAGTTAATTCTTTACGCTGTAATTTTATATTCATATTCAGGCTATCCGAACTAGTTGCTAGGAGATATTTTATATTCTCCACGTTTTGAAGTGTGTCGTTTAATTTTCTTAAGTTTCTCAAGCGTTTTGATACTTCTGAATACAGAAATTCTACTCATATTGGCTGTAAATTCGTGGCTCAATAAATGTCCAGTTTTTGCTGCGCCGTTTTCTTTTTCCAAGTCTTTTATAGCGTATAAAACGTTCCTTTCTACTTCTGATAAGGAATTTAATCCAAAGTCCTTTTCCATACTATTTAGTAATTTTTTTAATTCTATAAGAGTATTATTTATCATTGGCCTTGCTTAAGTTTCTTTTTGTTATCTTTTCGTTGCAAACATCAAATTATTATATGGGTCAAGAATATAAAAAATCCAGAAGATAATAATGATTTGAATTTACTATCTAAAGTAGATTTAATTAAATAGCCTCTTTTCGATAAGTGAAAGAGCATTTTTTGATGTGAACAGTTGCTTAAAGTTTGCTAGCATGGATTTTGAAATGAATAATAATCATTTTTTTTTGAAAAATATCAAAGATTTATCCCCGGAAAAAAGGCTAGAGGTGATTGGTGAGGTTTTTGAGAATAACCCTGAATTCCTGAGTTCATTAAGTGGAGATGGGGCGCTCCCACTAACTGTGGCTGATGGGATGATTGAGAATGTAATAGGTCGGTTTGAGCTGCCACTGGGCGTAGCAACAAATTTCCAGGTCAATGGCAAAGATTATTTGATCCCAATGGCAGTAGAAGAACCCTCGGTAGTGGCGGCTGCTTCTTATATGGCTAAGCTAGCAAGATTTAATGGAGGATTTTCAGCTTACTCGGATCGTCCCATAATGCGCGCTCAAATTCAGGTGATGGGCGTCCAAGATTTAAAATCTGCAAAAGAAAGAATCCTAAAGTATAAAAGTGAATTAATTAATGCTGCAAATGAGAAAGATAAAACCCTAGTGAACCTAGGTGGCGGTTGTGAAGATATAGAAGTTCATCTTTTTGAGGATACGCCTTCTGGTCCAATGGTGATAGTACATTTGCTTGTTGATGTACGTGACGCAATGGGGGCTAATACCGTAAATACTATGGCTGAATACATAGCTCCTCAGATAGAAAAAATTTCTCAGGGACAGGTAAGATTGAGAATTTTATCAAATTTAGCTGATAAACGATTGGTTACTGCTTCAGTAAAAATTGCGTCGGGGCAATTTGATACTCCTGATTACAAAGGCAATGAGGTGATAAAAGGAATTTTGGAGGCAGCATCCTTTGCAGCGGTAGATCCATATAGGGCAGCGACACATAATAAAGGGATTATGAATGGAATTGACCCGGTCGTAATTGCTACTGGAAATGATTGGCGCGCTATTGAAGCTGGCGCACATGCATTTGCAGCAATTGGTGGTCATTATACATCTCTAACACATTGGTCTAGTCCGAATGACAGCGAGCTCGTTGGTAAAATTACTATACCTATGGCAGTTGGGCTTGTTGGGGGAGCAACCAAAACACATCCTACTGCCAAAGCAGCAGTTGCACTTCTTGGTGTAAAATCGGCGACGGAATTAGGTCAGGTCATAGCAGCGGTGGGGCTTGCCCAAAATTTGGCGGCGCTGCGAGCACTTGCAACAGAAGGTATCCAACGAGGTCACATGACGCTTCACGCGAGAAATATTGCTATTCAAGCAGGTGCATCTGGTAGTCAAATAGACTTGATCGTTCAAAGTATGGTTGATAGCCAAAATGTAACAGTAGATAATGCTCGCCAAATTTTGAAAGAAATAAAATAATTATCCTCTAGCACAACGGGCTGTTTTAAATTGAGTAAGAAAGTTTGAGCTTAATCAAAGATGATATGTGCTCTACGGTTTGCCTTAATAAAATCCCAGTCATAGGAAACACCTAATCCTATCCCATCTGGTACTTTAACCATTCCATTTTCATCAATGCAGTCGAGCTGATCGGAATAACCGTTTAAGTAAACGGGGGCCACTGCATTTGGACAATCTGGACCAACTAACGCTACTTCATAAAAATTTGAGTTCCTTGACATGCCAATTAGGTGTCGATGGGCAGGACCACAGGCATGGACTTCAACATCAATGCCTAAACTTTCGGCTAAATGGTGTATTTTCATACATCCAGTTATCCCCAAATCGTATTCTGGGTCTGATCGGAGAAAATCAGTGCCTCCGGCAATTAAAAAGTCAGCTTTAGGTTCAATGCCTCGAATATGTTCAGTTTGTAGTATGGGTGTCTTTAACATTTCTCTCAATTTTCGGTGTCCAAAAGCAGATACACCGGAGTCTCTGTAGGGATCCTCAAACCAAAAATATCCTGCCTCATCACAAGCTCTTCCTACATAGAGAGCATCAGCAAAAGTTCGCAATTCACAGGCTGGATCTAGCATGAGTGCCATATCTTCACCAACTACCTTACGGACATGTAATACAAGTTCAGCTTCTTCTTTTGCATTGCCCTCATGCCAGCCATGAATTTTAAAAGCTTTGTACCCCATCTCTTTACATTGAAGTGCAAATTCTCCAAACGCTTCCTTTGAATCTAAACCTCCACTTCGGTCGCCATGGTAGGTACTGGCATAAGCTGGTAGAGACTTTCTATACCCTCCTAAAAGTGTAGAAACTGAGCAGTTAAGAGCGCGCCCCTGCCAATCCCATAGAGCTATATCAAGAGGACCATGACCCATATGATCAAATTGCCTTGCTTCACGTTTTAAATTTTCAAAAATCCCAGTTCGTTCCTCTGCCTCACAATCAATAAGCATTGGAGCAAGCATCTGCATCTGACCAAATACAGAGGGGGAGGCTCCCCAGTTTAATACATAGCTTCCTTTGCAACCATCTTCAGTGAAAATTTCAACTGCATATTTCGTAATGGGAGTTTTTGCACCTTTTTCAAAAGATAATCCACCTATTGAGTTAGTATTTGCACTAAGACCAAGATTAGTAGCTTCAAACTGGAACTCGTGTAACTCAACTTTATCTATTTTCGTCATATCAATTCACTCGATTTTTTTTTCGCTCAAGTTTTTCTGCCAAGTTTAAACCCACACCTGGAAGAGACCAGGGGCAAACTGCAATGCAAATACCACAACCTTGATGTTGATTAAAAAAAGGCAGACATCTATCAAAATCTACATACCATTTCTTT
>CACDPP010000018.1 GCA_902554705.1 Paracoccaceae bacterium
TCCTGCCGGAGTCGCCACTCTTCTTTCAAAAAAAATGTTTTACGCAATGGAACAATTGAAGGCTTCGTAATTTAACTTAAACATTTTTGTCATATCAAAAACTCAACATTGGTTCTTCTTTCATGATTAATCATTTTCTATATGGCGTGTTGCCAATTTTTTCGATTGGAGTTTTAGGTTTCCTTTTGGGAAAGAGGAAGGTCTTTAATTTCGACGCCGCTATGGTGTTGAACAAGTTTGCAAAAGGATGAACTTAATAACTGGCGACAATCAGAAACAGATAATACGTTTATTCTTCTTTGATATGATGGTTAAACAAAGTTGACGAAAACTTAGCCTGACTAAGTCCTTTGGGGGCCAAATCTCCGATGGATTTTGCTTCTGATGGCAGGTGATAAGTATTTTTGGAATTTTCCGGCACTGGTGTATCAAAAGCGTAGGCAGGATTATTTTTTTGAATTTTCCAAGTATCCAACATTTCTTTCCAAGCCTCGAATAAACTTTTTGGTTCTGGCATATCTTTTTTGATTTCGTCGGCAAGTTTACGCAAATTGTAACATGGTATGCCAGCATACATGTGATGCTCCGTATGCCAGTTCATATGCCAATAAAGATACTCTAAGAATTTTGGTAAATGTATCGATCTTGTATTCTTGCGAAAATCAGTAGTGTTCTGAATTAGTCCACAATGCTGGGTCAATCCTAGAAAGTAACTGAGCCAATTTGCGGTGTAACTTGGGATTGTTATGATAAATGGTAAAACCCATAATCCAGTTAGAATTGCTAAAACCAAAACAAATATATGGAAGCCAAGTTGAATTTGGGACCACCTAATAGAAGCAAATTTTTGTTCAGATTGGTCTCTGTGTATAGCTTCTAACCATTCATTTGCAGGAATATCACTAGAACCGCTTTTCCCGAATGCTGCGAGTATTGTCAGCCATATTGCTGATAGCAGTCCGCCTTTACCGAACGTGCGACCCGGTTGGGTTATTAAATTAAAAGTAAACATTTGTAGTAAAAAAGTTGTACCAACATTTGGATGAACAGGCAAAAGAACTTCTCTATCACCCTCGGGGTGTAACGTGTAGCGGTGATGATAAGTGTGGCTAGCCGCATAATCGAAAGGGTTCCACCAGCTTATAAGGCTGAAAAGGTAAAGAAAAAATTGATTTAGCCATTTGGTCTCAAAAACTGTGCCGTGCCCAAGCTCATGAACGGCAGTTCCCTTAAAAAATGAGGATATTGTCCCATGAATAAAAATAGAGATGGGAAACAAAATCCAATAACTATTTGACCATGACAAATAAACAAACAGTCCAGTAATACAAAACAGTCCAAAGTGCCCGCCAGCTTGGGCAAAACCTTTATAATTGCTTCTTTTTGAAAATTTTCGAAATTTATCAGGATCCATTTTGGACCTGTACCACTGCGGTTTTAAATTATTGCGAACTTCTGAAAGAGGAGGAAAAGCCATTTCTTTTCACCAAATTATGAGTCTTTAAACGGATTTCTAGTAAGTTTAAAAATTGTTGAATAATTTTCAATAAATAATTTGTAGCTGATAAAATTTTTTATCTACTACAAATCTGGATTTTAAATTGAAATCTAAATTTTATTCTCGGTACCGACTGTGACAGGCCTTGCATCCTGAAGAAATTTGTTTTAGCGCTGGCCGTAAAACCTCAATAGTGTCTATAGAAACAGCTAAAACTGCAGAAGTTGCAGCTAAATCTTCAGAAAGTTTAGTAAATTCATTAAACTCATCCCAGATAGTTGGTTTAGCCTCTGACTTAGGATCGGTAGCATTAACCTCAAAAACCTTTGGAGTTTTTAAAGAAAGAGAAGATAGTCTCTCTAAAGCTAATTTAGCTTCATTTGCATCAAAAGACGTTTTTCCTTTTAACATATGTCCAATAATTTTTGTATTATCGGCCATTTTTTTCATCAGCATCATGCGTTCTTTAACATTTTTGTCTTTAACGCCACTGTGGGCGAAAACGACGGATGAAGTGACGATAAAGATCGCTGTAAATATTTTAAAAAAGTTCATATTATTTTGCCCTCTAATTCATAAAATACCATTTTCTCTCTGTAGTTCTCTAACGTAAGAAATAATTGCTTTGATATCACCTTGAGTTAATCCCTCAACTGCAGCCATATTACCGAAAGGCCAGTGGTGCGCTTTGACGCCCATTGCGACAGCTCTGTAAAAAGACTGATCAGAATGGTGACTTGGTTCATAAATTTTGTGTACTAAAGGTGGGCCTATTTCATGGCGACCCGCAGCATTTATTCCATGACATGATTGACATTTATGTTCGAAAATATTTTTGCCAAGCAATCCCTGTTCGCTAATCTGGTCAGGAACTAAAACACTTTCAATTGGATGACCTTCTTCTAACTCAGCTGAACCGACTTTCTCATTATTTGAAAAAATATAAAAGTAAGATGCGGTAACAAAAAAAAGGCACAGAAATATCCCAATATTAGTTTTGTTCATCAATACCCTATTTTTATTCTATTTTAAAAAAGTTTGTATTTATCTATTTGTAAAATAAGGCTTCCTGTAACTGGAGAGTCAAATATTTTTTAGTGTACGCGCGTGCATTGACCTTTTCTGAATAAATCAACTGCAATACTATAAACACCATTAGCCTGAACAGTATCGCCGACCTTATTCCAATTCTCTGCAGTCTGCAAAAACTCTCTATATTGTTTGCAATAAGTTGAGTTATCTCGTATCCGCTGTTCTTCGTCTAGGTATTTCGGAATATATACAAAAGCAGCAACTAAAAGACATAAAGTTACTACAATTAGAATTATTATTATTAGCCTTTTCCAGAACAAAACCCTGCACCAAATTGAGTATTTCAGATATGTTGTTACTATTAGATAAATTCAAACTTAAATTTCGCAAGAGCATTAGTAACAAGGATTTTAAATGGCTTATTCACGAATAGTAAATGTTGAGTACAAATCTGAGAAAGATATGGAACTGTTTTTATCTAAGTGGAAAGATTGGATGGCCAAGCATATGCCTGTTGCGATTAGCAGAACTATGGTGAAAACTGGACCATCATCAAGTTTACTCATGGCAGTATACGCATCAAGCCAAATCGCCGAAAATGCTAGAGAGGTAGTCGAGGTTTTTTTTAACGAGAATAGAGACCATATGCTAGATATTATAGCCTTTCATGGTGAAGTTATTCAATTTGATTGAGTTTTGGAATTACTCCCAAATTTTCTGATACAATTGTATGATCTGTTTTTCAGTGGGCACTCTTGGATTGTTTTGTGGTGATCCAGAGGCCAGTGCTTGTGACGCCATCAGTTTTAACAGGTCGTAATCAGCTGAGTGACCCAAATTTCTGGGTGACGGAACTTTTAAATCTTCATTCAAAATAAAAAGATTTTCTATTAGTTTTGAACAGGCGGTATCGTCGTTATCGTTTTCTACTGCCCATTTCATTACGCGAGCGCAGGTTGCGTACCTTTCTTCATTTCCTTTTATAGAGAATTCCGTAACCTTTGGCAGTAACATCGCGTTTGATAGTCCATGCGTAACGTGGAAATGAGCTCCAATTGGTCTACTCATTCCGTGTACTAGGGCAACAGATGAATTTGAAAATGCCATTCCTGCCTGAGAGGCCGCCAACATCAAATTCTTACGGGCGTCGGCATTTTCTGGCTCATTGCATGCTATTCTGACATTTTCAACTATTGCTGGCATGGCAGCGAGTGCAAATGCGTCTGTATACTCGAAAGCTTTTTTACTTACATATGCCTCTATTGCATGAGTAAGACTATCTACTGCTGTGTCAGCAGTAATTCGCCAGGGCTTTGTTGTGGTGAGAGTCCAGTCAATCAGAGCAGCTGTTGCGACGCAGGCCAAGCCCGATAAATTATATTTTTCAGTATTTTTTGTGTCAGTAATAACGCACCATCTGGTTAGCTCTGAGCCGGTACCTCCCGTGGTTGGAATTAAAATTACTGGAGGACCACATAAATCAATTTGATTTGGTGATTTGTAATCTCTGACGTGGCCATTATTTACGCTCATAAAACTAATTGCTTTTGCAGTATCCATTGGGCTTCCACCCCCAAGGCCTATAACGCAATCAAATGAACCGCTATTAAACACTTCTAAGCCTGCATCAACACATTGATCGGTAGGGTCTTCAACTACATCATCAAAAATAGTCCACAAAATATTGTATTTTTCAAGAATTGCTAAAACTAAATCAACGTGACCTAGTTCTACTAGATTTTTGTCTGTAACAATAAGAGGCCTTGAAAGGGATAGCTGTTTTAATACATCTGCAACTTCTTTTGCTACGCCACCTCCAATTCTAATTATTTTAGGAGATTGTATTCGACCAATTTTTTCACTTAGCAAGTTGTCAACTTTCGCTTATTATTTTTACTGCAAATCTAAAAGTTACTTACGGTGATTTCTGAAACTCTACTGTTTGTTCCTGTCCATCAATAATAAAGGTTATTGTTGAATAAGAATATACTACCTCTTCTCTTGGAGAATTTTTAAATTTAGTTTGGCATTTTTGTCTATTTTCATACCCAACAATGCCTGAAATTGTTTTTGTTTTTTGATTTTCGTTTGCTAACGCCCCACCTACAAGTGCACCTAAAGCTGCACCTTTATCTTTTTTTGTTACGGCTTTGCCTATAATACCTCCTAAAACTGCACCACCTACGACTGCACCAGCATCTGGTTTTGATTGAATTTTTCCGTAGATAGGTACCTTCTGAATACTACAATTCTGATAGGGGATTTGTTCAAAAACTGTTTGGTTCTTATAAAAATCGGTTATTTTTGCTCCATCGATACTGATTGTCAAACCAGGGTAGCTGTAAGAGTTACACCTCGAGATTAAGTTGTTGTAGGCTGTGTCGCTGTGTGTACCCCAAATACCATCAGCGTTGACCCCAACCATTTGCTGCAAGCGTTTTATGGATAAACTTGAGGCAGTTGACTGTGTAATTGATTTGTAAATAGAGTTTGCATCGGAAACTTTAGCACAGTCGTAGGCAACTAATGGAGAACTAAGCAAACATAATAATAAAAAAAGATTCGTTATTTTTGTCATTATCAATTTCCAAGTAAAAAGTTGTGGGATTATTCCCTCATTTTGTATTGTTGATAAGAAACATGATGACTGCTGCAAAAGCAAGTAGAGCGAATGCCCAAAATATGCCCTCAAAAGATGTTTCTACTGATCGAGATGGCCTTATAAATGCTTGTTGGCTGTGAATAGGCTGAAAAAATTTATCCCCAATAACAAGTTTTTCAATGACTTTTTCTTCATCGGACATTATTTTTGAGTCAACTTCGCTATCATCAACTTGGGTGTTAACGATGCTGCTGCGAATAAACGAAAGAAGTCCTCTATCCATATATTCGTCATCTATTCCTCGGGCAGCTCGATAGATAAGAATTCTCTTGCTTTCCTCTAGACTTTTTAAGGCATCTTCAAATTCTTCATGTGATATTCCCAAATCGTCTTTATTTAATTTATCTGTATCTGGATCATATGAAGTTTTACATCGTTTGATTAAATCAATTAATATTCGCGATTTACCTAGAGATGTTTTCTGGCTCTCTGTGAAAAAGGAAGAATTTAAGTATTCAACTAACTTTAAGTTTTTGCCAATATTTTCATTAACGAAAAGATCAGCAACTTCTTGTTCATTTGGTGTTAAATCTTCTTCTAATTGATCATTAGAAAAGCCCAGTTCTAATAATTCAGAGTAAAAATTTTCCAAAAACGAAAAATATGTTTCTCTTTTGGTTTCTTTCTCAATGTTGGGAAGCGCATATAAGATTCTGTATAGAACTTTTACGCTCTCAGCATCGCTGTTTTCAGCGAAAACTGTGAGCCGCTTTAAACACTGATCATAGCTCTCGTCTGACCTGTTGAATGAAGCCATACTGGAATGGAGACGGCTTAATTTTTCGACAAGCAACGATCTTTTTTTACGAGTATCCATTTTAACTACAAATAAAGAGGCTGAATTTATCGTGTTTATGCATAGCGATTTTTTGAATATAATTCCATTAAAAAAGAGTGCTTTTTTTAACGAAAAAATTTTGATTTTAAATTTTGAATGAAGTTTTCTTGTCTTTGACTACCTAAAAGATTAATTGCTTTTGTGGATGATCAATTTTGATGTATTTATGATATAAGATGAAGAACCTTCCATTTACAAAATATTCTTTGACTGGAAGTCCAGTGGCTTGCCCTATTTGTGGAAGCTCTAAAAGAACAATAATCAGTAGGTTTGACAGGCGCTTTAAAATTTTACCGCATTCCAAATGTGATGAATGCGCACTGGTGCGTCATGAGTTTATGCTTTCAGATGAACAGCTTTCAGAATACTATTCCAAAAGTTATCGTAATGATTATCAATGGGTTAGTTCGGGGCCAACTTCAAAGCACATTCAAAAAAGATTTTCTGAGGCCAAAACAAGGTTAAATAAACTTCAACCACACCTAACAAAACATCCAAAAGTTTTGGATTTTGGATGTGGATCTGGAGAGTTTATTGAGCTTCTGCGAGATAGTGGCGCATCGGCTGGTGGATTTGAGCCCGGGAATTTATATGCATCATTTGCCAGAGATCAAAAAGGTTTAGATGTTCAAAACTGTGGTTGGGAAAACTATGAATGCAAAGGAAAAGTGGATGTTGTTACGGCTTTTCACGTTTTTGAGCATCTTACTGATCCGTTGACAGCCTTTAAAAAAGCTATCAGCTGGCTAAACGTAAATGGTTTGATTTACATTGAGGTGCCTAATATGGCAAATGCTCTAAAACTAAAGGGTTTTGGGTCATTGCATATGGCGCACACAATTGGTTTTGGTCGCTATAATCTAGAATTGCTTGGCGCTTGTAGTGGGATGGTCCCATTGGAAATATTTGATGAATTCGACATAAGCATAATATTTAAAAAGGGACAGCCAAGACCACTTGAGGAGATAAAAAGTAATTCGATAGACGAATTTAATAATGTCACTTCAAAGCAAGTTAATAAACAGTTTTGGCTCTACAGCGCCTCAAAGCTTTTTGGAAAACGTTCCAAAGTTAGCTTCTAAGCGCTGCAGAGCAACTTATTATGTTGGGACTTTATTTAACAAAGCGGTAAAGTTTGATTTAAACAGCTTCGCTTTCGGTTTTGGAGCTGCGTAGTAACTCTATATTGGCCGCTAATTGTTCGAAAACTTCGTCGTCGTGTCCAACTTCTTTAGCTTTTTCGAGCGCTATTTTGGCATTTTCAACATCTTTAACTTCGATTAAGGTGTGAATTATACTTATCCAATATCCTGCAACCGTTGGATTGGTTTCTATAGCAGTTCTTAGAAACTGAACCCCCATAGCTGGTTCACCTAATTTGGAACAAAGTAACCCAAAGTTATGATTAGCATCTGGATGACTGGGGTCTACTTTTAAAATTTCGAGATATTTTTCACCTGCGATCAGTAAATCACCTGCCTCATGTGAAGAAATAGCGCTTTCTAGCGCTGCATCGACGTTATCTAACATTTATAAAATCCCTTCTTATTCGGGGATCATTTGCAATATCTGTTCCAAGTCATGTAAAAAGTTAAATTATTTCGAAAAATCTACAGAAAAAATTTATTTTTTAAGATAATTTAACTTTCTTCTTAGATTTTGATGACTTAATTTTATGTAAAATAAGCTCCGTGAGTTTGTTGTCTCTCTCTTTCTCATGTTTTTCAAGTTCACTGAGTTGGTAAAGGTTTAGCAGTTCTTCTTCTAATCCAAGCTTAACCACTGATGACCATTCGATATCAAGTTTATTGAACATTTCCCCGTACATTTTTTCGTAACGTTTCACGTATCCAGCTATCCCCTCTGGTGCATTCAAGTGAATAGTTTGGAAGGGTCCCATAAATGACCATCTAAGGCCGAGACCCTCAGAAATTGCCTTGTCGATATCTTCTGCTGAAGAAACACCTTCCTTTACGAGATTAAAGGCTTCGCTAAGTAGAGCACCTTGAAGACGGTTAACAACAAAGCCTGGAATTTCTTTTTTCAATTCCAAAGGCTCTTTGTCTATTGAGATAATAATGTTTTTAACAGCCTTTGTTACGGCCTCGCTCGTGAATGGTGCTGGTACAATTTCTACTGCTGGTATTAAATGAGGGGGATTAATAGGATGAGCCACAAGGCATCTATTTTGTCCTTTTACATCTTTTGCGTAAAGAGATGCAGGAATTCCAGAAGTTGAGCTGGCAATGGGGATATTGTCTGCTGTTGCGGCGTCTATTTTTATGGTAAGTTCCTTTTTTATTTCGAGATCCTCAGGCCCACTCTCTTGGACATGAATACTGCCTCTCACGGCATGTGAAAGATCTTGAGCAAGATGAACTTTATCTAAATAATCGGAAATATTTTTATTTTCGAGTACGCCATAGTTTTTTAGGTCGCCCAGCTTGGCTTTTATTTTTTCTTTAGCTTGAGCCATAACGCCTTCGACCGGATCAAATAATGAGATATGAAAACCTGCACTTAGGAAACTTATCGCCCATGATTGGCCAATCAAACCACATCCTATTAAAGCAACTTTTTTTTTCTGATTATTTTCATGTTTTTTTGAAGACATGCCAAGACCACTACTAAAAAATTTGTTTGAAATTAATTACGTTGACTGTAGCCTAGCTTTAAAAATGAAACTACAGTTATGGGTCTAAAAATGAAAAAAGCTTGTTTTTGTGGTAAGGTAACGATGGATTTTCCCGAAAAACCTCTTCTACATTTCATGTGCCATTGCACCGATTGCGATTCTTTGTGGAACGGGGCATACATGGGTTTTGTTTATCCTACCGATGAGGTCACTATCGGTGGTGATAAATCTACTTATCAATTTAATGGCGGCAGTAGTTTAGGTTTTGAGATTGACTTTTGTGCGACGTGTGGAACAAAAGTAGCCTCCCGACCAGAAGTAGTTGACGGATTGACTTACATTCCTGCAGGTTTTCTAAAAAATGAAGTGGATTTCTCTCCTCAGGTTGAGATTTTTGCATACAATAAATACAAATGTTTTGGCGATCCGGAGACTTTAGTTGAAAGTTTTGATCACAATGGGACGGTAGAAAGAATTTCGGCTGTTATAGAAGCAATGAACCAAACTTAATCAATTTTCTAGTTCGCTGATAATTTCTAGCAATTTATTCTTATCAATCTTCTTTGGGTCGTATTCCAATTTGAGCCCATCCAACTCTTTTATCACTTTGGTGTTTTGAGATTCTTGTCTATTCAAAACGTAGCTTGCGATAGGTTTATCAATTCCCTTTGCCTTTACTTCAATTGGTAAGGAGGTTTCGAATTTATTTTTTATCAAGTTTTGTACAGTTGAAGATACTAGAATAGAATTTTTTGGTGCAGCTTGCTCTAGTCGAGAAGCGACGTTTACGGCTCTACCAATAGCCGTGTAATCAAGCCGTTGTGCGCTACCGAAATTACCTACGTTACACAAACCGTTGTGAATTCCCACGCGTACTTCAAGCTTTTCTGGAAAATTATACGTTTCCTGAAAATGCTGCTGGTTGCTCTCAAGAAAAGCGAGCATCTCCAATGCCATATTACAACACGCGGCAGCATCTTCCTTAGCCCCTTTTGTTTCGGGATCACCAAAAAAAATCATCAGTGAGTCGCCAATAAATTTATCGATAGTTCCTCCATATCTCAGAGCAATGTCGCACATGTTAGTAAGATAAAAATTTAGAAAGTTTGAAAGATCTTCAGCTTCCATTTGCTCAGAAATTGTCGTAAATCCGATAATGTCAGAGAAAAAAATTGTAAGTTTTTTCCTTGCACTTTTGGTTGAGAATTCTGCGCCTGAAAAAATTTTTTCACAAATTTGTGGTGAAAGATATTTTGATAGTTGTTCTGAGGCTTTTTGTAATTTGTCTCGTTGCGCGTCTGCCTCGACTTTTGCTTCTTGAACAAGGGATTTTTGGCGCTCTAATTCACTTGCCAGAGATTTCCTCAAACGTGCTTCCAATTTAAGTTTACTATTTTCTTGTTTAAGTGCTTTTAGTTCTTCAGTACTTTCCATTAAATAAACTTTCTAAACTCAATTGATTTACCTTAAACACAGACTGTTAACCCAAAAAAAATTAATAAGTTTTGATAAAAAAAATTTTATTCACGCTATATAGTATTAAAAGGATTCTCATTGAAAAGTTATATTTTTCTATCTCTGGCGATTATTTTGGAAGTTTTTGGGACAATGATGCTACCCGTATCCCAAAATTTCACTAAAATTGTACCTACGGTTGCATTAGTAGTTGCCTACGTTTGCTCTTTTTACCTTTTAACATTTGCACTCAAAGCGATTCCAATAGCAGTAGTATATGCTTCATGGGCAGGTCTTGGTGTTTTTTTAGTCGCCATATTAAGCAAATTCCTTTTTGACCAGTCTTTATCTTGGCAGGTAATCCTTGGACTTATTTTGATCATAGCGGGCGTTATTTTAGTAAATACTTTCTCTGGTTCCAATAGTATTGAGTAAAGTATCTAAGACGATATTGTTTAGTTTTATTTCTAATTTTTGTTGAAAAATTGATCTGGATGGAAAATAATAACATGTGGGAAAATGTAGGGATAAAAGGGCTATGAAAAATTTCAGACTTTGCGGGTTAGCATTATTTCTTTCAATTGTTTCTTCGATGGCCTCCTCTGAAACTAATTTTCAGCCTGTAAGCTTATCCGGTACTGTTTTTGCGAACAATGAGACTAGCCTTTCGTATCAAACTGGAGGGTGTATAGCCGAAGTTTCTAGCCAATCACTAACATCTTGGAAAACTTACCAAGGTCAAATATTAGTGGAACTGGATGATAGGAATGCCGATCTGGCGGTCAAAACAGCAGAAGCTAGATTGCTTGATTTAGAAGCTTCAGTAGAAGATGCTGATTTCTCTATTGAAGTTGCAAAAGCAGACGTAGGACGAGTTGAAGAAGAATTTCAGTTTGTGAAACGTGAATTTGAGAGAACAAAAGTTTTATTTGAACGGGGACTAGTTAACGAAACGACTTTCGAATCTGCCGAGCGGCGAAAACTAGAAACGACTTTCTCTGTTCAGCGTGCAAAAGAGGCACTTGGGCGTTCTATTGCCTCAAAAAAAAGGTCTTTGATCGCTCTGGATATTGGTAAATTAGAGTTAGAGGGGCGACAATTAGATTTGGATAAATTAATTGTTCGCGCACCCCACGATGGAATTTTACTAGAGTTTGAACCAAATATTGGGGATTGTGTCTCTCAAAGTTCGTTGGCAGCAAAGTTATACAGGCCGGAAGAAAAGAGCGTTGAAACATTTATTTTTGTTCAACAGCTTGTAAATGCAGAAGAAATGGGTGTTGCTGTGGGGAATTCAGTAAACGTAATCAGAACAAATGGACAAATCTGCAAAGGAATTTTTTCTGTGGTTGGTACAGAAGCTGATCTAGAAAGCCAAAACGTAAAAGCTATTATCGATTTAGATCCAACTTGTGCTCCTTCGATGTTTCTAAATGAGGCTGTAAAAATTGAGACTGTCTCTGAAAATATCAATTGATTAGGATTTCTAGACCGCTTAGCTAGTTATTATGGAGGCGCATTCGGACTGCGCCTCCTTTTAGTTTTTTATTGTGTTACTTCTATGCGACCATCTAAGTAAGGTTGGTATCCATTCTGTTTTGCTAAAAATTCAGCGGTTACGTCTGCTAAATCTGGGCCATAATCGTAAGCATTTGAGGCACCTCTAAACATTTTATAGCCATCACCGCCATTTCTTACATAATTGTTTGACACAACTTTGTATGTTTTTCCCAAATCAATTGGTGATCCTCCAACTAAGACTTTAGAGATTCGTGATCCAACCTCTGCTGAAGGGTTTACAGTAAAGGATAGGCCAGCAACTTGTGGAAACCGTCCTTTAACTTCCTCCATCTGGCTTACCCCATTTTCAAGTGCTGCAACGATGGTTTCACCAGTGACTTCAAATGTTGAAAGTGTATTCTGAAAGGGGAGTACAGTTAACACATCGCCCATGGTTACATCTCCTGCGCCAATTGATGCTCTCAGGCCGCCACCATTCTGTATCGCAATTTCAACACCCTGACTGGAAACGCGTTCTAGCATAGCATCTGCAACCAGATTTCCCATTTGGCATTCTCTGACTCGACAGTTTGCACGATCACCATCAATATCAGAAGCTGCATTTGCAACGACTTTATTTTTCATTTCTTCAATTGGAGCTCCCATCTCGGCGATACGTGCTGCAGTTTCTTCATCAGGAATTATTGATGCATCAAGCAAAATTGGATCACCTGAAGCAGAGGTTACATTCCCAGATCCATCGAAACTGACTGTTAGCTTGCCAAGGTATTTTGTGTAAGCATAAGCTTGTACAACTGGTACTGAACCAACCATTTCAGGGTAAGAGTAATTACTTCCTTCTTCATTCAACATTTTGCTATGGCTGTGCCCGCCTATAATAAGGTCAATTCCAGGAACGCTTTTCGCTATTTCAATGTCCATCGGAAGACCAACGTGAGTAAGTGCGATAATTTTATTGATGCCATTTGCTTCCATTTTTGCAACATCTTCCTTAAGAGCTGCTATCTCATCCATAAATTTAACATTATCGCCAGGACTGGAAGTATCTACAGTATCAGTGGCTAGAGCAGAAACTATCCCAATTTTTTGGCCACCTATATCTATAATCACTGAATCTTTCACATGATTTTTCAGAAGTGGTTCCTTGCTTAAATCGAGATTGCCCGAAACTACTGGAAATGAAACTGCATCTATAAATTTTGCGAGGCCTTCTGGCCCATCATCAAACTCGTGGTTTCCAACAGCCATGGCATCGTAACCAATAGCTTCCATGAATTCCGCTTCTGCAGCACCTTTGTAAGTTGTATAAAAAAGAGAGCCCTGAAATGGATCGCCTGCATCAAGAACTAAAATATTTTGACCAGATAACTCTGACCGTTGCATATCAATAGCGGATTTAATTCGTGCAATGCCACCAAAGCATTTACGCTCTGCTTCCCCATCGGCATTACACGTTGAGTCATATTTATTAATGGACTCAATTCGGCTATGGATATCGTTTGTATGTAAAATAGTCACATTAAATTCTGCCAATGCAGCACTTGCAGAAATTGCGGTAGCTGCACCTACAAAAAATGAAAATAGTTTCATATTCATCTCCTTGAGTTTTGCTAGTTTGTCAGGCCTGCATAAACGCAAGTTAATTTCAAAAACATATTTATAACAACGATTCTTTGTTTGGCACGCCTGAAGGTTTTATCTTCAATAAAAAAGCTGATTATGTTATCGTTCTTCCAATGTTTCCCGTTGAATTCAATATTGTTTACGAAGACTTTTCTCAAAATCCGTATCCGACACTTTCTAAATTAAGGAAGAAGGCTCCAATATCATTTGTACCACAACTAGGTGCAATTTTGCTCTCAAAACATGAAGACATATTCGTTTGTGAAAAAAATATATCGGTATTTTCTTCAGTACAGCCCGATGGTCTTATGACGAGATTGATGGGTCAAAATATGATGAGGAAAGATGGTGAGGAACATAAAAAAGAGCGCCATATAATTTTTCCGACGATTTCACCCAAAACCACACAGAATGTCTGGAAACAAAAATTCATAAGTCATACAAAGAAAATTCTCGATAATCTTTCAGATCATCAAGAAATAGATTTGGTAAACGAATTTGCCAAACCAGTTTCAGCAGAAGCATTAAAGTCCATCACAGGTCTTACAAATATGACTTGGCAAGAAATGGATCGTGTGAGCCAAGGAATGATTGACGGTTGTGCAAATTATACTCAAAATAAGGTAGTCGAAGAAAATTGTAACAATTGCACTGCCTCCATTGATCTTCACATTCAAGAAAGATTGGATCAGGATTTAGGTTCTGACCCCTCACTATTATCTGTTTTTGCATTGAAAAACGAAAAATTTGAAACAATTTCTGCGAACGTAAAATTAGCTATCTCTGGAGGCCAGAACGAACCGCGAGATGCGATTGCTGGTACCATTGCCACGCTGTTGCAAAACCCAAAACAGCTTGAAAAGATATTAAATGGTGAATTTAATTGGCTGAAGGCATTTGAGGAGTATGCTAGGTGGATGTCTCCTATCGGAATGTCGCCAAGGCGAAT
This sequence comes from Paracoccaceae bacterium, assembly GCA_902554705.1. Taxonomy (GTDB): domain Bacteria; phylum Pseudomonadota; class Alphaproteobacteria; order Rhodobacterales; family Rhodobacteraceae; genus Salinivivens. The sequence goes on from CACDPP010000018.1 coordinate 14,214, forward strand.
AGCAAAAGATTTTTCTTATAAAGATTTTAATTTTTTTGAGAATGATCGCGTGTTTTTAATGTTTGGTTCGGCTAATCGCGATGAGGATATTTTTGAAAAACCAGATGAATTCAAACTGGATCGAGATGTAGCTCGATCAATATCGTTTGGGGCAGGCCCTCATTTTTGTGCCGGAGCATGGATCTCAAAAACACTCATTGCCGAAGTTGCTATTCCAATGCTTTTTGAAAAATTTCCGAATATTAAATTACTCTCCGGAGTGGAATATTCTGGTTGGGCCTTTAGAGGCCCGAAGCCATTCTTTGTGAAAGTATAAAATTTAAGTTTGGGTCTTAGTTGGAAATTTTTCCTGATTTTTCTTGCTCAGCCTAGCGCGCAAGTTGTTGAACGACTCTTCGCTACCGTCATGAAGCGTACCGAACCAACGATCCAAGGGTAAAATACCATCCGCATAATTGCATTCAAAATACTTGTGATGGAGGTAATGTGCATAGCTATCAAGATCAAAGCTAGTTTGCTCGTCAGTTTTTATTCTTTCAAATCCAGTGTGACCTGGCGCTGGACTTAATCCTGCGTGAACTAAAGTCACAATTATAAAGGCTGGGTGGAATGGAAAAAAAAGATAAAGAAGAGCGCATGAAAAATAAAAAATATGCTCTATCGGGTGCATAGCCAGCCCTGACCATGGGCCCGGGTTAATATTTCTGTGATGTGTCTTATGGGCCAACTTGTATAATGGCTCAAAGTGAATAAGTCGATGAATGAGGTAAAAATGAAAATCACGCCAAAGGTGGATTAACAAAATCATAGCAACGAAATAAAACATATTCTCATCAAGGCTGATTAAACTCAAGTTCCCGCTTGCTGCAAACCACAAGATACAAATTTCAAAACAAGTCCAAATTAGAACACCACTGCAAAAAGTCAGAAAAATATTATCCTTAGTTTGGTTATCAAAGAGAAATTGTTTTGAATTTTCTGAAGGCCATCGTGGGTTATATTTAAAATCTGTGTCTTGTGCCCGCTGAATGTATAGTCGATAGTGAAAAGTTCCATAAAATATTAATACGAGCCCACTGTTTTTAATAAAAACTAAAAGACAAGTGATAATTGTGAGATTTGCATAATCTTCAAGTGGTGGAGATAAAGCAAACCATGATATTAAACCAATTCCGACATAAAAAAGGTTCCAGGGTAAAAAATAACCAGGAACTGAGAAAATCCATTTTAGTGCTCTGATAGGTGCTAATGGCCAAACAAAAACAGGTGGATAGCCCACGCGTTTTTTAGGTACATAGTTCCCCTTATAACTGCGGTCGCCAAATTTTTTTTCGTGCATATCTAAATACAATTTTTTTTTGTCTTCATCTGATATACAGTAAAATTACAAATTTAAGAATTATCAACTGTAGTTTTAAGTCTTTAGAAGGCGTTAATGCATATTATCGATACATGGCAAAAAAATGCATCACAATTAATTTCCGTTGCAGCGGGTAGAGACCACGCTGAACTCGTTGTTCAAAATTGCCGGCTAGTAAACGTTAATTCAAGAGAAATACTGGATGGTTGGGAGGTGGCTATTCTAAAAGGCAGGTTTGCCTACGTAGGGCCAAATGCCAGTCATTGCGTAGGGCCAAATACCACTATTTTTGATGCAAGTGGAAATTTTATAATACCTGGGCTTTGTGATGGCCACATGCACATTGAAAGTGGAATGTTAACACCTGCCGAATTTGCAGCAGCTGTCATTCCACATGGAACTACGACTATGTTCACTGATCCCCATGAGATAGCCAATGTACTCGGTTTGAGTGGCGTAAAGATGATGCATGATGAAGCTATGATGCAGCCAATAAATATATTCACTCAAATGCCATCTTGTGCTCCCTCAGCGCCTGGTCTTGAAACAACTGGATTTGAAATTGGGCCAGAAGAGGTGGCTGAAGCAATGAAATGGCCAGGAATAGTTGGGCTGGGTGAGATGATGAATTACCCAGGAGTGATAAATAGCGACCCTAAAATGCTATCTGAAATTGCAGAAACGATGAATGCTAATAAAACAGTGGGAGGGCACTATGCTTCTCCAGATAGAGGAATACCATTTCATGCATATGTTGCAGGTGGTGCATCTGATGATCATGAAGGCGTTGCTGAAGATGATGCAATTGCGCGCGTTAGACAAGGTATGCGCTCGATGATGCGTCTTGGAAGCGCTTGGTATGACGTTGAAAACCAAATTACAGCCGTCACTGAGAGGGGGTTGGATCCTCGCAATTTTATACTGTGTACGGATGATTGCCATTCGGGAACTTTGGTCAATGACGGGCATATGAACCGCGTCGTTCGTCATGCCATTGATTGTGGTTGTGACCCGCTAATTGCGATTCAAATGGCTACGATTAATACAGCTTGTCATTTTGGAATGGAAAGAGAATTGGGCAGTATAACACCCGGGCGTCGGGCAGATTTTATTGTTACGTCAAGTATCAATGATCTTCCTATTGATGTTGTGTTTGCCAGAGGAGAGCGTGTGGCTGAAAATGGAAAATTGCTCACCAAATGTCCTCATTACGAATGGCCTCAAACTGTGAGGAAAACCGTAAACCTAGGTAAGAAACTTGAACTCAAGGATTTTGTGATATCTGTACCTACAGGTTTATCATCAGTAAAAGCTAAAGTTATTGGAGTTATCGAAAATCAGGCTCCAACTAAGGCCTTGGAATTTGACTTGCCGGTGAAGCAGGGGAAAGTTCAAGTAGAAGGGGATGTCTGCTATCTTTCATTAGTTGAAAGACACCGTGGAACTGGCGCTGTTGTAAATGGGTTTGTTTCTGGTTTTGGCTATACTGGATCTATGGCTATTGCGTCTTCAGTTGCGCATGACAGCCATCATATGATTGTCGTGGGAACTAATCAGGAGATGATGGCTTGTGCTGCCAATAGGCTCGGTGAAGTCGGAGGTGGTGTTTCGCTATGGAAAGATGGTTCTGAAGTTGCATTGGTTGAACTACCAATTGCGGGTTTAATGTCCGATAGTAAGGCTTCAGACGTGGCAGTCAAAGCGCAAGCTATTGTTTCTGCAATGATTGATTGCGGTTGTACTTTAAATAATGCCTACATGCAGCATACCTTACTTGCATTAGTTGTAATCCCAGAACTTAGGATTTCCGATCTAGGCCTAGTTGATGTTAATCGTTTTGAATTGACTAAAATTATAGAAACAAATTTTTAATATTTTATGGTCGAAGTTATTTTAATAGATTACGAAAACCATTCTATGACTTTCTTGGCGGCTTCCAGGGCTTCTTCTTTTGTTGAGTAAAGTTGACCCTCGTAACCATATGGGAACCAGCCATTTGGATCTTCTGGATCCTTACGGAAAGTCTTAAATGTAAAAAAGTTCTCTTCTGTCTGAATTAAATCAACACACTTTAGTCCTGTAGAATCCTCAAAAGACGCGACAGCTTTAAAATTTTTTCTATTCATATATTTATTCAGGTTTGTTTCTTTTCGATGTTTCATATTGGGACGAAATTTCATAATACTCTTCGAACCCAATTATATCGCGCAACTCACTAAAATTAAGAATATCGTTGTCTCTCGGAGTATCACTTTTTAAATTAGCAAGTGCATTTTTCATCGCCCGCATTGATGCTGATAACAATGTTAGCGGATATGCAGCGATTTGGTAGCCCATTTCATTCAATTCGGTCATTGGGATATTGGGCGTTAAGCCTCCCTCAACTATATTTGCCATTTTACAGCCCGGGAGTTCACTACAAATTTGCTTCATTTCCTCTTCATTTTTTGGGGCCTCAACAAACAAGATATCTGCGCCTAAATCATGAAATTTTTGCGCACGTTCTAGCGCCTCTGTTAGCCCATATGTATGATTGGCGTCGGTACGAGCCATGATTAATATATCATCACCGTTTTCACGAGCATCAACCGCTGCTTTTATTCTATCAAAGGCTTCTTCACGGCCCACTACTTCTTTTCCTGGGGTGTGGCCACATCTCTTTGGTGCTAGTTGGTCTTCTATTAAAACGCCGGCGCAACCCGCTTTGGCTAGTCCTGACACTGTCCGTATGACATTCATTGCATTTCCATATCCAGTATCACCGTCTGCAATTAACGGAATAGAGGTAGCATCAGTTATGTTTCTCGCATGATCAACAACTTCGCCATAAGACATTAAACCCAGATCTGGCGCTCCTATCCTCGAAGCTGATGCTGCAAAACCTGACATGAATGTAAGGTTGAACCCTGCTTGTTCTATCATCTTACCGGAAAGTGCATCAAAACAGCAGGGCATTGGTAGAAATACCCCTGAACTTATTAGTTTGCGTAGTTTGGTTGCTTTCGGATTACTCATAAGCATTTTCTACCTTTAAAGTTTGAACGGGATATAAAGTACTAAATCACTCCACACATACATTACTGCGACTGTAAAAATCATTAAAAATAAAAATGGTAAAACACCCTTTGCGACATCTCCTAAAGGTGCACCTGAGACAGACTGAATAACGTAAAGGTTTAGGCCAACCGGTGGAGTGATTAAGGCACATTCTACCATCACGACCATAAATATCCCAAACCAGATTGGATCAATTCCCATGCCCATAGCTGCAGGAAGTAAAACAGGCACCATAATCAAAACCATTGATAGTGTTTCAAAAACAAGTCCCATTGTAACTAAAACTGCGCAAACAACTACGACAAAGAGCGTTTTGCTATCGACGTAGGTTTGTATCAAATATGATATATCCTGCGGTATTCTGTATAATGTAATTGCTTTTCCAAAAATTTTTGCACCAGCAATTATAATTAAAATTGCGGCAGTTGTAATCATAGCCTCGAAAACAGCACGTTTAAAATCTTTGAATGATAACGATCGCATTAAAACAACAGTTAAAATTATAGCTAGTGAAAACCCAACAGCTGCGGCCTCAGTTGGAGTAAATATACCTGTATAGATGCCACCTAGAATTAGTGAAGCTAAGGCAATGGTTGGAGCTACTTTAATAGAGGTTTTAATCCTTACATCCCAAGGTGCTTTTTCGCTTGGAGTATATCCGCCAAACAAGTGAGCATAGATTATAGAATAAACTATGAAAAGTGCGATGAGGAAAAGCCCGGGGCCAATACCGGCTAGGAAAAGTGAGATCACACTTTCCTCAGTTATAAACCCGTACACTATCATAGGTAAGCTAGGTGGGATGAGAATTCCAAGAGTTCCTCCGGCAGCCAGTAGACCATAAACAAATTTTTTATTGTAACCTCGTTCAATCATTTCTGGAATTGCAACAACGCCGATTGTGGCTGCCGTTGCTACAGAAACACCTGAGATCGCAGCGAAAATTCCGCATGAAATAATTGTTGCTATCGCCAAACCACCTGGCCAATGTCCCACCCAGGCCTGTACTGCTGCATATAAATCTCTACCACAGCCTCCGTACAAAAGGATATTACTCATTAAAAGGAACAGCGGAACGGCGAGTAAAATAAATCCATCCAAAGTTGATAAAATTGCTTGTGGTGCCATTAAAGGAGAGAAGCCTCCTCCCAAAAGCATACCTAAACCTAAACTACCGAGTGAAAATGCTACTGGTAGACTCGCTAATAACAAGGCAAACATTATTCCCAAGATCACAATAAGTTTCATTGAGTTTCTCCCTCAGGAATAGGCTGATCAGTAAGAAGTTTCCAAATCTCAATTATGGCTTGAATTGCCAGCATTGCGAATAAAGTGGGTACAGGTAACTCAGCGATCCATGATGGTAAATCAAGCAGGCTTCCTGTTGTTCGACCTCTTTCAAAAGAGTCATAGAAAATCTGCGCGCCAAAAACAGTAACATATGCGCAAAACCACGTTAGAACACACATTGTGGCAATACCCGTAATTTTTTGAAGCTTAGTGCTCATAAGCCCAATAACAGCATTAATTTGAATATGTTTTCGGTTTTGCAGTAACCAACATAGAGAAAGTAGTGTGCCATAGATTAAACAAAGTTGACTGAGTTCTGCCGCCCATTTTGTTGGTGCTAAAAAAAAGTAACGGGCTACAACTTCGTAGCTGAGCATTATACCAGATAAAACAAATAGCCAGGCAGCTAACCAAGCCAGTTTAAGTGTTAAACCCTCAAAGTATTTAACAAACAAGTGCATTATCTTCTGTCCTGATTGGAAAAACCACCCTGTTTGGGTGGTTTTAATTTTTAGATTAATAGTTTGATGCTGCTTCAAGCAATTGGACGCCTAGGGCTCCCGCTTTTTCTTTATAAGCATCGTAAACAGAGCCTGATGCTGCTTTGAAGGCAGCGATATCATCAGCGGAAGGTACTACGATATTCATTCCATTGCTTTTAGCGATATCGTATGCCTCAGCTTCTATGCTGGACATTTTATCTCGAACTGATGTTTCAGCCATCGACGCGGCACTACTTATAATACTTCGCTGATCGTTGCTCAAACTGTTCCACCAATCTGTATTTGCTACTACGATAAATTCGATATCAGCATGGTTAGTAACGGTAATTGTATCCATAACCTCATATAATTTTCTGGATTTTACGCCGGAAACACCAGTCATACCTACATCTACAGTACCCCGTTGATAAGCTAAGTACTGCTCTGAGCCCGAGATTAAAGTTGGAGCTCCACCAGTTGCTTCAACAAATTGGCCTAGGGTTTTACCAAAAACGCGTACTTTTTTGCCTTTCATATCGCCTGGGTTTTTAATTGCCTCTCCTTTAGACAGCATTATCGCGCCGCCGTATGCTTGCCACCACAATACAGTCGAGCCCGTATCCTTGATGGCTTCGTCAATAGGGCCACGAATTTCTGAGCCTTTTGCTACGGCTTTTCTTACTTTTGCTTCCGTATCAAAAAGAAAAGGCTGATAAAAAATATCAACAGCGGGGATATCTCCCACGTATCTTGTTAATGAAGCTACTCCCGCTTCAATTGAACCCGAGCCTACAGCTGCTGGCACTTCTTTGTCCTTGTATAACTGAGCAGAGTCATAGATCTCTATGGCTATACTGCCTCCAGATTTGCTTTCCACCTCCTCTTTAAAAAGGAGCAGATTTTGCCCCAAGTGGCTTTTAAGTGGAAGCTGAAGCGATATCCGCATTGTAACATCCGCACTCCATGCTGGAATTGCTATACACAAAGATACTGCGGATATTATCCAAAGTTTAATTAAAGATTTCATTATTTCCTCCCTTGTCCTTACGTAACCCAAGTTCATCATGTGAACTAAAGCAAGTAAAAAATGCAAAGGAGCTTATTTGAATAAAAATCTATTCTTCGGAAAAGTAGGTAACTTTAAAGTCACCGTCCAGTCGAGGATTTAAGAAGTCCATAAGGCCATTTTCTACTCTAAAGTTCAAATAAGCTTGATGATCTTCTTTGCTATCCCATTTCTCATACAAGTAAACTGTTTTCTTGTCTTCAGCCAAAAATGTTCGAATATCTTCAAATCCCTTATGTTTCCTTGTGATTACATACCCGTCGTCACTTTTGCTCCAATCTATAAAATCTTGGGCTCCTTGTTCGGTCATTGGAAATTCTGCAACTACAATTACTGACATTTTCTTGCTCCTACTTAAATGGCTCTCAGATGAATTTTCGGCTTGCCAAGATCTTGACGTTCCCTAGGGTTATTATTGCATAATTAAATTAAATATACTCAAAAATTTAAAAGATCACGCAAAGTAGCAACAAGTAAAGTTAAATTCTGGGGAAGGCTAATGACTGAAGTTCAAAGAAAGTTCGCAACGATTTTAGCAACCGATTGTGTTTCTTTCAGTAAACATATGGCCGAAAACGAGGAAGGAACTCTCTCAAGTTTAAACAGTTGTAGATCAATCATTGATGAATATATCGAGAAACACGGCGGAAGAATTTTCCATACAGCCGGAGATTCTGTCTTGGCAGAGTTTAACAGTCCAGTAGAAACAGTAAATTGCGCAATAAGTTTTCAAGACAGAATTTACGAAAGAAACGAAACACTGACTGAAGAAAGTGGCGACAGCCCATTACTTTGGAGAGTTGGTGTGCATTGTGATGAAGTAATCTTAGAAAATGAAAATGTTTATGGGAATGGCGTAAACATAGCAGCGCGGCTAGAAGCTCAGTGTTTGCCAGGACAAATCTTAGTTTCTCGAGCGATTAATGAACAAGTAGTTTCAAGGATTGAAGCAATTTCTCAGGCTGCTGGTAAGAAAAAACTAAAAAATATCTCTGATGAATTTGAAGTCTTTTCAATTTGTTCTGAAAAAACAACCATTTTGGGGGCACCTCCAAAACCTACCAAGGAGCAACGTGAAATAAAGGCACAGAAACCAATAGTTTCAATTCTTCCTTTTAAGAATTTAAATGCTAATGAGGATAGTGCATTTTTAATTGATGGGATTTTCGAAGATATACTCACTGAGCTGTCGATGGTTAGGCAGGTGTCAGTTGTATCAAGACAATCAAGCATGAATTTTTCTGAAAGTGGAGAAAATTTAGAACAATTCATTTCTCAGTTCAGTGTAAATTTTCTAATTCAAGGTTCCATCAGGTCTGCTGGACCTCGTGTTCGAATAACTGTTTCTCTAATCGATGCTGATACTCAAGAGGTTTTATGGAGTAAAAAGTTTGATCGCACTCTTGATGATATTTTTGAGGTACAAGATGAAATTGTCAGAAGTGTTATAAAGGAAATTTTAGGTGAAATTGAGCTAGCTAGCCTGACTAGGGCAAAGCGAAAGCCGACCGAAAACATGAGCTCTTACGAATTTCTCCTTAAGGGGAAAGAAGGCCATCATACTCTTACTGCTGAAGCTAACGCGAACGCACTCGAGATGTTTGATGCTGCTATTGAAGCTGATCCTGACAACGCTCAAGCTTATGCCTGGAAAGCATGTACTTTAGGTCAAGCTATGGTCAGAGGTTACGTCGACAAGCCAATGCAAGAAATTATGCCAGAGTTCAGTAATTTGATGTCTAGTGCCCTCAGCATTGATCCAAACGATTTTGAATGTCATCGTCTTCAGTGCGCAGTGAACACAATGATGGGTGATATGAAAGCAGCATTAGAGCACGGAAAGAAGGCTTACGACGTCAATCCAAATGATCCAAGAATACTGCAGCAATATGGCGAAGTGTTGCTTAAAACAGGCAAAACGGAAGAGGGGTGTGATTTAACTCTGCTGGCATTAGAGTACGATCCTATTGCACAGGGTCAAACGAATAGTGATAAACGAAAAAGTGATGGTGTTTTTGGTTGCGTTTTAGATGATCGTCCAGATGTCGGTTTGGATATAGCATCAGGAATGATAGACCGATCGGAAAAAGTCCTGGTATACTCAGCTGCGCTTGCTGTTGCTAACACTGGGTCACTGCAAAATTTTTCATGGTTAATAGAAGACTTGAAAAACGCAGATTTTGCGCAAATTGAAGAAGCTATCGAGGAAATGGGTAAATTCGATGTCGTGGTTCAAAGTAAACTGAAAGAAGTTTTTCTAGATTATATCTTACCGTTAAAAGAAGTTGCTTAACTAGCTGGTTGTAAACCTTTGAATTTTGAATTTCGATTACGCATTATTAAAAATAGGACGATACCTATATTTAGGAAATTCCATATTATACCATTCCAAAAAGCAGCCGCGTAAGAACCCGTGATATCGTAAATCCAGCCCGACATCCAACCGCCGATTGCCATCCCCATTATGGTGCACATCATGACAAAGCCTACGCGTGTGCCGGCTTCTGCACTGGGTAGATACTCGCGAATAATAATTGCGTAACTTGGGACGATACCACCCTGTGATAATCCGAAAACTGCCGAAACGATGTAAAGAGATACCAAACCATCAAAGGGCAGATACAAAAAAAGTGCTATGCATTGAAGAGTGGATCCAATTAATAGAGTATAAACTCCTCCTAGTTTATCAGCCAGCAAACCGTTTATAAGCCTTGAAATTATGCCTCCTATCAGCATTAAGGATAACATTTCAGCACCCACAGCTGGGCCGTACCCCAAGTCAATGCAGAACGCGACGATATGAACTTGAGGCATAGACATTGCAACGCAACAACCAACGCCCGCGATCGAAAGTAAAATTGTAAGCATTCTGGGGGATATGTTTACGCTTGATCTTCTATTCTCGGAGGCGGCGTCAGACACTCTAGAAGTTTCTTCGCTGATTTTTTTAGTAAGCAAAAAAGACAAAGGGATCATTACAAAAATAGTGGCTAGTGCCAGTATTCCGTATACATCTCTCCAGCCATCTGATTGTAAGGCACTATTAAAAAGGGGAGGCCAAATTGCACCGGAGAAGTAATTTCCGCTCGCAATTAGGGCAACGGCTATGCCACGTCTCTTTAAAAACCAATGAGAAGTATCTGCGATGAGTGGGCCAAAAGATGCCGCGGTGCCAAAGCCAATAAAGAATTGTAATATACTAAGTAAATAAACGTTATTCACTTGCATGGCTGCGATATAGCCTACGGTGTTAATTATAGCTGCGAGAATAATTGTTTTTGTTATCCCATATTGGTCAACAATACGTCCCATCACTCCGTTACCAATAGCGAAGCCAACCATTGTTAAGGCGAATGGAATAGATGCTGTGCTCCGATCAATAGTAAATTCTTGCTGTATGTCTGGTAGTATGATGACAACCACCCACATGCCTATATTGCCTACTGTCGCTACTAAAAGAGCAATAAGCAGTCGGAACCAGGAGTATAAACTATCGTGCTCTTTCATAAAAACCCAGATTAAGTCTTCAAAATTAAATTTACAGAAAATTGCTTTTACTTATTTTTGACTTAAGCAAATAGTACAATGTCCTAATATCTTCAACTTGTCATAAAATAACTGGATCCGCGCTTCTCTAAATGAATAAATTTTGGCTCTAACATGTGACCGCTGGTGCAGAGTAAATTATCATTAGACGCCATATCGAGTGCGTATTTTCTCGATTTAAGTGCACTTTCGGGATCTATATCAAAGAGAGTACAAATATTTGGGTCTTTCAATTGAAGATTTGGCACATGAATTATGTCGCCCATGTGAAACATACTTTGATTTCCGTCGTCGACTCTAAAACCTGCATGGCCTGGAGTGTGTCCCGGAAGTGGTACAGTTGAAACTCCGCTAATAATATCTTTATTACTCTTTAATACTTCTAGCTGAGCATCATAGGCCGATAGAACATTTTTTGCTAAACTTGACCAATCTCTTCCGTTTATTTCATCTGAACCAAATTCTTTTAAAGTCCAAAAATTGTGTTCTTCCTCAACTATCTTGAAGTTTGCATTTCTAAAAACAGCAGAACCATCCTCATTAATACAACCGCCTATGTGATCGGGGTGCAAATGTGTGATAAATATATCTGTTATATCGTCAGGAGCTAAACCTAATTCTTCTAGGGCATCGATAATGAAGCCACACGTAGGCCCAAATAGGGTTCCACAACCAGTATCAACAAGCAAATTTTGCTTTCCATTTTGGATCATGCAGGCGTTGAAATTTGTAAAAGTGAAGGACTGATTTTCATCACTGTTAATTCTATTAGTGTCTTCATCTGATAAATTCTTTAGGGCTTCGGGTGGAAGTGTACGTTCGCCGTCGCGTAGTGTAGTTACGTTTATGGTGCCAACGGTTGTCGTGGAGATTCTGGACATGTAGCGATCCTCTGTCGGTAAAACATGTTAAAAATACATTATTTTTCAATATTGGCACTAAATTTGCAACTATTTTTGCGAAGAACTTTTTAAAACTTATAAAGGCCACATAGCACATGCTATGTGGCTTATTTTTTATTTTAATTTTTGTTGGTAACATTTCACATCAGATCTGGAAATAAATCAATTGATACGGATCCTAGTTTCAATTGGCGTACATTTGTACTTTTTCATGAGGCCTTGGGCTGCCATGCTTTCACGAACCCATTTTTTCCCAGCAGGATTTATAATATGACTTTCTTGTGATAATTCAAACATCTGCCGATATTGTAGACATCCAATAGATTTATCTCTCTTTTCCTGCTGCGACTTCAGGTAAGAGGGAGCAAAAATAATGGCAAAAATCAGAGTTAGCGTTACTGCGAAAACAATGAAGCTCCATACAAATGTTTTCATGATGCAATAGACCTTCTCTAAACTGGGACTTTATTACACAATAAGTTTTAAAAAACTTTAAATAAATACTATTTTTTTTTCATTTTTTTAATCAGTTTTTTTAATGATTTTTATAGCAGTATAATTTATTTTGATAAAACTGAGTACAAGCAAATAGAATCTAATGGGACTTAAAAATGAGAGTTGGTCTAGTTTTTCTGTTAACTATTTTCTACTTCTGGGCGAATATATCTATCGCATTAGAAGAGACTTCATATCGCGTAATTACTGCAAATCAAATTTATGAAATTAGAGAATATGATGATCGCCTTGCTGTGCAAACTAGGCAAAAAAATGGGCAAAACGGGGCCTTTAGAAAATTATTTAAGTACATTTCTGGGTCAAATATCTCTTCCACAAAAATAGAGATGACGACGCCTGTCACACAGTCGATAAAAATAGATATGACCACGCCGGTTACGCAGATGTTTCAAGATGGCGAAATAATTATGAAGTTTTTTTTGCCAAGAAAATTTCAACTAAAAACAGCACCTCAACCATTAAGTGAGGACCTATCTGTTGTCATCGTAAAAGGGGGTAAATATGCCGTTATAAAATACTCTGGACGCTCAACTTATAAAAATTTTGAAAGGCAATCAAAAGTACTTCTCGAAGCTTTAGATACTGACAAGATTGAAACAATTGATCAACCAATAAAGGCAACGTTTAACGGGCCTTTGACACCATTTTTTATGAGAAGAAATGAAGCGATGATTAGGATCGAGTAGTTCTAGATCTCGATGATTTAGCACGGGCATCTAAACATGCAAAAACCCGTGCTGATTTTTCTATTCGACCTTTACTAGCATTCTTGAAGACTTTAATGTTGCGGCCTCATGTGCAGCATTAACAATACCAAGAAAGCGTTCATCGGTAACCATTTTGTCAACAGATTGTCCCCAATGAACCATGGAGTCAAATCGGTACACTATTCTGAGCATTTCATGGTCATCCTTCATGATTGGCATACCTACACCAACCTCAACTCCTAGGCTTTCCATAAGGTTTTGAAGTTCGGGCGCAAGCTCCAAGGCCTTTTGTACTGCTGATCTTGGGGTATGATAGTCACGGTGCACCACAACTGGCTTACTGCCCTTTGGAGCGTTCCCAAATATCATTCTCCCTATCCAAGGACCTACAACTTCTCCGACGGGATCGACAGCCCGCAATTGCATTACCTTTTGGAAGTCTTCATCGGCACCAAAAGCTTCAAAAGCGGTTGCCCCTGCTTCGACAGTGTCATACCAGTTCATTAAGTCAAATCGACCTGCCCCATCTCCAGCTACGACCTTGAATACGCTGGATTTTGCGCCATGCCGCTCCATAATGCTCGATAGTCGGAGCATCCTTTCCTGCAAAACGGCCTCTTTGCCAGTTACTGGCGTTACTTCTCTTATAGCTACATATGACATTTTAATCCTCCCTATTTGTATCTATATGCTACTTACTAAACCAAAAATTTTCTAATATATTTCCTCCGCAACTGTAGAATTAGTTCACGGGTTTAAAATCGTAAACAACACCTCCATCTACCCGGGTCCTAGTTTTGCCTTGAAACTTAGCTCCTGTTAAAGCTGCCCACTTCCCAGTTCCCGCAATTATTGTTAGGGCAATTGTGCCGTCTGGTTGGAAAACACCATTGACTAGCGAAATGTCACCATCTGGATCATGCGCCTGGCAAACCCCAATTCCCCCATTTGGTCGCTGTTGACCGGTAGCAAAAACCTGAAAATAATTACAGTTAACTTTCATTGCTTCGGGAAAACCTTCTGGCGGATTTTCATACATCCATATATCGCTGGTCGTTGCCTGGACATGGTTACCAGAAGTGCCTTCAATAGTTTTTAAATCAATACGAACCCCTGTTCCAGATGCACTCAAAGCCGAATGACCTCCAGCAAAAGCAGCAAAAGGTGCAAATACCAACACTGCGGCTATGACAATTTTTTTCGTTTTTAATTCCTAATTTTGATTGAAATTAAAATTAGGATTTTCCTGTAAAAACTATCAAGAATTACGTCACGCTATTTTTTACGAAGCAAATTAATTGAACATTTTTTACGCACTAAGTATCATTTTGGGAGCAGTTTAATAAGTGATCGGTCAAGCAAATAAGTTTAAAACTTAGCATTTAGGTAAAGAATGGCCTGGGCAGTATAAAAATTAAAGATTTATATTCAAAGGTTATTCTAAATGAACTAAAGATCACATATCCAAATTGAGGTATTTTTATGCAATTAGAGCGAAGAAAATGGGTGCCAGAAGCCAGCGAAAATTTAGTTCAAGATTTGGCTCAAAAAGTTTCAGGATCATCTTCTAAAGAATTACTTGAACGGCTCACCTTTTTGGCTGATTTAAACAAAATTATTCACGAGAAAGACTGTTTTAACCTAAATCCAGCTACCAATGTTATGAACCCTATGGCAGAATCTTTTTTGTCTTGTGGTATAGGCACTCGTCCGTCGCTTGGATACCCAGGAGATAAATATGAAATGGGTCTTGAAGCAATAGAGGAAATAGAAGTTGTGGCTTCTAGTCTCGTGGCAGAAATTTTTTGCTCTAAGTTTGCCGAAATTAGAGTGCCCTCTGGTGCAATGGCAAACCTTTTTTCTTTTATGTCTATTTGCAAACCTGGAGATACAATTATTGTACCACCTGCCTCTATTGGTGGACATGTGACCCACCATAACCCAGGATGTGCAGGATTATTTGGGTTAAATATAATCGAAGCCCCTATCGATAAAGACTATTATACTGTGGATATAGACCAACTTCGTGAAATTGCTTTGAAAGAAAAACCAAAACTTATCACACTGGGGGGTAGCCTTAATTTATTTGAGCATCCTGTTTCGGCAGTTAGTTCAATAGCCAAGGAAGTAGGGGCTAGACTTTTATTTGATGCAGCTCACCAGTGTGGGCTTATAGCAGGGAAAGCCTGGGAAAACCCATTAGATCTTGGAGCTGACGTAGTTACGATGAGTACTTACAAGAGCTTAGGAGGACCTCCAGGTGGTGCAATTATTACCAACGATGCTGGAATTGCAGAAAAAATTGATTGCATAGCATTTCCTGGCATGACAGCGAATTTTGATGCTGCTAAGTCAGCAGCTTTGGCTGTAACGATGCTGGATTGGAGGGAGTTCGGTAAAGAATACGTTGCTGAAATGGTTCTTATGGCTAAAACCCTTGCCTCATCTTTGGAAGAATACGATATCCCAATATTTTTTGGAGCCTTGGGACATACGCAATCACATCAGTTTGCAGTACTAGCAGAAGAGTATGGCGGAGGTCAGCAAGCATCTAAACTATTACGAAAATCTGGCTTTCTCGCTTGTGGAATTGGATTGCCAGTTAAAGAATTAGAGGGAGATATGAATGGTCTGAGGTTTGGCACTCCTGAATTGGTCAGGTGGGGTATGAAAGCAAAGGATTCAATCCGTTTGGCAGGATTGATTGCAAAAGCTTTGAAAGGTAAAACTCTAACAGAAGAGGTGTCAGAATGGCGCAAGACTTTTAAAAAGCTCCATTTTATCCACTAGAATAGGATTCTGCTAATCCGGTTTTAATTTTAGCATTTGTTATTCATTTATAATGCTTAACTTCGCTTTAATTTCAGCTGAAAGAACGACTTATGATAACCGTTAAGCAACCAGTTCAAAGGCGTGAACTTGATAAAAATGTAATACAAAAATACGCAGACTATAAAACCAATGATGATTGTCAGTAAAAAATTACTGATTTGGCTCAATCCAGCCTCATAGAGGCCAGCACTGATTATAGGCAGTGGAATAACGTGCATTATGTATATGGGGTAAGAGAGTTCAACAAACCATCTAAGGGTTGCACTACTTGATTGGATAAATTTGGATGCTAATCCAATAAAAAATAGACACCACAAGATAGTGTTGGCTCCTCTTGTAAATGCATTGAAAAGTACCTCAACGGTATCAAATTTTATAGATGTAATTTTTCTGATATCTTCTACTTCGCTGTAAAGTAAACTACCTGCATATAATTGTGCGAAATATGCCAACACAGATAGGATACCCAATAGTGTGATAGTTTTATTCTCTGATAATTTGCTGAAGATTTTTTGGTTTGAGTAAAGAAGAACGCCCAACAAAAAATATGAAAAATAATATACCAAGTTACCAGGTTTAAGACTAAAAAAAGTTTCTGACGGCATTAGTGCGTACGGATTAAACGAATTATTTAGAATGTGGGCTAAAGGTACTGTCGCAATTAACCATAAAGAAATTATGAGAAATATTTTTGGGGAAATTATTTTACAAACAAGGTCTTTGAATACTTTGATTTTGTATAAAAGTGAGAAACACAAGACAAAAATCATTAGTTCATACAGGAACCATAAATGCGCTGTAGTGAAATCAATCCTACCATCTAATATATCGTAAAATGCAGAAAATAATAAGCAGGTTATGCCTATTCTTATAATGCGATCCTTTACGAAGTATGGGTTGCCTTTTTTTTCTATAACTAAAACAGCAAAAAAACCTGACAATAGAAAAAATAGAGGCATTCTCCAGTTACTGATGAAACTCATCACTAACCACCCCCAACTTTCTAGTACTGGTATATTCTCAATTTGAAAATCTCTTGCCACATCTGGCATCGTAAATAAGATAGGTGCATGAATGACCAATCCCATCATCATTGCAAACGCTCTTAAAAAATCCAAGTTATGTAACCGTGACATTTTCAATCTTTCTTTCGAGATTCTCAGAATTAAAAAATACTTGAGCCAATGCCAGAGACGTAATTATTACAGATTTATATTTCAAGAAAGTCTTACAGTATTGTCGGCGTTTAGGCGATTTGATTATAGTGAAAAAAAGTAGCAGTGAGTTTGCCAAAGGTGGTTAAAATTAAATGTCCATAAAAACAGATACTTCTGATGGTAAATGGCAGTTCTGGATAGATCGTGGAGGCACGTTCACTGATATAGTTGCAAAGTCACCGGACGGATCTTTTAAAAACTCGAAATATCTCTCTGAAAATCCGGAACAATATAAAGACGCTGCCATCCAAGGAATTCGTGATTTTTTGAAAATTGATAATAATAAAAAAATCAAAGAATTGGATGTCGATTGTGTAAAAATGGGAACGACAGTGGCGACAAACGCTTTGCTGGAGCGAAAAGGAGATCGAACGCTTCTTCTTATAACTGAAGGGTTCCGGGATTTACTTCGAATAGGATACCAAGCGAGGCCAAAACTTTTCGATTTCAATATTATATTACCTACTCCTATTTATGAAATGGTTGGTGAAATCAAAGAAAGGTTAGACGCAGAAGGTGAAATAATTGAGCCATTAGATGAGGCGAAGGCTCGTGAGGGTTTGAAATCAGCTCGGACTAAAGGAATTAAAAGTGTCGCTATCGCTTTAATGCATAGTTATTTGAACCCAATACACGAAAAGCGGATTGCACAAATAGCTGCTGATGAAGGGTTTGAGCAAATTTCAATTAGTCATGAAATTTCACCTCTTATGAAATTAGTTGGCAGGGCGGATACAACCGTTATCGATGCTTATTTATCTCCAATTCTGAAGCGTTATGTTGCTCAAATATCTTCAGAATTTGATACAGATTATGCAGCGCGACTTTTATTTATGCAGTCAAATGGCGGTTTAACAGATGCAAATATTTTCAGAGGAAAAGACGCTATACTTTCTGGCCCGGCCGGTGGAGTTGTGGGTATGGTCAAAACTGCGCAAAGTGCTGGATTTAACAAATTAATTGGTTTTGACATGGGTGGGACTTCTACTGACGTCTGTCACTATAATGGCGAATTTGAAAGAAGTTTTGAAACAGAAGTTGCCGGTGCACGGGTCCGTGCTCCTATGATGGATATACACACAGTTGCGGCTGGCGGTGGATCAATTTTATTCTTTCGAGATGGACGGTTTCAGGTTGGTCCCGAAAGTGCTGGAGCAAATCCAGGCCCTGCTTGCTACCGAAGAGGGGGCCCATTAACGATAACTGATTGCAACGTTATGTTAGGCAAGCTTCAAGCGCTCCATTTTCCATGTGTTTTTGGATCTAATGCCGACCAGCCAATAGATGTGTCAATTGTTGAAAACATGTTTAAAGAGTTTGCTGAAGAAATATCAATGAAAACAGGGAACAAACCTTTGCCGGCTGTAGAATTGGCAGACGGGTTTTTGCGAATAGCTGTCTCTAATATGGCCAACGCTATCAAAAAAATCTCTATACAAAGAGGATATGATGTAACGAAGTATGCGTTACAATGTTTTGGCGGCGCAGGAGGGCAACACGCATGTCTGGTAGCTGATGCTTTGGGCATTCAAACCATTTTTATCCATCCTTTCGCAGGTGTCCTTTCAGCCTATGGTATGGGACTAGCTGAAATTCGCTGTATGAAAGAGAGCCAATTTGAGCGTTCTCTTACTGATTATCAAGAAGCATTAGCGCTCCTTTCAGAATTATCAGAAAAAGCTACAGACCAAGTTGTATCTCAAGGGGTTCCTCACGACGACATAATTGTAGAGTGTAGAGCGCACTTACGGCTGAAAGGATCACATCAAGCACTTATGGTTAGTTTTGGTAATTTGGAAGAGTTAAAAAAGCGTTTTGATGAAGCCCATCGCGCACGCTATGGGTTTTCTAGTGATGGAAGAGAGCTCATATTTGAGGCCTTAAGTGTTGAGGCAATAGGTGGCGCATCTGAAATTAAAGAGGCGGTTTATGAAGAAGTGAAGCAAGCGCCAGTAGCAGTCGATATAGTAAAAATGACTAGTCAAGGAGAGTTAATAAAAGCTCCACTATATGAGAGATCTTTGTTGAAACCAGGGCAATGGATTTCTGGACCAGCAATTATAAAGGAAACCACAGGTACAAATATTATAGAGCCAGGTTGGAGTGCTAAAGTTAACGAATTCCGACACCTCATTTTAGAAAGAAAAGTGCCTATAAATAGAAAAGAGGCGATTGGAACGAAAGCAGATCCAATTATGCTGGAAGTTTTCAATAGCTTATTTATGTCGATAGCTGAGCAAATGGGAGCAACTCTTGCCAACACTGCATATTCTGTAAATATCAAAGAAAGGCTCGATTTTTCATGTGCACTGTTCGATCCTAAGGGTGGACTAGTGGCAAACGCCCCTCATGTTCCGGTACATTTAGGAAGTATGTCTGGGTCTATTAAATCAATTATTCGACAAAATCCAAATATGAAACAGGGTGAAGTTTTTGCACTAAATGCGCCATTCAATGGGGGTACTCATTTACCTGACGTTACCGTTATTACTCCAGTTTTTGATGATGATGGAGAGATTCTGTTTTTTGTAGCCTCACGTGGACACCATGCCGATATCGGAGGTAAAACCCCTGGATCAGCGCCTCCTGACAGTCAAACTATTGAAGAAGAAGGCGTATTAATTGATAATTTTAAGCTAGTGGAGAATGGCAATTTCAGAAGGCAAGAAACCAAAAAACTTCTTGGTTCTGGAAAATATCCCTGTAGAAACATTGAGGAAAATCTAGCAGATTTAGCTGCTCAAGTTGCTGCAAACGAAACAGGGGTTCGAGAAGTAAACAAGATGATCGAACAGTTTGGCGTTAAAGTTGTACATTCCTATATGCGCTATGTGCAGGACAACGCCGAGGAATGTGTTAGACAGGTTCTAGCCAGACTGAAAGGCGGAAAAAGCGAATATGAATTGGATAACGGTAAATTCATAAGAGTATTGGTAAGCGTAGATAAAAAAGCAAGAACAGCAAAGATAGATTTTACAGGAACAGCCGCAAAAGATCCACTCAATTACAATGCACCGCTAGCCGTTTGTCATGCTGTAGTACTATATGTTTTTCGCAGCCTCATCGGCAAAGAAATTCCATTAAATGAGGGATGCTTTCGTCCGCTGACAATCATAGCCCCTAAGGGGAGTATGATCCATGCTGAATATCCCTCAGCGGTTATTGCCGGAAATACCGAGGTGAGCCAGTTAATGTGCAATGCACTTTTGCAGGCATTGGGGGTCATGGCCGGCAGTCAGGGAACAATGAATAATTTTGTGTGGGGAAATGATGATACGCAAAACTACGAAACAATCTGTGGTGGAAGTGGTGCAGGTTCCAATTTTAATGGATGTTCTGGTGTTCAAACCCATATGACTAACACCAGAAGTACGGATCCTGAAATTTTAGAGTTTCGTTTTCCTGTGAGAGTTGAGGAAATGTCAATAAGGGTTGGGTCAGGTGGTAATGGAAAATTTACTGGTGGTGATGGGATAACTCGACGTTTGCGCTTTCTTGAGCAAATGACGGTAACAACTTTGTGTTCCCATAGGCGGGTGCCTCCAAAGGGTCTAAATGGAGGCGAAAATGGCGAGGCAGGAAGCGAATGGATTGAGCGTCAGAATGGAAGTATCGATAGGCACAATGGAAATGATGAAAACGAATTATATCCTGGTGATGTATTTGTAATGCAGACACCTTCTGGAGGTGGGTTTGGCACTAAAAACTAAAGTTTATAATCTTGAGACAGAAAGATAATTAGGCAATTATTACATCATCAATCGATTTTGGATGGGCCGTAAGAGGTTCCCACCCGGTTTCGGTCATAATTACGCTATCTCCGACTTGAGCTCTAAAAGTCTCTCCTGAAACAGACCCGTCCACTGCAAAAACCATTCCTGGTTCCAGAATGGTTTTATCTCCAGTGACCAATTGAGGTTTTTCCAAAAAGCTGAAGCCTGTAGCGCGGCCACAGCGAAAAGGATAATCAAAACCGGCATCTTGAATTACTGTTGCATAAGCGGCGTGTACGCTTTCTGCTGTCACACCCGGTTTAAGGACGTCCAAGGCCGCTCTCTGACTCGCTATGGCAACTTCATAAATTTTGATTTGAGATTTATCAGCAATTCTATCAATCCAAAAAGTTCTATCGAACCCAAGTTTAAATTTGTGAAAATTTGTCATACCACAGAAACAAAGAAATACCGGCTCACCGGTTTGCATTATTCGCGTGCTGGCTCGGTGGTGAGTTTTAGTGATAGCGTCTCCCGATGCCATGATTTGCAAAAAATGAGTATTGGGTGACATAAATTTGTCTTCATATTCACTTTCTAAAATTTCAGCTGCTTTTTGGGTACCAGCATTTGATGTGGCTATCGCCACTTGGTATTCTGCTACACCGTGGCCTATCGCTTCACGACCAGCTGCCATCATTGCGGTTGCAACTTTACCTGCATCACGGGCAATTTTTAGCTCTTCTTCTGATTTTATCATTCTCATAGTGCTCAAAATTGGAGTTGCGGATGTAATTCTGTCGTTTGACACCTCTGCGTCTATATATCTCCTAACGATCGGAGGCATCTGATCTGGCTCAATAGCTAGACGCTTGGACCTTTTTAAAACACTTGGTAGTTTTTCTCTCCACTCATTTCCCATGCCATCATTCCAAGCTGATATTCGGTCTACGCAAGCAGTTTCTTCGGCCGTGTTCAGATCTATCGTAGGAGTTATAAGGAGAGTTCCATGATCTATTGAGATGACCAGTAAGGTTGGCCGTCCAAATTCCATATGAAGATAGTCATAATAGCCGCACAAGTAGTAAACGTTATCTTCATCCGTTATTATTGCAGTATCTATATCATTTTCTAGAAGCTTATTTTTTAATTTGGATAGTCGGCTTTCAAAAACTGTCATACCGAATTTGATCCCTCTGTAGAAAGGCGATTTTTTGCAAGACTGGTCCAAAAATCAGCACCAATTGGTAAGAGATCATCATTAAAATCATAATCGCTGGAATGGAGCGGTTTATTGTTTGCTCCATCTATCCCATTTCCTAAAAGCAAAAAAACAACTGGGTACGGCATTACTGAAATGGGCAAAGTCTTCTGAAAAACTCATAGGTTTACAGTCAGTGATTTTAAGGCCTATTTTTTTTGCAGTTTTTAAAACTGCTTCGGTAGGTTTGATATGATTAATCGTTTCTATAAATTCAGTTTTAAATGACACTTCAATTTCAATGTCATGCGCAGATGCTATACCATTAGAAATTTGGTTTAAGTAAAGCTCTATTTTTTTTCGATCATCAGGTCGCCTTGTTCTGACATCACCCTTCAGAATAGTTTCACCAGGCAGAACATTTCTCTGCCCATTAGAAATAAATTCAGTCACTGAAACCACTGCGCCTGATCCAGAAGCAATTTTTCTAGAGATAATAGTCTGGAGGGCTTGGACAACCTCGGATCCAATAGTAATGGCGTCTCGCCCCAATTGCGGCATTGAGGAGTGTCCTCCCATACCTTTAATTTTTATTTCAAAGAGGCTTTCCGAAGAACAAATTATTCCAGATCGTGTTAATAGTTCTCCCGTTGGAACTCCTGGAAGGTTATGAATGCCATACATTTCTTGTATGGAAAAATTTTCTAATAAGCCCTCATCCATCATGGCTTTAGCGCCTAATCCAAGCTCTTCATTGGGTTGAAAAATAAAAACTATAGTTCCACTGAAATTTGCATTTGTAGAAAGTTTATGCGCAGCCCCCAAAAGCATCGCCATATGACCGTCATGTCCACAAGCATGCATAACACCTGTATTTTTCGATACGTAATTGTGACTGTTTGTCTCGGGGATGGGTAGAGCGTCCATGTCGGCTCTTAGCCCAATGACTTTACTGCCTTCACCTGAGCGAAGGATGCCCACTATTCCTGCACCATAATGAACTTCTAATCCTAGTTCTTTTAGATAACCGGCTATTTTTTGTTTAGTCCTTTTCTCTTTGAAACCAAGTTCTGGGAATCTGTGAAAGTCACGCCGAATTTCTACTAAGTTTTCGGATTTCAAATTCATTTAAGCTATCTGAACGCAATCTAAGAAGTTTTAATGCACTACTGCCATGAAATATCTACGAGGAAAACTGTAAGACCTCGTAGACTTCCCGGTATATTATCCAGCGTCGCCCCAAATACCGTGAAATTCATACGCGATTGCTTTTGTATCGCCGACAACCCATGCGTCATGCCCAGGTTCGATTGAATATGCATCTCCTGCAGTGTAGGTAATTTCTGAGCCATCATCATGGCGGCAGGTTATTGTTCCTTCTACTATCACTCCGAGATGTTTGGCTTGGCAACTTTCAGTGCCCACTAGTGGTTTTATGTCTTTAGACCATACCCATCCTGGTTGGGCTGCAATTTTCATAACTCTATTACCGCCCACGTTTACAATTTCTACTTTCGCATTGTTGGGTTCCATTACTTCAGCCGCTTCTGTGGCAAAGGTCTTTTTTTCAACTGATGACATATTTCTTTCTCCTTAATTATTTAACAAGAGCTTTGCATAAAAAACAAAGTTTCCAAAACCTTATTTTTTTTAAACTAATATAGCCGATGGAGAGTAAGGGAACTATGCCTCTAAATTAGGATATAAATTTTCTCTTTTTATCTAAAATTAGTTTTATTTTTTAATGCTTACTATAATTTAGAGTGATATTTTACAATTGAAAGAATTGGATATGAAACTCAAACTGCACCATATAAACTTGTGTACCTCCAATGTGAAAGAAATGGACAAATTCTACCGACAAATTCTTTGTCTAGGTGATGATGAACCTGCTAAATTACCACCCATCAATCAAAACCGTGGATTAGTTGGGGATGTTTCATTTGTTACTGATGGTGATGTCCAGATGCACCTTACGAAAAAAGATATACTTAATTCTTTTCGTTCGGGTCAGACAGTAAACCCTCTAGAACGTGGACATATAGCCTATAGAACTGATGACATTGAGGCCTTTAAAGTGCATCTAGAAACTATGAATGTGCCATATTCTGACTGGGGTAGTGATGCCGTAAAAGGGTGGCATCAAGTTTTCTTTTATGATCCTGAGGGAAATGTTATTGAGGTTCACCAAATAGTAACTAGCTAACGTAATTCAAATTTATCCGTTATTTTTCGTTTTAAGTAGCGGGCTCGGCAATGTTGGTGGAACATCTGATAAGACTGGAG
>CACDPP010000019.1 GCA_902554705.1 Paracoccaceae bacterium
TTCCAGATGATTTTAATCGACTAACAGCTGAGTTCATAGAACTTTTGTTTGTTTTATTTCCAGGTATTTTTCTTGATCTTAGCGCATTTAGCACAATCTGATTTCTACTTTTGGGTCGAATATCATTAAGTAAGTCAAGAACTAAGAAGGTCATATATCCAGAACTAATAGACCAACGCTGTATTAACATATCATCTAACTTAGTTATTGGTTCAGCACTTTTGAGTTTAAATAATTTCAAATAATCTATCGACAAATCAAAATCGTTTGGACGTTCAAAAAAGGCGCCAACAGCCTCAGCAGCATCAGAGGACAGCAAATCTTTAGCCTCTGATTTTTCAAGATTAGGCACTAAATCATTTTCACGACATTTGAGACATATACAGAGAATAGTACTCCATAAGTCTTTTAAATCCTGAATATATGCACTGTGGTTATCATGTCCAAACTCCACGAATAATGAGGCATTATTTAATTGGACTTCATCACCATCAATAACAATTGAGCCCAAGTTTAAGCGTCCGTGGTGCAAGTCGTTATTATGCAAATAATTGAGTGCGCGTAATATTTGTCTCAGCCAATCAAGAAGTTGCTGGTTTGATGCCTCTAAAAAAGCTTCTTCAAAATTCAGTCCATCAGACAAAGATTTACATACAGCAAAACAATCACTTTTGGGAACATAATCTAAATCAAAAATTCGCTGTAAATTTGGGTGGAATGCTCGCATTAATGCCGTTATTCTACCTTGAGCGATGGGCCAGAGAGCCTCTGCCTCATAGATTTTCTCTACCTCACAACTGAAGCGCCCTGCTATATGCGTAGCACTCCATATCTCAGACCTTTGATCATTGAATTTAAGTGATTCAAAATTTATCCGTCCAAAGAAAGGCTCTAAGTTTTGATCCTCGGATGTATCTGCAGTCACTATCCCACTTATTGTCTTTGTTAAATAAAATTTTATTGTCTCAATATCTTCTTCGCTATCATCGTTAAACCAATTCTCAACTTCGGTGCTTGACAAAATAACTGCTAGATCAGAAAACAACCTTTTGAATGTTTGCGAAGGGCTTTCAGCTTCGCTTTGAATAAAATCCGCATAAAAAGTTACCTCGGAGTCGTCAGCAATAAGGATATTTGATTTCTCACAATTTGATAATGAAAGGCCCCTTGAGTTAATTTGTTCAATAGCATTAACAGCAAACCTTAGGGCCTTAGCAATGTCAGTCACTCCTGGATTTTTTTGAAGAAATGCCTCTATCGAATTTCCTTGTGGGCGCTTTATAGCCAATGATAAGTACCCATCACCACCTATCATGGGAGCACTAACGGGCACTCCTAGAACTCCTGATAATTGCTCTAACCTAGCGGCCTGATCAATTAGCCTTTCAGCATCCGCACTAGAACCTTCGGAAGTTATATCAACTTCTTTCAATATCCACTCGGTGATAAGCTCTCCCTGCTCATGCGTTGCTGACCAAATACTAATCGTTTGATCCGAACCAAGTTTCTTTAATTTTTGAAACCCAGTTTTATCTGTTCTTTTGCTGGGAATTTTTCCAATATTTCCAAGGACATTTATTGCTTTTTTTCGCTGGAATGATGTGATCTCGTAATGATATTCCGTTGTACAATAGTAAGGATCTGTGAGACCTTTAATAATATCTTTAGGTCCGAAAATACTGAGATTTTCCTGAGATTTATCGAGATCAATGTCCGACCCCTCTCGTCCTGTGATAAAGACCATTCCTTGGCACCATGGCGCATGTTCTGATCGCAGCATACTGCTTTTAATCTGTCCAGCGTATACTCGAGCGATACCATTTACTTTCGCTAGAGCATTATCCACCCGAATGCCATCAAGCACCCAAGAATTTGCGTCTACAGACAGTTGGCCATGATAACCTTTAATATCGATTAAATAGATAGCGTTTCGCCCAAAAACAATCGCATCAATTTCTTTCAATTGACCGTTTGGGGTTGGAATTTCTACGTTTGTTACCAGTAAATATTCATCTGGAAGATTTGATTTAAGAAATTCAAACGCCCATGCCTCAGCTGTGTTTACCGGCTCTCCAACTTTTATACCTTTAGCCATTAGCTTGACCGCGAGGATACTGGCGCAGCGAAGGAATCTGGCCAGCCTCCGTTTATATTTATTACGTCATCAATTTTTGCCATAATATGGATTGTTTCACCAACAGCAAAAATTAATTTATGGTAATGTCCAATATCTTCATCGGTCAGCGTTCGCCCAGGTTTTCCCTTTTTGGGGGAACGGTACTTGAGCCATTTTTCACATACTTTATAACCGCCGATATGAAAATTCCAAATCTCTTTGCTAACAGGACTGAAACCGCTAGTGCCAGATTTAAAATTCTTGCCATTTCCACAACCATTGATCCAAACAGTGCCACCATTTTCATCTGTCCAACCAACTTTTTCGACCTGCCTTTGACTTCCAAAAAATTTGTTACTTAGGTTCTCTAAATTTTTTGATTCTAGCAAATGATAGTTCACGAGATCACGCCCCAAGCAAACAAGTTGTTTAAACAAATCCAGCGTTTTAGGTAAGAAAATACGCGGGGCTTCAGAGGTGAGAGATTGCATATTTGATGAACGGTAATAAGGAGAATGAAAAAGCGCGTAACAGTAATGCAAAATCTCTTCACTACCTAAGTAATTTTCAAAATCCCCTTCTTTAAATTCATCCCAAGTTAGGCCCAGATTAGCTGCAAATTGTTTGCCAAATATTGAAGAAATACATGACCTTTTGTCGAAGACCAGACCTCCATTTGAATATTGATATAATGGGTAATAGGTAGCGGTTCCCTTCTTACTATAGAATATGCGAGCGTCCGGCACTTTTCGACTGACAAAAAAATGTGTTACTTCGCTTGGACCATCAACCTGGTTTGCTAAGATCAAGCAAATTCCATCATCTCTCTTTAAATTTTTTCCAGCTACAGAGCTTGATGCCTTAAGTAATTTTGACGGCCAAGGAACAAAACGAAAATCTAACGGTCTATAAGAAAACTGAACAAATTCCGAGGTCTCTTTCGCCAAATCAGCAGTTTTTTCTTGATTACTCAGAAGCTGATTTGCCCAACCTTTCTGTCCAACTTTATATTTCTCAAATAGATAATCTGGTCTTTGTAAAATATCTGAAATTTCCTGAATTTTTTGACGTACTTCAAAGTCGGAAAAACCAATAAGTCCCTCATCAAAACCTGTTTTAATTCCTTCTGCATATACCGTAAAAGCAGTTTGAAAAGGCACTCCGTTTTGCCATAGAAATGATTCATTGATTTGAGCAAAAATAAACATAGGCCCTTTTACTTCAATATTCTCAAATTTTGGCAATGCGGTTTGATTGGTCGTGAGCATTGCATATTTTTCAATTCGATCGCCCTTTACAATAAGATGCTTAATAGATTGACTTCGGTTTTTTGAAATTTTTTGTCGCCCTAAAATTGATATTGCCACCCCCTGGCTAATATCAAAAACATTCTCATCTTTGTCTCTGTCAAAGGAGCTTCCACTCAACTCACTACTTCCACCAAGATCAAAAATTGATAATTTTTGAAACGACCCTAGTAGTTGTGCTCTGACACCTCTAAACGTTTTTGCCGTAAGCCAAGAATTATTGGTAATCATTGCCATGATCGCCATTGAGGAACCCGATAAACAATCTTCTGCCAGAGCAAAAAATTTTATGTAATCGTCGTTTAGGTTGCGCTCAAGTTGAAGAGCATTCCGTTCCTGAAGTGGCTGGCCATCAATAACTTTATAACGATTTATCATGCTTCTTTGATGTGCACCGAGGTTAGATGAAAAGTTTGAGTATGGAGGATTTCCTATTACTACTGTGAACTGTCGCTTCCGTTTTATTGAGTTTACTGCTTCAGCTTCCTTTGCCAATGCAGGTATAGCGAAAGCGAATGTACCTGAAGCATCCTGAGCAGGCTCAAGAGCATTTGTAAGATATATGCGTGCACGTTGATCGCTCCTAAATCGATATCCAGTCTCGTAAAGTTTGAGCCCAATTTTCATATGCGCGATAGCGTATGGGGCCATCATTAACTCATATCCATGCAGCCGTGGAAGTAAGTTCTTTGGCACGTACTCATTCCAGAGTTCCTTAATCTGTGCTTCTCGATTACCCTGCTTCTGCCATTTAGCAGTCATCGTTTTGTAAATCAGATCAATGACCTCTACTGGGAAAGTACCTGTGCCTGTGGCAGGATCAAGAATTTGGACAAAAGCCTGATCAGGAGAAGTACCTTCGGGGATTTCTACGTCAGCTGTCCGTTCAACCAACTCCCCCCAAGTAGTCGTATCAGCGAGCCCATCTTCTAATCCAAATTCCGTACGCAATTGCTCATCCACTGAACGAACGATGAAAGAAACAACTGGTTGTGGCGTATAAAAAACACCTCGCTCTTTCCTAATTTTACTATCATATTCTTGAAGAAATCCCTCGAAAAAATGCATGACAGGATCTTCTTTTTGATTGCGATCCCCAAAGTCACGCAAGACGGCTTCCATATTCGTATTGTCGAGTAGATCAACAACTTCGTTGATACCCAGCTCGTCAAAATCCAAACTGACACCACTACTATGATTACGGCCCCCCACACTTAAAAATGTCTCCATTAAATCTTTGAGAAATGGATTGGTTATTGGTATTTGGGTATGGGCTGCATCGGCCGTATTTGCTTTTGGATTAATGATGCGGGCCGACAATAGACCATAGGCGATTGTCTGAGCGTACATGTCTGAAAAGGAACCTGCATCGAGGTCTGAAATCAAATTTTGTTTAAATACTGACATCAGCTTATGAATAGGACCTTCCTCGCTTTCAATCGCAAGCACTTCACGTAAGCGAGTTCGGACTGCTAAGGCTAATTGTCCCAGACGCTCAGCCATTTCTTTGGAACTTTGAATAACTTCACGATTTTTAAGCGTAAACGCATCTCGCCACTGAGCTCTCCACGCGTCACTGTCGGTTGGGTTGTCAGGCCAAATCAATTTTTCGCGCAGCGTTTCTATGACGTAATCAATTTTAAGCCCAGTATCATCGTCGTCCCAACCTAATACTTTTAATATAGGAAGATCTGTCTTCTCTGGATTAGAGGCAAAATGCGCAAAAGAAATGCTCTTTGCCCCAAGGCTGCCTGTTTGCGAAATCAACAAAAGGTCACTCTCATGCCATGACGCCCGGTCGCCTGAATTACTGGTAGATCGTTTGTTAAGTACCAACTTACTCAAAAGTCTTCGAAGCGCGACAACCGGCAGTTTGTTATCATCAAAGCGTATAAAGAAAATGCCCCACGGCTGGTTTTTATCCAACGGTCTTAAGCGACGTATTTCTAGGAACTTTGGGGCAGTTTTTTCATCCAAACCGAGTTCAGCTGCAGAATACTCAAATGTCATTTCTTCAAAGTTGTCAGTTTCTATCGGCCAATCAAGTTCATCGCCCAGGTAGTTCACCAACTCAGAAAATTCTCTTATAGATCTAAAACTATTTGCAGCAGTTGGGCTCATTAAATTTACATAACTCTAATTTATTTCCATCCAAGCTAGAAGCTTTGGCTTGGCGCTAATGGGTGCTTCCACTTTTTTAAGATAACTATTCTTAATATGCTTTTGAACTTTTTCTCGAATATCAATAAGTTGTTCCTGGGTATTGATACACTTCCGAGGCTCTTCAACTGAACACTTTATGGATGTGATGATTTCAGAAACTTCTTGAAGCACATCGCCACTTACCATTTCATACAGATACCATTGGCACGGCCCTTGCTCTATAATGAAGTCTTCTAGCTCTACGTTCCAAGCTGGCAATCTGTAACAAAAAAACACACCCACAGTACCCTTTTTGGGAACTGCCCGACCACTGAATATACTTCCTGGAAAATCGTCTAACCGTTCTTTTAAGTTAGGAATACTTTTTAACAGTTCCTGCAACTCAAGTTGTAAATTTTCAAGTAATGAACGCTCGCCCTCATATCCAGCATTAAACTCGCGCAAAGCATCAAACTCATCTTCTGGGGTCATGAGCCTGCGACCCTCTATGCCCATGGTTTTAGAGATCAACAATGTTTTCCGAGTTACAGTATTATACAGACTGAGCAAGGTATTTAATTCGTTTGGCGGCAAAAAATTCCAAAATGTTACTTTTCCTCTATCCGACCGTAAATCTGGGCAGTCTTCAAAAAGTTTAGTCTCAACCACTGGATCCATTCGCCTGTCAACACGACCAATTCTCTGCATCAATCGTACCGGGTTCCAGTGAATATCATAATTGATTAGACGGGTACTGTCTTGGAGGTTAAGTCCCTCAGAAAGCACATCTGTTGCAATTAAGATTCTAATCTCTTCTAAGCCTTCTTCAACTAATCCTGCTGAACTTGTTGAATTATAATAAGGCGCAAATCTGCGAACCGCATCATATCTAGTACCTGCAGAACCTCCATCTATTTTTGCTAAGCCATCAAAGCCATCCTCTTTTAAATTGCTTTCCAAGTAGCGTGCAGTGTCCGCAAACTCTGTAAAGATTATAACTTTTTTACCAGTAAACTCTTTACTCTTCAGCATACGCTTCAGCTTATTAAGTTTATCATCTCTCGCAGGTTTGAATTTTCGAGTTTCTTTCAAAAACTTAATAAGTTCATCTAAATCCTGCAAAGTAATATCAATTATTGATGCTACATCGTATTCATCACGCTCAAGCTTTTCCCACCTCTCTAATAGCTCTGGTGGGAAAAGTTCTGGATCGTCTTCCTCTTCTTTATCCCACAATTCGAGTTGCTTATTAGCTGCATAATTCAGAATTGTTTCGTTTTTTGCAATCCATTGCTTAAAGAGTTGTTTTTCATGGTCTGTCTCACAGTGCATTTCTAAAAAGGCTAGTAATTTTCTGAGCAACCTATCGCAGGAAGTTTCAAAAGCATAAACTGAACTTTCAAATCTTTTAAGAAACTGGGTTCTTATGAGCGTAACGACATTTCTTAGTCTTGTTCTATGAAAAGGGTCTATCTCATCTGCATCTCCAAGGTAATATTCCACTGGGTTATAGACAACCAAACTAAAAAGTGGAGAAGAACGCTCAAAAGCACGCTCAATTAAACCCAAAAGAGCACCGTAGGTCTTAAAAATCGAGTACTCTGCTACTTTTGGTTTTTGCCGCTGGGGAAAAGCTGCCGCCTCGCCATACTCCTTTTTCTGGCTTTCTATTGCATATGCCCTGCTGCGCTGAACAATTAGACTTTCAAAAATTTGATCACTGTCTAAGACCTCCTTGATTGCTGCGGGATTGTCACCAATACTTTCAGCCGCTTCGGATAGATTTTTTTCTAATTCTCTTTGAAGTCGATTGAAATGATTACGAAGGCTGTGAACTCCAAGTGTCCTTGAAAAATGTGCTTCATTCCCATTTGTAAATAGTTCTATCATATGTCTTATGTCACTTAGCTTATTATTAATTGGTGTCGCTGTGAGCATGAATAATTTTTTATTCGGGTTTCCTTGATGAATTAAATCCATAAATTTATAATATCGCGAGCGCTTAATACCTATTTCTAGATCGCCTCTACGTCCTGGGTTTCTGAAGTGGTGAGCCTCATCGACAATTACAACATCAGCAATTTCAGAAATGCGTTTAAACCGTCCTGGATATTCACCTTCGCGATTTAAGTCTGTATGCGAAAATACTGCAAGATTTGAAAAATCTGTTCCAAAAAGATCTGGTAGCAATTCTCTGAGTTTGGGATCCCAAACACCTTCTTTTGCACCTTTAGGCGCAAATAAGACAACATGCTTTTTTTCTCGAACCATCCGTTCTATCAGCATTAACCCAACAAACGTTTTCCCGAGTCCCACGCCATCACATAAAAATGCTCCATCAAAGCGACTAGCTATCTTTACTAGCGACCAATATGCTTCTTTTTGATATTGATCTAATTTTGAAAATATAACAGACTCATTTTCTTCCCAAACATTTGCAGACTCCTCTCTGTCACGAAACAATTCTCTAAGTGAATGCGAGTAAATATCAAAAGGAGACCAAGCTTTTGTGTGACGCTGTATTATTTTCACTATCTCATCAGAAATATCTTCTGCTTCATTCCAGTATTCTTCGTACCAATTTTGGAGTTGGGCCACTTCACTAGGGCTTTGAATTTGAACATTAAGCTCTACGTTTTGATTCAACCCTGGTTTTGTAAAGTTACTGGAACCAACTAAGGCTTTTGAGCCTACAATGTCTAATTTAGGGTGCGTTATATATGCTTTTGCGTGAAACTTGGATTTATTATAAGCTCTGCACTCAATTTTACCGCTAATAATCGCTTTAACAACGGCATCAATACCATTCAAAAAAGGATTGTCATTTTTAATTAACTCTAGATCCGTGTCGACGGTGAAATTAGCTCTATTTTTAAGAGCTTCAAGAAAAAGTCTTTTAGTTCTATGAGTTGTTTCATCTCCCATAAGAATACGAATTTTCTCAAGTTTCTGCCAATGGCCGTCAAGAGCCAGTAGAGCCCCAGTCTCAAAATAACCAGTAGCTATATCAAAACTAGTAGAGATTTCGGTCCATTGCTCAAGATACTTTATACCCGTCCAGCCGGTTAATGAGTTATCAACGATAAAAAGGTCACCACCCGACGGTTTCAATTTGTTATTACCTTTTAAACTTCCAGCTAAAAATACTTTTTCATGGATATAGTCCATTTTCAACAATTAGTTATTTGATTGAGGAGTCGATTGGTTCGCAGCTTTTATAATTGATAAGGAACAATCCAGCCATCTGTAAGCATTAACTGAAGTTTTATTATGGGTAATATTGTGGGTAGGAGAAAAATTATTTTTTCAAAATACAATCAATTCAACAATTTAGGTTAATTTAGTGGCGGAGACGAAGGGATTCGAACCCTCGAGACGATTCCTCGCCTACTCCCTTAGCAGGGGAGCGCCTTCGACCACTCGGCCACGTCTCCGTCGACCGGTTTAACTATCTGTTTCAGCGAGGACAAGGTCTCAAATTAAAAATAGCAAAATTTTTGCTTGCACTATAAATCAAGTATTAAAAAGGAAATGCATCACATCCCCATCTCGGACTAGATAGGATTTGCCTTCGACACGCATTTTTCCTGCCTCTTTAGCTCCACCCTCACCTTTGCAATTGACATAATCATCAAAAGAAATTGTCTCGGCTCTAATAAAGCCACGTTCAAAATCACCATGGATAACACCAGCAGCCTGTGGTGCAAGTGTTCCTTTTTTAACTGTCCACGCCCTTGCCTCTTTAGGCCCACATGTAAAATATGTTTCCAATTGCAACAAATTATACCCAGCACGTATCAAACGATCCAAGCCCGCTTCAGACAGTCCCATTTCATTAAGAAAAAGTTCGGCTTCACCGTCTTCTAATTGGCTTATCTCTTCCTCTATTTTAGCACTAATAATAACAGTTCCAGCACCTTGATCAGCAGCCATCTTTTCTACTTGTTGAGAGTACTTATTTCCATTGGAAGAACTATCTTCATCCACATTGCAAACATAAAGAGTAGGCTTTGAAGTTAATAACTGAAGGTTTTTCCAAGCAACCTTATCATCCCCAGAAATTTCTACTGACCGTGCAGGTTTACCTTTTTCAAGAGCATCCATTGCCAATTTCAAGAGACGATCTTGCTCAATAGCTTCTTTATCACCACCCCTAATTTTGCGGACAAGTCCAACCATTCTTTTTTCAATGCTTTCAATGTCAGCCAACATCAACTCAGTCTCTATAGTTTCTGCATCCTCAACTGGATTTATTCTATCTTCCACATGCGTTACATCTTTATCATCAAAGCATCTTAAAACATGGGCAATGGCGTCAACTTCTCGAATATTCGCTAAAAATTGATTACCCAAACCTTCTCCTTTGGAGGCGCCTTTTACAAGACCAGCGATATCAACAAAGGTCATTCGCGTTGGGATAATCTGATTTGACTGAGCAATTTTTGCCAGTGTATCCAATCGACCATCAGGCACCGCCACTTCGCCCACGTTGGGCTCAATTGTACAAAATGGAAAATTCGCTGCCTGAGCAGCAGCTGTTTTTGTCAATGCATTAAAGAGAGTGGACTTACCAACATTTGGGAGCCCGACTATTCCCATCTTGAAACCCATAAGAAAACCTAAATTAAATAATTCGGCCTGCTTCTAAATCTTGTTTTTTGCCAAAGCAAGCAAAATAGAGGGACACCTCTTTAAAGCGCTATTGAGCAAAAACAAGATTTAACTGTCCTTGGAGTGTAAGGATTGATTTCTTAGAGAAATTTAGGCAAGTGAATGATAGTGAATTGGAGCATCGAGATGACAAGAATAAATCAGACCTTTAAAAAGCTAAAATCTGAGGGCAAAAAAGCTTTTGTTTCATATATTATGGCAGGAGATCCTGATTTCGAAACATCTTTAGAATTGGTAATGGGACTTCCAGCTGCTGGTGTTGACATAATAGAGTTAGGTTTGCCCTTCACTGACCCGATGGCGGATGGCCCAACAATTCAGTTAGCCGGTGGTCGTTCATTAGAAAGTGGAATGACACTAGTTAAAACATTAGAAATGGCAAAAAGATTTAGAGAAAAAGATGATAGCACGCCGATAGTAATAATGGGCTACTACAACCCAATTTACAGTTACGGTGTAGAACAGTTTTTAGTTGATGCAAAATCTGCAGGAGTTGATGGACTTATAGTTGTAGATCTTCCTCCAGAAGAGGATGATGAACTTTGCATACCGGCACAGGCAGCAGGCATAAATTTTATCCGGCTAGCGACGCCAACTACCGATGAGCATCGCTTACCAAAAGTTTTGCAAAATACTTCAGGTTTTGTCTACTATGTATCAATTACTGGGATTACCGGTGCAGCTGAGGCTCAGGCTACAGATGTTGGTCCTGAAGTCGCACGAATA
This sequence comes from Paracoccaceae bacterium, assembly GCA_902554705.1. GTDB lineage: Bacteria > Pseudomonadota > Alphaproteobacteria > Rhodobacterales > Rhodobacteraceae > Salinivivens. The sequence continues at coordinate 10,963 of CACDPP010000019.1, forward strand.
CAAACAAATAGCGGCTTGCCAGTCGTTGTCGGCTTTGGAATAAATACACCAGAAAAAGCTAAGGCAATTGCCGAGGTTGCTGACGGCGCCGTAGTTGGATCGGCGATTGTATCGGAACTAGCTAAGGGCAAACCTGTGGCTGACGTTTTAGCATTCGTCAAAACATTAGCAGATGGTGCACATTCAGCTTAACTTTAGGGAGATTAGCAATTATGGCCACGATTACAAATGTAGAAGATTTAAAAAAAATCTATAAACGTCGTGTGCCTAAAATGTTTTATGACTATACAGAAAGTGGCAGTTGGACAGAGCAAACTTTTCGAGATAATGTGAATGACTTTGAAAAACTGCGATTTCGCCAGCGAGTTGCGGTTGACATGACCGGAAGAAGTACTGCATCTAAAATGATTGGGCAGGATGTTTCAATTCCTGTCGCACTTGCACCTGTTGGATTAACGGGAATGCAATATGCAGACGGAGAGATTTTGGCTGCAAGAGCAGCCGAGAAATTTGGAGTACCCTTTACCCTTTCCACAATGTCCGTTTGTTCAATTGAAGATGTAGCTGAAAACACGACTAAGCCGTTTTGGCTTCAATTATACATGATGAAAGATACAGATTATATTTCAAGGTTAATACAAAGAGCCAAAAATGCAAAAGTATCTGCGCTTGTTATAACTTTAGATCTTCAAATTCTCGGGCAACGTCATAAGGATCTGAAGAATGGATTATCAACACCGCCAAAATTGACGTTACGGACCATGGCTAATCTTGCAACAAAATGGAGTTGGGGCTTGGGCATGCTTGGCACAAAGAGGCGGTTTTTTGGAAATATAGTTGGCCATGCGACAAACGTTACGGACACTACAAGTTTATCGTCTTGGACTGCCGAACAGTTCGATCCAAGTTTAGACTGGGACAAGGTGAAACAAATAAAGAATGAGTGGGGTGGAAAAGTTATCTTGAAAGGAATCCTAGATTCTGAAGATGCTAAAATGGCTCTAAATGTTGGTGCAGATGCGATTATTGTATCTAACCATGGCGGCCGTCAGCTAGATGGAGCCATTAGTTCAATCAAAGCACTCCCTTCAATTCTCGATACTGTTGGTGATAAAATTGAAGTTCATATAGATGGCGGAATAAGAACGGGTCAAGATGTGCTAAAGTGTATGGCAATGGGTGCCAAAGGAACTTACATAGGACGGGCCTACACCTATGGGTTAGGTGCTTTGGGAGAGAAAGGCGTCACAAAAACTTTGGAAATTCTTCAAAAGGAGATGGATGTTACAATGGCCTTGTGCGGAGAAAAAAATATTCTAAAAGTTAGTAAGAAAAATTTACTTATTCCTAAAGACTTTATCCCGGAGTGGATCTAAAAATCCAAAAGTCTTACGAAAACATAATCAAAGTCTTTTCAATCTGAAATTTTAAGTTTATAGAGCCTCATTCATGCAGGACTACAGCCTTGGAGGAGCCCTGCCCTTATAGAATTGGAGAACAAAATGGCTGGTGAGATACCTGATCTTATAGCTCAAGAACGCACGGGGACAGGCAAGGGCGCCGCTCGTCAAGCAAGACGCGATGGAATGGTACCAGGCGTTGTATATGGCGGCGGGATTGACCCCTTACCTGTACAAATTCCTTTCAATGACTTGTTAAAGCGATTAAAGGCAGGTCGGTTCCTTTCCACACTCTTTAATCTGAAAGTAGAAGGCCATGATGACGTCCGCGTTATTTGCAGGGATGTTCAACGCGACGTGGTAAAGGATTTGCCAACCCATCTAGATCTCATGAGACTGAGAAGAGCCTCGAAAGTAAATCTGTTTATCGCAGTTGACTTTATAAATGAAACTGAAGCTCCCGGATTGAAGAAAGGTGGTGTTTTAACAGTTGTCAGACCAGAGATTGAATTAATCGTTACAGCAAGCGAAATCCCTGAGAGTATTATTATAGATTTAACCGGGTTAGAAGTTGGCGATGTAATAACGATCTCAAGCGTTAACATCCCAGAGGGTGCAAAACCGACTATCGACAGGGACTTTGTAATCGCAAATGTCTCCGCTCCTTCAAGCCTGAAGTCTTCTGAAGAAGCGGAGGAAGATACTGACGCAGCAGGAGAAGAGACAGAGACAGTCGAAACATCTGATGAAGAAACTGCTGAAGAGTAGATTTTTACTAATCAAATTTTCAAAGGCCTCGGTTTATCGGGGCCTTTTTTGTTCATAGAACTTTAATTACAAAATAATATTAATTTTACAGCCAAGTTACTCTATAATATCTCTAAAATAAAAGCTCAAAGAGTCTGAAAGAAAAAATGCAACTATTTGTTGGTCTCGGAAATCCAGGACAACAGTACCAAATGAACCGTCATAACATTGGTTTTATGGCTGTAGACGAAATAGCAAATGCCAATTCGTTTGGCCCTTGGCGTTCCAAGTTCCAAGGTCTATTTTGTGAAGGAAGTCTAGAAAACCAGAAGGTTATAATTCTCAAGCCCTCAACTTTTATGAACCTATCAGGACAATCAGTAGGTGAACTAGCTCGTTTTTATAAGATTAATTCGCAAGATATAACTGTTTTTCACGATGAACTGGATTTAACTCCTGGAAAATGCCGTTTTAAGTTGAGTGGGAGCCACGCCGGCCACAATGGTTTAAAATCAATCCACAGCCACATAGGTGAAAACTATAAACGCATAAGGCTTGGAATTGGACATCCTGGTCAAAAAGATCTGGTCTCAAAATATGTTTTGGAAAATTTCTCAAAAAAAGAGCAACAGTGGCTTGAAAAGCTTCTGACAAAAATTGCTGACGAAGCTACTCACCTAGCTAATGATGCTTCAGAAAAATTTATTAATCAAATTTCTCTTGGCTCCAAAAACGAAAATAAAAAAGATAAAAAAAGTAAGGAATTAAAAGTTGCAACTCCATCTGAAAAAACTAATTTCCAGACGGATTAAAACAAAATGCAGAAATCTACTCTGCAAAAATTGATGGACAAGTTTAGTAGAAAGTAAACAAAATGTTTATAAAAGATAAATCAGTCAATGTTATGGGAGAAGAACTAAAAACCTGCTCAGATGAGCCTAAAACAGGGTTCTTCAGGGATGGCTGTTGTAATACCTGCGACGCTGATCAAGGAAGCCACACGGTCTGTGCGATTATGACTTCAGAATTTTTAGCTTTTTCAAAATATGTGGGAAATGATCTATCGACCCCACGGCCTGAATTCGAGTTTCCTGGTTTAAAGGCTGGAGAGTCTTGGTGCCTATGCGCGAGTAGGTTCCTACAGGCTCATTATGAAGGTTGTGCACCAAAAGTTAATCTGAACAGCACTCACCACAAAGCACTTGAAGTTGTACCACTGGAAATTTTAGAGCTATATTCTGAAAATATTTAGGTTTTTATTATAATATGAATAAATCTCAATAAGATATTCTGAGAGACTTATCGATATATTGATATCAATTTATTTATGGTGCTTTCAGGAGTTAACTCTTGACTGATCCCTGAACTTCTGGAAGTTAGCTCAACAACACCATTCTTTAATCCACGTGGCCCCACAGTTATTCGCCACGGAAGACCAATTAAATCCATAGTGGCAAACTTTCCTCCCGCTCTTTCTGTCCGATCATCATAAAGAGGTTCTAAACCTGCTTTTACTAAGTTTTGATAAATATTTTCACAAGCCGCATCAGCTTCTGGGTCGCCTTGTTTTAGATTTACTAAACCACAATGAAATGGTGTCACTCCTTCAGGCCAAATAATACCTTTCTCATCATGATTAGCCTCAATAATGGCTCCAACTAACCGACTCACACCAATGCCATGGCTGCCCATATGTACTGGAGTATCCTGACCATTAGCATCAGTTACGGTGGCGCCCATAGCCTCGGAATATTTTGTGCCAAAATAGAATATTTGGCCAACTTCTATACCGCGAGCTTTGCATTGCCTTTCCTGAGGAATTTTTTCGAATAGAGACGGTTCATGCGTTTCATCTGTTCTAGCGTATAGTGAGGTAAATTCGTCTAATACCGACTGGCAAGCCGAATGGTCAAAATAGTCTATTTTACGATCTCCAAAGTTTAAGTCAGTAACCTTGCTATCATAAAAAACCTCTGACTCTCCAGTTTCAGCCAGTACTAAAAACTCATGGGTATCCTCTCCCCCTATCGGTCCACTGTCAGCTCGCATAGGTATAGCCTTTAATCCCATTCTTTCATAAGTTTTCAAATAACTAACTAGATGGCGGTTATACGAATGAAGGGCATCCTGTTTTGTTAAATCAAAATTATAACCATCTTTCATATAGAACTCTCTACCCCGCATAACTCCAAACCTTGGACGTATCTCATCCCTAAACTTCCACTGAATTTGATAGAGCGTTAAAGGTAAATCTTTGTAACTTGTTATATGACTTCTAAAAATATCCGTCACTAATTCTTCGGCCGTTGGCGTGAATAGTAAGTCGCGGTCGTGACGATCTTTCATTCTGAGCATTTCTTGACCGTAATCATCGTACCGACCACTCTCTCTCCATAAGTCAGCAGATTGAAGTATAGGCATTTGAATTGCCTGGTGACCTGCGCTTTGCTGCTCTTCATGAATAATATTTTCTAAGCGTCGAAGGACCTTAAAACCTAAAGGAAGCCAAGAATAAATTCCTGCCGTGGCTTGTTTAATTAATCCAGCCCTTAGCATTAGCCTGTGACTCACAATTTGAGCCTCTGCTGGGTTTTCTTTCAAGACTGGAACAAAATATCGAGATAGGCGCATGAGTTTTCCAAACTATTCACAAATTAATGAACATGTAGCGCCATGATGAAAGCTACACAAGTCTCAGATCACGTTTTCGCACTTGCATGCGCTGCGTTAGTAGCTCACATTAGCGTTATAGAACAAGGTCGGAGAGAATATGAACTTTTCAGTTCGCCAACAACTATTTTTTTGGGGAATATTATTGATAGTGAGTATTATCCTGCTCTCTTTCATTGGAAATATTTTACTTCCTTTTGTAGCGGGAACGGCCTTAGCTTATTTACTTGATCCATTAGCAGACCGCCTTCAAAGAGTAGGCCTTAATAGGTTATGGGCGGTCATTTTTATTTCATTTATTTTCATCCTAATTTTTGCTCCTTTAGCTGTATTTATATTTGCAAATCTGGTTGACCAACTAACAAAACTTATATCCGCTGCACCCGCAATCTCAGAAAAATTAACTAAAGCATTAAATGGAACCTTACCTTCAAAACTGAGTGAGACTTTCAACTTGGACCAATCTAATTTGCCAGTAGGCGAATTTTTGAAATCCACAATTGTAGTCATTATGTCGAGTTTAGTTAATTCTTTTTCGTCTCTCTTAAGCATAGCGGGATTAATGCTGATAACTCCTATTGTGACAATTTACTTATTGCTTGATTGGGATCGATTAGTAGCTAAAATTGATAGATTACTTCCCCTAGATCATGCCGAAACCATCCGGAGCCTATCTAAAGAAATACACGATGTTATCGCTGGGTTCATTAGAGGTATGGGCTCGGTTTGCTGCATATTAGGTATCTATTATGCCGTTGCACTAATGTTTTTAGGCTTGGAATTTGGACTGATTATAGGAGTATTCGCTGGATTGTTAACTTTTATACCATATGTGGGAGCTATCTTAGGTGGTATAATGGCAATAGGTTTAACCACCGTTCAGTTCTGGGGAGATTGGAATACTATCTTATTAGTTATTGGAATTTTTGTCTTAGGCCAACTAATTGAGGGCAATTTTTTAACTCCAAAACTTGTAGGTAATTCTGTTGGCCTACATCCCGTTTCACTTCTGCTTGCTCTATCTATTTTTGGATCGATATTCGGATTAGTCGGTATGATGATAGCCGTTCCCATAGCAGCTTCAATAGGTGTATTGGTCAGGTTTTTAATAAACCAATACGTAAATAGTCCAGTCTACGTCGGCAAAAGCAAAAAATAGGATAGCATTTGATGGCGGAACAAATTGGCCTTAGCCTACCAGTTCAATCGTCTGAGGGAATTGACGAATTTTATATATCTGAGTGTAATAAAATGGCAGTTAACCTTTTGGAGGATTGGAAAAATTGGCCAAGTTTGAAACATGTTTTATCAGGACCACCAGCATCAGGTAAAACCCATCTAGGCCGAATTTGGGCGAAGCAAGCAAATGCATCTTACACTGATGCCAGAAGCCTCAAAATTAAACATATTGATAAAATTGCAACTACTGCATTAGTCATAGACAATATATCAGAATTGAATTCTCAAAAAGATCTAGAAGGATCGCTTTTCCATTTGCATAATATTTTACAAGAGAGGGAATTGCCCTTTCTTCTGATAGGAACGGGTTCTCCTCAATTCTGGAAAATTTCTCTTTCTGACTTAAGATCGAGAATAGAAGGCACTAGAAATGCGCAGATTGGCGAATTAGATGACAAGCTGTTTCCATTAATTATGGCAAAGCTTTTTGCCGATAGACAAATGTATCCAAGTCCAGACGTTTTTGAGTATCTCAGCAGAAGAATAGATAGGTCTTTTTTATCAATTTATTCAATTGTTGAAAAAATTGACCGTGTGTCAATTGAAAAAAAGCGCCCTATAACCAGATCCTTGGTCGCAAAAATTTTCAAAAATTGAAAATAAACCCTTTCAATTACGCATAAATATGCCTTTTATTGTGACTCTGATATTTATAGATTTTCAGGACGAGCTTTATGGTAGAAATCTCGCAAGATTTTGAACCTTTTTTTGGTTATAGTAAAAAAAATATTCCTGAAACTGGTGCCTTTCACTACCTTAGAAAACTAGGTGTTATAGATATTGGGTCCAATTCAGTGCGAATGGTAATATTTGATGGAGCGGCCAGATCACCAGCTTATTTTTTTAATGAAAAGATTTTATGCGGCTTAGGCTCAGGGTTAGGTCACTCCGGAAGACTTCACTCAGAAGGCAGATTAAGGGCAATTTCTGCAATTGAAAGGTTTGTAAATATGGCCCACGCCATGGAAGTCCCCCAATTAACCTTAATTGCAACAGCAGCAGTAAGATCAGCCTCGGATGGCTTATTATTCTGTGATGAAATTAAAAGAAAAACAGGAAAAGAGATAAATATTATTGATGGCATTGAGGAGGCACGCCTCTCGGCACAGGGAGTGATGCTAGGTTGGCCCGGGGCTTACGGACTAGTTTGCGATCTAGGCGGGTCATCTATGGAATTAGCAGAGATCAATGAAGGCACTGTAGGAAAATGCTTAACTTCAGAATTAGGGCCGTTAATTCTAAAAGAACTTAAGGGTGGCAGAAAAAATCGCAAACATCACATTAAAGAAACTATGGCTAAACTTGCAGCAGAAATGGGGCCACAGCATAATAGGCTTTTTTTAGTTGGCGGTTCTTGGAGAGCCTTTGCTAAAATAGATATGTTGCGCAGGGATTATCCTCTGCATGTTATGCATGAATACCGAATTTCCCTCAGTTCAGTTAAAAAAACAATCAAGTTTATTGAAACTAGTGAACTTGAAGAAATTCGTAAAAAATGCGGAATTACGGAGGCAAGAATTGCACTAGTACCAATGGCCTGCGAAATCCTCTCACGTCTCGTTGGCTCTTTTAAGCCGAAGGATATAGCTATTTCCAGCTATGGCATCCGCGAAGGCTTATTATACGAAAATATGCCACAAGAGTTGCGAGACAGAGATCCTCTAATTGAAGCTTGTTATTTCTCAGAGGCAAAAGATGCCCGTGTGCCAGGTTCTGGAAACCATCTTTACAAATTCGTACTGCCATTATTTTCAAGACCAAGCAAAGAATTAAAGCGCCTAATCCACGCCGCTTGTCTTTTGCATGACGTGAGTTGGAGAGCAAATCCTGATTATAGAGCCGAGATATGTTTTGATAATGCAACCAGGTCAAATTTAGGAGGCCTAAAGCACTCAGAAAGAATTTTTCTTGGTATAGCTCTTATGTACCGCTATCGAAGCAAACCTACTGGATCTCAATTTGAAAATCTTATCTGGCTCTTGGAACCAAAATTTATTCATCAAGCCAAAGTTCTTGGAAAAGCTATGCGATTAGGAGCGATGCTATGGGTAAATGGTAGCAAACAGCCAGCCCATTTGGATTGGAGACCAAGATCCAAACAATTAACTCTAAAACTTAATTCAATTGGGGAAAGTTTATTTGGGGAAGTTGCGGAAGCGCGTTACTTTTCTTTAGCAAACGCCATTAAAGCAAAAGATTTCAAAATAAAAACTGAATAGAAAAATAAAATTCAATCGAAGCCAAGAAATTTACTTAGACAAAGTCTTTTTTAATAATTTCATAAGCTTTATTGATCTGAATAATCCTTTTTTCAGCAAGGTTTATAGCTTCTTCCGGTAATCCTCGTGCTATCATTCTATCAGGGTGATAAGTGCGCACTAGATCCCTCCAAGCACCTCTTATTTTTTCAAAATCATCATCTAATTTCACCCCTAAGACTGTGTACGGATCCGGTTCCATATTTGGAACACATCGGGCTCGAATAGCCTTGAACTGAGCATCCTTGAGGCCAAAAATAGAGCCTACTGTTGATAGAAATTTATCTTCATTTGGATGATAATCATTATCGGCGGTAGCAATGTGAAATAGGCCCTCTAATAGATCAATTAATGTTTGATGTCCTTTACCAAACATTGATGAAATTCTTTTTGCATAGAACTCATAGCCAGTAACATCCTGCCTAGCCAAGTTGAAAACCCGAGCAGCATTGCTTTCCTCACCGCTAGGAATCCGAAATACTTGTCTAAAAGCCTTCACTTCTCCCGGTGTCACATAACCGTCAGCCTTTGCCATTTTCGCACCCAACGCGATTACAGCTATTGTAAATGCTATTGAACGTTCTGGTGGAGCTTTAAGCTTATCAAACACATCTGATAAGCTTTCACCTTTTGCTAAGGCCTCAATTGCTTTAATTATACGGGTCCAAATCGACATACTTATATTCTTAAATTTAATACACTAATTACAAAAGTTTACGCATTAAAACTAAATCCACGAAAGTACCAAATTTATAACCTACTTCTGGTAACCTCGCGACAATTTTAAAGTCCAAGCCTTCATGAAACTTGATCGCAGGAACATTTAAAGAACTCACTCCTGCCCACATCGAATTTATACCTCGGTTCTTAGCATGACCACATAAGGTACCCATTAAATTTTTACCAACCCCCAAAGACTTATGTTTTTCCGAAACAATAATTGTATGCTCCATGGAATATCTGTACCCTACTCCTGCTCTCAATTGATCATAACTCGCAAATCCTATTATTTTATCATCTTGACTTGCTACCCAAAATTCATGGCCATCATTGCGTCGATCTTTGATTAGGTCGCAAACTTCTTCTCGAGTCTTTTCAGAAGCATTAAATGTGACAAACGTTTTTTTTATATAAGGGTTCCAGATTTCTACGATTTCAGTACTATCTGAAAATTTTGCAGGCCTAACCTTCATTCCAAAACCACTATTCCTTTAGGTGTCGATATATGAGCTTCAAATGATAAACGCTGTGAAAAATTTACTTCTATTCTTTGGTCAGAAAGTATTTTTTTCAGTATCGGAGCCAAGTCTCCAGCAAAAGGCGTATTAATTACAAAACGCTCCAATCTACAACTATGATCATCCATACTTAAAGTAGGATGCTGAGTAGAGCCCCAGTTTATTAGAGCAGGAGCAGCTCCATCCATAGGCATTTTACCCTTGTTTGGTACTGTGAAATCCCATGCTAGTTCATCCCTAAAGAGTTTTTTAATTTCACCAGGATTATCCCAAATTTTCGGTAACAGGGCCAAAATGTCATCTGTGTTAGCTATCCAGGTAATGATGCGCGGATTGCCAGAAAAGTTATCAAGATCAAACCACCTTGGCTGCTGAAATGATGTGGCAAGAGGATTGATAGCAATCACTTCTAAGTAAACATCACTTAATCGAAATAACCGATTGTGCGTACCAAACATCTTATGCTCACCACCCGTCGACAATGGATATTCTAGAATCTTTTCCAGATTTTGAACCGTGTGATCTAAATCCTCTGTTGCTATCGCAAAATGATCAAATTTAATTTCTGTTTGTATTTTCTTTAAACCTTTGTTTGCGGCACTGTAGGTGTCATTGCTTTTCTTTTTATAACTGCTTCTCTCCAAGACATAAATGTAATTGAGCAAAGAATTAACCCTCCTCCTCCAATCACATAAAGGTCAATTTCCTCACCAAAAATAATGGATCCAACAAGAACAGCCCAAACTAGTTGGAGAAAAGTGGCAGGTTGTGTTACCGAAATCGGTGCTGCGGCGAATGCGAGTGTCATTGTATAATGGCCAGCTGTCGCAAAAAAAAGCCACGGCGAAAAGTAAAATTAATTCTACCCAAGTGGGTGTCACCCAATTTAAAAATGCCAAAGGTGCTAGTCCGATCGTTACATAAATTGAAAGCATAACCACAACGACTGATGCAGTCGTTTTGCCGCTAGTATGTTTGGCTATCAAGTATGAAAAAGCAAAAAATATTGCCGTAAAAATCATTGCTAAATGGCCAATGCTTACTTCTCGAAAGCCAGGCCGCAATATTAGAAATGCGCCAACAATAGCGAGTAGAATAGCTAAAATTCTCCGCAGAGCTAAAGGTTCACCTAAGAAAATTGCAGCACCAAGCGTCACATAAATAGGTGACATGTAATTCATAGCGGTTACATCTGCTAATGGAATTCTTGACATAGCAAAAAACCAAAGCACCACCCCAACCGTATGAACAACACCCCTAGCAGCAAATAAAATAGACAGTTTTCGGTTTGGTAAGTTCTGGGAAAAGTCTTTTAGCATTGGTAAAAGCAATACTAGACCAAGAGCATATCGTAAAAAAGCGGCCTCAGCAGCCGGAATTCGCGTTCCCATAAATTTTACTAAAGCGGTTACTCCAAGAAAACATATCCCCGTTAAGATCATCCAGAATACGCCAGTAAGGTTTTGCGATTTTTGTTTTGTTAGTTTTTCGTTCATAAAATTTAACTGCTATAAACAAGAGAATAAGCAATACTCCACATAACTATTCCAATAATTCCATCTAGTATTTTCCATGAAAATGGGTGTTCAAAAAAGTTTGACAGTAATCTGGCTCCAAAGCCAAGCGAATAAAAAAATATGAAACTCGCGGAAATTGCGCCGGCTGCAAAATAGGTATTTTGACTATACTGTGTGGAAGCAATACCCAAAAGTATAACAGTATCTAGGTAAACATGAGGATTAAGCCAAGTTAATAGCAAACATATTATAACTGTCTCTCTCAAAGACCCCACTTCACCTTTAGCCAACAGAAATCGCCCGCCTCTAAAAGAATTTAACAGAGATCGAAGCCCATAGACAAAAAGAAATGCTGCACCCCCATATTTCATAAAAGCCAAGAAAACTGGGGCTTTGCTAACAAGTATTCCTAGACCAGAAACACCCGCCGCAATTAATAACGCATCAGATAAAGCACAGACAGAACATAAAATAAAAATATGTTGCTTTAGCAAACCAGCCCTTAAAATAAAGGCATTTTGGGCACCAATCGCTACAATTAAAGAAAGTCCTAAACCAAACCCCGCTAGAAAAGTATTCATTGCGATATCTGAGACATTACCTCATCGTTGATTTCAAAATTCGTTGTAACGCGTTGAACGTCGTCATCATCTTCAAGTGCGTCAACTAACTTCATAAGTTTTTGCATACCTTCTAAGTCTAGTTCTGTTGTGGTATTAGGCTTCCAAACTAATTTCATCGATTGGCTCTCTCCTAATTCACTTTCTAAAACAGCTGCAACATCACTTAAATTTGTATCAATACACCAAATGATATGCCCATCTTCAGAGCTCTCAACATCCTCGGCTCCAGACTCGATGGCAGCCATCATCACAGTATCTTCGTCTCCAATCTCCGAAGGAAATATTATTTCACCTTTTCGCTCAAACATAAAACCGACAGATCCGGTCTCTCCCAGATTACCCCCATTTTTGGAAAAAATTGATCGCACATTAGATGCTGTGCGGTTTTTATTATCTGTCATTGCTTCGACAATGACAGCTATACCATTTGGTCCATATCCTTCGTATCTTATTTCTTCGTAATCGTCACCGTCTCCAGCAGTAGATTTTTTGATAGCTCTTTCAATTACATCTTTTGGAACTGAATTTTGTTTAGCCTCTTTGACAGCCAGCCTCAAACGAGGGTTTTTTTCCGGATCGGGATCGCCCATTTTAGCAGAAACTGTAATCTCTTTTGATAATTTTGAAAAAAGCTTTGAGCGCGCAGCATCTTGCCTGCCTTTTCTATGCTGGATGTTTGCCCATTTTGAATGACCTGCCATAGAACCTCCCAAACGAATTACTTGTCTTTATTAATATTTCATTCTCCTGTGAGCAAGACAGATAAACCCAAAATAATCAATAACTGCCTCTCTAAAATCCATGCTAATGAGATCTGGTTTTGACTAAGGCCAGATTGAAGTCATTCAAACTAAGTTGGACGAAGACAGCCGCCCAAACGCAGCATTTCGATGGAGTTAGCTAGCCCCGATTTATCGTCTGTTTCTATTATTGCGCCACAGACAGTTCCTTCACCATCCGCTGGCGTAAAACGCTCTTTTGACATGCCCGTTACAAAACGCCTTAGAGGTTCCGACTTGTCCATGCCTATTACACTATTAAAACTTCCGCACATTCCGGCATCCGATTGATAAGCAGTCCCATTTGGTAAGATCATGGCATCAGATGTTGGAACGTGAGTGTGTGTTCCAATAACCGCAGAAACCCGACCATCGCAAAAATGACCAAACGCCATTTTTTCAGAAGTCGCCTCACAATGAATATCTATCAGAGATGCTTGTACCCCACCTCCCAATATATTTTTGCTTAAAATTCCATCTATTTCAGAAAATGGATCATCGAACGGTCGCTTCATAAAAACTTGGCCTAAAATTTGTGAAACCAATATTTTTCTACCTCTTTTGTCAGCATATATGTTTGAACCCTTGCCAGGCGCTGATTTTGAGAAATTTAAAGGCCTTAAAATTCTATGCTCTGTTTCGATAAATTGTAGCATGTCTTTTTGATCAAAAGCATGATCGCCTAGCGTAATGCAATCTGCTCCAATTTCTAAAATTTCTTTGGCATGTTTCACGCTTAAACCCATGCCACTTGTCGCATTTTCAGCGTTAACAATTGAAAAATCGATCTTATTTGTTTTAATAATCGTGGGAAGGTTGTTAATAACAGCGGACCGGCCCGAACGACCGACTACGTCTCCAAGAAACAAGATTTTCATCGCTTCCACCTATAGAAGAAATAAAAAAGTTCAAGAGTTTATTTGGAATGTTTAAATTCGATAATCTCTCTTTCAGTTATTATAATATCCAACTTTTGATCTGTGGATTCCAAGGGTAAATTTTCAAATTCCTGTTCCGAGTAAGCAAATCCAATTGCTAAGGTGGCATGTTTGGACCGCAAATGCTCCAAGGACCTATCATAAAAACCTCCTCCATATCCTAATCTCCCACCATTTCGATCAAAACCGACCATTGGAATTATTAAAACTTCAGGAACAAAATAATATAAATTCACTGGTATTTGAACATCAAAAGGACCTTTTTTAAGATCACAATCCGGTTCCCATCTTGCAAACTTAAGTGGCTTTGAATTTCCCTGGATAACCGGTACTCCCACTAAACTATGTGCGGATGCCTCTTCCATTGCGGACAAAGGATCAATTTCCGTTTTGATAGGCAAGTAACCTGCAATTGGAACACCTCGATAACCAGCCAAGACAGAAGAAAGCAAAGATGCTGAGTTTCCAATGTCAGCAGCAAATGCCTTCTGCCTATTAATAAAGGCTTCTTTACGAACTTTCTTTTTTAATTCTTGTATCATTAAATTAAAATCCAGACGGCAAGAGCCTAAAAAAGTCAGAATAACAAATGCATATATTAACCAACCAAGTGGCTAGTTATTTGATATCTTAAGCTAGAATAAAAACAATCATGAATTTAATTGCTCTAGGGCTTTCTTGTGTAACTTTTCGTTTGATGCAGCAATAATATGACCTCCGTTACTGGCTGGTTTCCCATCCCAGTTGGTAACAACGCCGCCAGCTGCCTCTATCACGCAAGCTGGCGCTTGAATATCGTAGATACTCAAACCCGCTTCGATTACCAGGTCAGCTGTTCCCATTGCTACGAGGGCATACCCATAGCAATCAAGACCATACCTGGTGAGTTTGGCATATTTTGAAACCCTTTCGAAAGCTTTTCTATCTTTTTCAGTTCCAATTTCAGGGAAAGTCGATAATAGAATTGCATTCTCAATTTCCTCTACATTACTAGTTTTCAATTTTATACTTTCATCACACTTTTTGTATTCGGCCAGACCAAGCCCTCCAAAAAACCTTTCACCAATATAAGGTTGATCAATAATTCCAAATATTGGGCCTGCACCTATCTTCTCCAAAGAAATAAGCACGCCCCAAGTAGGAGCACCTGCAATAAATGCTCGAGTTCCATCTATCGGATCCAATACCCATCGATACAGACTTTCACCGTTTAATTCACCAAACTCTTCACCAAAAACACCATCAGTTGGACGTCTTTTCTTTAATTCACTAATCATAACTTTTTCGGCATCTTTATCTGCATCAGTAACGGGGTCAAAACTATGCAAACTCTTGTTCTCAGGGACTAATGAGTTCGATCTAAAGCGAGGAAGTATAACTTCTCTTGCAGCATCTGCCATAGCATTAGCAGTATCTATTATACTTTTAGTCTCTGCGGCAGTTAAACTCTGACTATCAGACATAGAGCACCTTTTTATTGAGTGCTAGTTAGCAAGAAACGAAGGTTATAACAAACAGTAGTTTAATTATCTTTATAAAATTTTTTATAAAAATTCTTAAAATCAATAAGCTTTTTTTTTCAGAACTAAAAAGCTATATCATCCAAACAAGATAAATTTTCAGTGCAAGATTTGAGGATGAAATATTGAAAGCATTTCAAGTTACCGATTTTGAAAAAAATCCCACTATCGAACATATTCAAACACCAAATCCACAACCAGACCAGATTAGATTAAAAATAATGTCATGTGGATTAAACTTTGCAGACATACTTTTGAAGAATGGAACATATCAAGAGACGCCTCAGCTTCCTTTTATTCTTGGTATGGAAGTATCTGGAGTAGTAGACGCTTTAGGTTCAAATGTTACTAATTTTTCAATTGGTGATAGAGTTGCGGTTTTCGGCGGACAAGGGGGCTTGGCTGAATATGGCTGCTTCGATGTATCAAGATGTGTTCAACTTCCTCAAAAAATGAATTTTGATGATGCTGCTGCTTTTCAAATAGCCTATGGGACAAGTCATTTAGCGCTTGGATACAAGGCACAGACCAAGCCAGGTGATACATTACTTGTTCTCGGAGCCTCAGGGGGCGTTGGACTAACCGCGGTACAACTAGGAAAGTTGATGGGAGCGCGCGTTGTAGGTATGGCGCGTGGTACCGAAAAAATGGAAATTATCAAGAAAGAGGGCGCAGATTTCGTTTTAGATTCAGACGACCCTGATTTAGTTTCCCGTTTAAAAGATCTTGGTGGTATCGATATTGTTTACGATGCTGTCGGAGGAGATCAATTCAGATCAGCTTTCAAATCGTGCAACCCAGAAGCTCAAATAATTTTAATTGGTTTTGCTAGTGGTAATTTACCGCAGCTAAAAGCTAATCATCTATTGGTTAAAAATGTTACTATTCATGGTTTTTATTGGGGGGGCTTTTTACAATTTAAGCCAGATGTTGTCACAGAAAGTTTAAAGCAACTTTTCGAATGGTATGAATCTGGTCAGATAAAACCGCACATTAGCCATAAATTTACTTTAGATCAGGCTCAAGATGCACTTGATTTATTAAAAAATCGAAAATCGACAGGAAAAGTTGTAGTTAAAATTAACGAAAGTTAAAAATTTTATCGATTTTATTAATTTTCATCCAATAATGGGTTGAAAATTTGAAAGAGTTTACCAATATTATGACTAATAGAAGTAATCCTTGTTTCTGGAGGTATTAATGGCAGATTTTGAAACAATTCGCTCAGTGGCAGGCGCTAGAGCCAGTCAAATTGACGAGGGTCTACGGGCTCATATGAATAAAGTCTACGGTACTATGTCCGTAGGAATGATTATTACGGCTTTAGCTGCTTGGGCTATTTCAGGCTTAGCAACAACATCGGATCCAGCTCTTGCAGTGGGTCAGATGCAAAACGGAACAATGCTGACAGGCTTGGGAGCTACAATTTATACTTCACCTTTACGTTGGGTGATTATGTTTGCACCTCTTCTAATGATTTTTGGTTTTGGCGCAGTTATGAGGAGATCAACAGCACAAGCAGCACAACTATTTTTCTACGTGTTTGCTACTCTGATCGGCGTATCATTGAGTTCAATTTTTATTTTTTACACTACATTTTCAATTACTCAGACGTTCTTGGTCACAGCAATCGCTTTTGCAGGGTTATCACTCTGGGGTTATACAACAAAGAAAGATATTTCCGGTTGGGGTTCATTTCTCATTATGGGAGTTATCGGGCTAATCGTAGCAATGATTATAAACATTTTCATTGGCTCTGGCATGATGATGATGATCATTTCAATGTTAGGAGTTCTTATATTTGCTGGCCTGACAGCATATGATACTCAAAATATCAAGAATATGTATGTGGCTCACGCTCACCATGGAGATGCCGATTGGTTGGATAAGTCAGCAATTCATGGCGCACTAAGTTTATATCTAGACTTTTTAAATATGTTCCAATTTTTACTGATGTTTATGGGTAACTCAGAGTAAATAAAAAACGCCATTAAGAAATTTAATGGCGTAAACCTGAACATTGAGGGCCGCTTACAAGCGGCCTTTTTTATTTGGTTAATTACTTAATCTTTCCCTCTTTGTACTCAACATGTTTACGAGCAACGGGGTCATATTTACGAACAACCATCTTATCAGTCATCGTGCGAGCATTTTTTTTCGTCACATAAAAGTGGCCGGTTCCAGCGCTTGAGTTAAGGCGGATCTTAATGGTTGTAGGCTTAGCCATAATTTCACTCCTGCATTAGGTCATTTAATCGACCAAATAACGTGTATAAGAGTTGCCTTTTAAACAAGCCACGTGCCAAGTCAACACTTAGACATTGAAAATTTATACTTTAATCAACAAAATAAAAATAAAGTGCGGATGGCCTATAAGCCGGATTCTGTCCAAAGGTAAAAACCTTTTGGATGATCATTCATCTAAAGTCTGTATTACTACAAACCCTATAGCTGCCTACCCGAACCTAACTCCAAAGCAAAGTAGAAGGCCTTTTCAAGCTTTCCTACAGGTTCCTATTCGGCATTGCTCCCGGTGGGGCTTGCCATGCAGGTCTTGTTACCAAAACCTCGGTGGGCTCTTACCCCACCCTTTCACCCTTACCCGAAAAACGGGCGGTTTACTTTCTGTTGCGCTTTCCGTCGGGTTACCCCGCCCGGGCATTACCCGGCACCGCTGCTTTGAGGAGTCCGGACTTTCCTCGAGTATACTCGCGACCATCCAGCCATCCGCAGTTTTGGGGTTATTGTGAATTTGATGAATCGTCAATATGAAAGGCATCTGCAAATTTTTTCATTAACGCACAGTCATATCCATCAAATTCTCCTAAGAAGTTCGGCCGGCAACGATTCCTAAACGTTTTTAAAATATGCTCAAAATTAGTATTAGGATTAAAACCAGCACGCTCAGCTTGAGCTAGAAATACTTGTTTATCGCACTCAATTGGCGCACTCACCTCCGGAAACAATCCGATTCCATTAGCCGAAAGTTTTTTCCAGTTAAACCATTTACCAGGGTCAAGTTTTCGAGAAGGCGAAATGTCGGAATGACCTAAAACATTTTTGGGATCAATTTTAAATAATTTAATAAGATACTGTAAAAGACTTATTAAACTATTCATCTGAGCCTCAGGATATTTCTCATTACCAGAGTTCACTAGCTCTATTCCAAGTGACCGAGAGTTAAGATCGAGATAACCTCGCCAATATGATTTTCCTGCATGCCAAGCACGTTTGTTGTCATCTACAAGCTGATAACAAATACCACTCGGATCTATAAGATAATGGCAAGAAACCTCGTGCACTGGGTCACATAATCTTTCCAGCGATCTTTCTGTACTCATCGCGGTATAATGCAAAATAATAAAATCAATTTCAGTATCTTCCCTGCGCAAACCATAATTTGGAGAAGAATGCTTTATGAGTTCCATGAAAGTATTAGTTATTATCTTTTAAAACACTTCTGAAAGGACCGGGGTCCCAATAACAGGCAAAACCATCTCCATCCGGATCCAAACTATTTGGATCAAATTTCGGCCCGCCTTTTACTAGAAAGGCTTCCTGAGCAGCACTTTGGGAAGCGTATTTTGCACAATTCCAATCAAAGCGTGTTTTGCTAGCAAATGGTCGCGAATATAGTTGTATTCCCATAGGATTTGTAGTTTTTATTGCGTATTCTACAATGCTAGGAGCTTTTGTTCCTGGTCTCCTGGGAAGAGAAGTGGGTTCAATCAATACATACATTGCGCGATTATTTTCTATACGTTCAGCATCGCTCTCTATCGATTGACGCTCAGAAACAGCTTCGAAATCATTTTCATCAGACAATCTTGTAGTATCTAATTCTATAATTTCCTGTTTTTTCTCAACTGTTGTCACTGGTTCCTCATCAAGGACATCGCCCAAAATCTCAGCTATTACAGGATCTGTATTTTTTAAACTATTTTGATTAGACACTATGTTTTGATCTTGTTCAGATGAGGATGTTCTTAAATTTTGTAGATTTTCCCTCAAATTTTGAGCACCTTGGGTAATTCTCTGCGTATCTATATTTCGAACATTTTCTCTCAAATTTTGAGCACCTTGGGTAATTCTCTGCGTATCAATATTTCGAATATTTTCGCTCAAATTTTGAGCACCTTGGGCAATTCGTTGCGTATCTATATTTCGAACATTTTCTCTCAAATTTTGTGCGTTTTGAGTGATTTGTTGCGTATTGATTGTGGGTTCACAGCCACCAAAAATCATTAAGATTAGAAAAAAAAGGGAAAAGTTTTGCACTTTCAACATCAAACTACCACCATTTTGATGGTTTAGAGGAGAAACCCACAGACTGCTCCAAAGAGTAAGCAATATTAAGCATATCACCCTCCTCCCAAGGTCTACCTATTACCTGCAGACCCAATGGTAATCCAGATTTGTCAACTCCCGCAGGAACCGAAACACCAGGAAGACCGGCCAAATTTACCGTGACTGTAAATACGTCATTTAAGTACATTTGAACAGGGTCTGCATCTGACATTTCTCCCAAGCCAAAAGCAGCAGATGGCGTGGTTGGCGTCAAAATAGCATCGACACCATCTGCAAATACTTCGTCAAAATCCCTTTTAATTAATGCTCTAACTCTACGGGCTCTATTGTAGTACGCATCATAGAAACCAGCAGACAAAACGTAAGTTCCAATCATCACCCGCCTTTTTACCTCAGGGCCAAAGCCTTCCGCACGCGTCTTTTCGTACATTTCGTTTATGCCATCTGCTGATGATAAGGCTGCTCTTCGGCCATATCGAACCCCGTCATATCGGGCTAAATTTGAAGAAGCCTCCGCTGGAGCAATCACGTAATATGCAGGCAAAGCGTATTTTGTATGGGGTAATGATATATTCTCAATCTTAGCACCTGCCTGGCGCAACATTTCAGTGCCATCTGACCATAATTTTTCTATTTCACTAGGCATCGCATCTAATCGATACTCTTTAGGAATACCTATTCTTTTACCTTTAATGTCACCAGTTAACATGGCTTCAAAGTTTGGGACTTCTATATTCGCTGAGGTACTATCTTTTGGATCATTTCCTGCCATAGCCTCTAGCATAATTGCCCCATCACGAACTGTTTTAGTCATCGGACCTGCCTGATCCAATGAACTAGCAAATGCGATTATCCCCCAGCGCGAGCAACGTCCATATGTAGGTTTTACTCCAACTATGCCAGTGAATGCCGCTGGCTGCCTAATTGATCCCCCGGTGTCGGTACCAGTAGCAGCCAAACATAGATTAGCAGCAACAGCCGCGGCTGATCCTCCCGATGAACCGCCTGGCGTTAATTCACGGTCATCAATTTTCCAAGGGTTAATAGCATTTCTATATATGGAAGTTTCATTGGAGCTACCCATTGCAAACTCATCCATATTAAGCTTGCCCAGCATAACTGTCCCATTATCAAGAAGGTTTTGGCTAACAGTACTTTCATATTCAGGTTTGAAATTTTCCAATATGCGGCTGCCTGCCTGGCTTTCAACACCCTTTGTGCAAAAAAGATCTTTTATCCCCAAAGGGATACCACAGAGGTCAGGAGCATTTTCTTTTTTGAGTCGCTCATCAGCACGCTGTGCCTGCTCTATGGCGAGTTCTGGGGTTTTGTGGACAAAGGCACCTAAAGCATCCGCTGCATCTATTGCAGATAGACAACTATTTGTTAATTCAAGAGAAGATATTTCCTTAGATTTCAACTTATCTCGTGCTTCAGAAATCGTAAGATTGTTTAAGTTTGTCATTACTCCACAACCTTTGGCACAGCGAAAAAACCCTCTCTGGAGACAGGTGCATTTTTAAGTACAGAAGTTTGCTTATCACCATCAGTAATATTATCGCTACGACGTATTAACTTCTGTGGAGTAACTGATGTCATGGGTTCAATGCCTTCAACATCAACCTCATTCAGCTGCTCAATGAAGCCTAAAATATCATTAAATTCTTTAGCCAGAGCCGTTAAATCTTTGCTTTCAACTTCAATACGGGCGAGTTTCGCAACCTTAGCCGCTGTACTCTCATCAATCGACATACTGAAACTCCATTTTTGTTAAACCGTTTAACGCCCTACAGAGTAACCTGCAAGCATATGTCTTCTTAAAATTTCTATCATCCACGATAGCATTATAGCATTCAAAATATGCCAAACAAAATGAGTGCCCACTGACAATATTGAACAAAGTGGTTCATCAATAGTCCTGAAAACAATAGATAAACAGAGAATAGTCGCACCAGCAAACAATCCACGAGATAAATTTGGTTCAGATTTAAATAATAAGCCTGAGTAGACAAATATCAAAATCGCAACTGGAATATATTGTACAGATGAACCAAAGAACTGAATATTTGATAAAATACTCGCCAAAAGTAACTGATATGGGAAAAACAATATGACGCCAATTAAACTAACCATTTTTGACCAAGCCAAGAACCTACGGTTTGCTAGGAAGATATAGGTCAATATAAAAATAAGGATTGCCGTAACATCTAAAAGAGCTGCCCAAGTTTGTGCAAAAGTATGAAAGAGAAAAGAACCGCATCCAATTGAGAACAAAAGAAAGGATAATATCCTGGCCTCAACCAAATTTTTACATCTTAACCACATGATAATAGCAGCTAAAATGAAAGTAACATTAGTAACCGCATTTATTGGTTCGGCCCATACACCGATGTCCAGCCGCTCACAGTAAATATCAATTGGTTTGGATAGATCCATCTACACTAAAAAATTTACTATTGAAAAATTAACAAGTTTATACCCATTCTACGAATTCAACCAAATCGGCCCTTTGGGTTCTAAAACTATTTGCCGGGTTATCTGTATCAGCAAAACCGAATGAGATGGCGCATAATACATCACGATCTTCTTCAATATTTAAAACTTCACGGACAATCGGTGCACGTCCAGCAATTGCAGCTTGTGGTATTGATGAAACTCCAATTGCCGCGGCTGCCAAAGTAAAAGCAGTAATAAAAGCTCCACAGTCTAAAACTCCATAAGCTCCAAGGTCTTTTGGCGTTGTTATTATAGCAACATGGGGCGCGCCAAAAAATTCGTAATTTTTAGCCATTTGCTGACTTGCGCCTTCTCTATTACCCTTTTGAATGCCAACCGCATTATACAATTGCCATCCACAAGTAGATCGACGGGTTTTGTAAATACCAGCATAACGCTTGGGAAATTCTATATCGGGGGTTTCAAAAGCTTGATCTGCTGAATAAACTAACTTTTCAGAAAGTAACTCTCTTGTCTCTTGCCGGAGCAAAATAACCTGCCAAGGTTGCGAGTTGCACCAAGAAGGGACTTTTTGAGCAGTCTCAATTATTTGATCTATAAATTTTCGGTCGACTTCTCTAGTCAAAAATCCACGACAGGAAAAGCGACGGTGCATGAGTTCGTTAAATTCTTTTAGCTTTGGTGACATAATTATTTTCTCTCAAGTCCAGTCAGAAATAATATCTTTTTTATCAACTGTTATCTCAGATTTAAGGGTTTTTGGCCTTTTGTCATCAAACCGCGGTGCCGGAGAAGCCATCAAATAGCCATGTTCTCGAACCCATATTTCTCTTGATTTGATATGAGGATCAAGCTCAGCTTCTTCAGGATTTAAAATTGGCGCCACGCAGGCATCTAAATCAGAAAATAGTTCAGCCCAATAAGATTGTGGATTTTCTTGGAATATATCACTTAAAAATTCGGTTTGCGCCTTCCACTGACTGCTGTCGTACTGTGTTTGCATCAGGGGGTTTTTATCAGCCGATAAAACTTCTAAAAATTGATTATAAAATTTGGGTTCCAAGCATTGCACCGAAATATACTTACCATCGGAACATCCGTAGCACCTCGAAAAGTGTGACCCATCTAAAAGACTTGACCCTCGTTTCATTTCGATTGCGCCTGTGTCTTGCATTGACATCAAAAGGTTCATCATATGGGCTGAACCATCGACAATGGCTGCATCTACTAAAGTACCTTCCCCTGTTTTTTGAGCTTTTAATAGCCCGGACAATATTCCGATGATTAAGTAAAGTGATCCACCTCCAATATCCCCCACCAAGGTTGGTATCGTTTGTGGGATATCACCAGCTTGTGAAGCGTAATGCAGAGCACCGTTTAGCCCAATATAGTTGAGATCGTGACCAGCATGTTTAGATCGTGGACCTGTCTGACCCCAACCTGTCATTCGCCCATAGATCAGTTTTTTATTTTCCTTTTTAAGATCTTTGGGACCAAGATTTAAGCGCTCCATTACCCCAGGACGAAAGCCTTCAATAAGAGCATCACTGTTTCTAATTAACTCTAAAGCTATCGAATGGTCACGTGCATTTTTTAAGTCGAGAAAGACTGACTTTTTTCCCGCATTTAATACACTATTCTTTAATGATTTTTCCTTTTGATTGAAGTTTTTTATAACGAGGACATCTGCACCAAGCTCTACTAACATGCGTCCCGCAAAAGGAGCTGGTCCTAAACCTTCAAACTCAATAATTTTAGTGCCTAGTAGCAATATATTCTTTCTACTTTACAAATTAGATTATCTGAGTCCTATTACGACTTTAGATACAAATCTACAAAGTTGTGATTATATTCAAGGTAATCCAATAATCAGCGCTGTAGACAGTTTAATTTCCACCGAGAAGTTGAGGAACAATCGTGACAATGGATGGTGCAAAATAGAGCATCGTTAATCCAATTATTTGGATCAACACAAATGGCACCACGCCTCGGTATATGTGACCAGTTGTAACAGACTTTGGAGCCACACCTCGCAAGTAAAACAAAGCAAACCCAAAGGGAGGGGTGAGAAAAGAGGTTTGAAGATTAATCGCAACCATAATTGTTACCCAAAGAGGATCAAATGTTCCACCATAAATTACCGGGCCAACAATTGGGATCACAATGTAAATAATCTCAAGAAAATCGAGCACAAAACCTAAGATAAATAGCACGAGCATAACAATTAAAAATACGGTTACTTCACTATCAAAAGACCGAAGAAATTGCTGAATATAATGTTCGCCACCAAATGAAATAACAACTAAGTTCAAAAGTTGAGACCCAATTAGGATAGCAAATACCATTGTCGTAACTTTACTAGTCTCTTGAACAACTGACGTCATAACGCCAGCTGCATACAAAACCCAACAAGCGTAAATCAATCCTATTATTGCTGTCAGATAAGCACCGTAAGCTACGAAAAATGCAACCCAGCTTTCAAGTGAAACTTGTTCAGTATTGATACGCAAGTCAAAGTTAATTCCAACAAGAAGCATAATAATTAAAGCGAATGTCGCGTTAATAATAAACTTTCCAGAGCGATCCGTTTCTTTTAACTTTCGATATGCTGCCAACATGATCGCTCCAGCTGCACCAAGAGCAGCTGCTGGTGTGGGGTTAGTGATACCGCCAAGTATAGAGCCTAAGACAGCAACAATAAGAACGAGAGGAGGGAAAACAACTCTCAATAGCTCATTTTCCGCAAGGCGTGAAACTGCAGTTTTGGAAGAGTAGAGGATTAAAATTACAGGTAAAGCTAGCAGTGCCCAAGTCATTGAAGCTGAAGCATCCGGTTTTATTAAAACAATGTCGAAAACTAACAAAAGTGCTGTTCCTAAACCGCCTACAAGTAAAAGTTTCTGGTCCAAATTAGGTGCTACACCTTTGGCGAAAGATAAGACAATTGCAGATAGCACGAAAAGTACAAGTATGCCGGTGCCTATAGGAGGCGCAGATGCGATTTTCTCGGCAACTAAATCAGCTATCTCCTCATCAGAACGTTTCTCGCTTTCCGCGACACCGCCCGATGCATCAATTGCCACTTGCTGTGCAATCGCTTTATCCCAGGCTTCCTGTCCATGAAGCTCAATCATGGATTGCTGACACTCCTCTGATACGTTTGTCCTTAAACTTGCCTCCTGGCCAATATCTGAATACGATTCCACATAGATAGATTGGCTTCCTGATATGCCGCCCATATTCAACAAGATTGCTGCACCAATAATCCCCACGGGTACGTACACAAACCAAGTCAGAGACTGTTGGGCTGTCCCGGTTTTAGTATCCATAACCTCACCAGTAACAGCAGGAGCTTTAGAAGGGTTTAGTAAAGCATATCCAAAGGCATATATTGCATACAAAAGGGCAAGCATGATCCCCGGAAGGAGCGCGGCCTGGAATAATGAACCAACAGAGACAACAGCTGGCTTACCCAAATACGTAAGAGCGTCTGTGCAACCCATGCTTTGTGCCCTAGCTTCTTGAGCAGCAGAATATAAATCACCGGTCAAAGTCCCCAATAAAACGATTACAATTGAGGGAGGTATAATTTGTCCCAAGGTACCAGAGGCAGCAATGACTCCAGTAGACAGCTCAGGCGAATACCCATTTCTAAGCATTGTGGGCAATGACAATAAACCCATGGTAACTACAGTAGCTCCAACGATACCCGTTGATGCCGCCAAAAAAGCCCCGACGACGACGACAGAAACAGCCAAGCCACCGGGCAAAGGTCCAAAAACTCGCGCCATCGTAGTCAGTAAATCATTCGCTATCTTGGATCTCTCTAATGTGATACCCATTAAAACGAACATTAAAACTGCAAGCAGAACTTCAATAGACTGGCCAGCTAGAACACGTTCATTGATCCGGTTAACGATGAACGATATATTCCTTTCCAGGGCAGTTTCCCAACCACCTTTAAACAGCGGCTCTATAATTCTAGGCAAATCAGGATAACGAAAAGTTGAAATTTGGTCAGCTTTCACCCCTGACGCCAACAATTCCTTGTACATTTGAGATGTCGTATCAATGGCTTGATGGACTAATATACCAGTACTGTCCAAAACAGCTATTATGCCAAAAGAAACGACGCCAGCGCCACCAATAGCAAACGCAACCGGAAATCCTGAAAGGATGCCCCCAAAAAGGCAAACGAACACGATTATTAAACCAATTTCTACGCCATCAAGACCAAACAACATAACTACCGTTCCTAATTCTCAGTTTTTGCAACTTCAGTTAAATCTGGAAGAACATCGAGGTCTTTGTATTTGTTTTCGCTCGATTGCCCTTCACGAAGTTCCTGAAACGATCGCATGAAAAATGCCACCGCGTGAATAAAAATCATTCCCGCAAATGCAACTAACAAGATCTTGAAGATAAAGTATCCGGTGAAACCGTTAGGAGAAAACCCAATCGTCTCAACATTCCATTTCAAAATCCTAGATTTAGCAAGCAGTCGATCCAAAGCATCTGACGCAGAGGGTTTTGGTACGATTAGGTGTCGCCATAAAAAATACCAACCATACATCCAAATAATAACAGCCATTGGAAGCATAAACACTATCGAACCGAACATATCGACTATTTTTTTTGTTCGAAATTTAGCACCTGCGTAGAACAAATCTACGCGAACATGTCCACCTTGAACAAATGTGTAAGTGGCACAGAGACTGACAACAAGCGCATTGTAAAGTTTTAATTCTTCAGCGTACCAGCTAATATCATAACTTAAAGGGACACCAAAACTAAGCACAATGTCAGGTCTCGTAAAAATCCGCTGCATCACAACTATTAGTACTTGCTGCAACACCATTAAAAGCCCGGCCCAAGCAAAAAACCGACCTACGGTGTTTGCAAAACCTTCAAGGACCCTAATATTTCCCCACATAAAGGAGGGTTTTAAAACACCGATAAAAAATAAAACTAAAACTAATAATAATACCGCGAAAAAAAACTCAACAGACCCGCCGTAATAGACAAATCGCATAATTGACTTCTTTTCGCTCCAATCCAACCATAGTCCAGGATTTGAAACTGCATATCCAATATTATAAACGGCAAAAAGTAGGTTTTGAAAGAACCAAACGCAGCCATCATAAATAGCCGCGGCAGTATTAGCCAAACTCAATGTTTGCTCATTTTCCATAGAAAAACTCTGGGTTTAGGTAGATCCTGGGGTCTCTATAACCCCAGGAAATTATTTTCTTATGATCCGCCTAGAACGCGAACGCGTTGTTGTACGTAATAACCGTCAGACTTACTGATCCAAGCCGCAGAATCTTTCAGCGAAGCTTCGAAACTAGCACGAGTTGTTCTGAACAAATCATCACCCATATTCTCATCCATGACTTCAGCAGACGCAGCACCAAAAGCATCCCAGATTTCGTCTGAAAACTGAACAGCTTTTACACCTTGCGATTGCATTCTTTGCAGAGCAGCACCATTGGCAGAAAATGTTTCAGCAAGCTGATACAGTGTGGTCGCCATGGACGAATATCTCAGTATAGCCTGATGTGTTTCTGATAGTGAGTTCCACTTATCCAAGTTAATATTTGCGGCAAGAGCTGAACCTGGCTCATGAAAACCGGCTGTGTAGTATACTTTTGCCACTTCGTAGAAACCAGCTCTTTCGTCGGCTGCTGGACCAACCCATTCAAGGCCGTCAAGC
>CACDPP010000020.1 GCA_902554705.1 Paracoccaceae bacterium
CTGGTATTGCAGATAGGCACTTTGGCGTAGGCTTCGATCAGCTGGCCGTAATATCCAAAGGTGAATTTGATGCACATCTTACATTCTATAATGCAGATGGATCTGAGTCTTTGGCTTGTGGAAATGCAACTCGATGCATAGCCCGTCATTTGATGGATGAAGAGTCTAAAGAAAGTTTGATTCTTACCACAATGCACGGACAAATACCTGCTGTAGATTTAGGGAACGGAGTCACATCAGTAAATATGGGTCAACCTGAACTGGAATGGGACAAAGTACCTTTATCTAAAAATATCCCAACGTTAGAACTACCGATAGAAGGATCACCAACTGCTACAGGAATGGGCAATCCTCATTGTACGTTCTTTGTTGAAGATGCAGAAAAAATAAATCTGGAAGAAATAGGGCAAAAATTTGAAAATCACCCCCTATTCCCAGAACGGACAAATGTGCAATTTGCATCTATATCCGCCCCAAACAAAATTAGAATGCGCGTTTGGGAAAGAGGTGTAGGCGTAACATTGGCATCTGGATCTTCTTCTTGTGCAACAGCCGTTGCTGCAAACAGACGAGGGTTTAATATTCTTTTCTAGCTTACCTATTCTTGCTTTGAGACTACGCATTAGCGGTCTCCAAGACCTGAAGCCTTTCTTCTATCTCAGTCAGCTCCAGAGTGCGTCTGTAACTATCGATAAGCCCCATGACACGTGTTGCTTCAATTGGAGTAAGTTGATACACTAAAGATATACTTTTTTATTGTAATTCATTAGCTTAATTACATCTCCAAAACGTGGGGAACCTTTTGGGGTATAAATTGATTATTCGAATTAGTATCATACTGGTGTTTACGTTAATTTTCGTCAATTTCGGTAAAACAGTAGCTGCAAACTGTTATACTGCTTCTATAAACACGATTGGAACTTCAAGTCCTTGCACTGGCATGTTGATTGTTGATTTTAATATGTTGACAACTGCCTTAAACAACCGAACGTATGCAATAGAGGGGCCAGACGGTGTAACCTACACTTTAACTGATTCCGCTAAAAATGTTTTTACCGGACAGTTGACTACGATGGAAGGTTTATTTCGGTATCAAAGATTTAATGGCGATATAAATTATTGGGATGTCAGTAATGTAACAAGTCTTAAAAGGGCATTCCGAGATAATAAGTATTTTAATGGGGATCTGAGTTCCTGGGATGTTTCAAGTGTCACAGACATGATTGAGACATTTCGAGGGGCTGTTTTCAACGGCGATATAACTTCTTGGGACGTTTCTAGCGTAACCAATATGTACCTGACGTTTTATAACAATAGAAATTTTAATCAAAACATTACTGGTTGGGATGTTTCAAACGTTAGCATATTTAATCGAACGTTTCTTTATGCTAGAGGTTTTGATCAGGATATTAGAGCCTGGTCCGTTAAATCTAATGCCAATTTTTCATATATGTTTTACAGTGCAGACAAAATGAATGGAGCACCCTATTTAGCTCCTCATACACCCACAT
Source organism: Paracoccaceae bacterium (assembly GCA_902554705.1). Lineage (GTDB taxonomy): Bacteria > Pseudomonadota > Alphaproteobacteria > Rhodobacterales > Rhodobacteraceae > Salinivivens. The sequence continues at coordinate 1,512 of CACDPP010000020.1, forward strand.
CTTCATGGTTTGTCATTCCAGACACGACTGCTCCAACTTTGAGTAACGTTTCGATAACCTCTAACAATGCAAATACATCAAAGGCGACACCAACCGACGTTGTGACGTTAAGCTTTACAGCGAGTGAGACAATCCAATCGCCGACAGTGACGGTTTCTTCTGGTGGTGCTGCAGTAAATGGCAATGTTACTGTATCGAATACCAGTAGTAACAATTGGACCGCTTCGTTTACGGCTAATGCTAATGATACTGCAGGTCCTGTAACTTATAGTATTGCTTTTAGTGACGCAGCAGGAAATGCAGGTACGCCCGTGACTTCGACAACTGACTCGAGCAACGTAGCAGTGGTTATAGACAGTGATTTACCTACATTATTATCCAGCACGCCTTCGGATGGCTCGAGAGCGGTTAAGTTAGATCAAAACATTGTTTTAAAATTTAGTGAGGCTGTTACTGCGGGTTCGGGCAAGATAAACCTCTTTGATGGTGCTGATCGATTAGTTGAAGCTTTTACTGTGTCCCCTTCAATTATTTCAGGCGCGACAGTCACGTTAAATCCCATCAATAATTTAAAACCAGATAATTCTTATTATATCCAAATTCCATCGACTGCTTTCACTGATGCTGCGGGTAATAATTATGCAGGCATTATAAATAAAACAGGATTTGATTTTACAACCCGAAAGAAGACACCAAAAGAGGCGTTTACAGAAGTGAAGGATGATATCGGCACTGATATGAAGGCAAACACGACAAAACAAATTCGTAGTTTTACGACAGCAACTACGGCAGTTGTTACGGCTGCAAGAGGCCGGGTTCTGTCCAAGCGCGTAAGTAGTTCACGTTCTAGTGGTGCAAGCCGCTCTTCGGGTGCCACCCGCTCTACTGGCGGTGGAGGAAGTGGTTCTTCTTCCAGTGGTTCATCAGGAAGTGGTGGTGGTAGTTCATCTGGTACTAGCTCTGATGGAGCTGGTAGTGATAGCCCCGGAGGAACGGATGCCGATACAGAGTCTTCCTTTGATTTACGCTCCTCAACGCGTGGAACAAATGCAAGTGGTCAGATAAACAGCGTCCTTAGCTCTTATGATGGCAAAGTAACCCGCTATTCTGAAACACAGTTCAGTTATACGAAATCCGAAAACGATACAGAAACGGGAAGCGCTTCTAGTCAGATCATTTTTGAACGGGAAAAATCAGAAAATCTTACGGTTGGTCATTTTATTGGTTTTTCAATCAGTAAAAATTCCACAGTCGGCACAAAATCAACCAATATAGAGTCCATTGGCCTACAAGTAGGTGCATATTTTGTTGATAATATTACAGATGATCTTTTTGTAGATGGCTACTTAGCAGGATCATTGTTAACAAATAAAATAGAAGTGACGACTGCCACCATGACAGCCGAGGCTGACTACGTAAGCCGGATGGTTGCTGCTGGTGCGGCTGTCACCGGCTCATTCGATGTCGTTCGTTGGGAAATTCTTCCAACATTAGCCTTGGATCATAGTGCTGTTTTCTCACAGGATGCATCATTTGACGTTACTTTTGGTGGTGGAAATTCAAATGAATTATCCTCACCTGGCAATGTAAAACAGTTGAGTTTAACGTTTTCGCCGGATTTCCGAACGTCTTTTGATTATTATAATGGCTACTGGGCGCAGGGCTCAACATTTTCCTTTAAGCCCAAGTTTACCTGCCAACGTATCAACCAAGGCACAATCACTAAAGAGTGTGGCCAGGGTACAGCTCTCAGCTTAATTACGCAGGATGAAGACGCAATGAAAACACTCTCTTTCACCCTCGGGGTAGATAAGATTGCTGGTGACACAACTTACTCAGCCAATGCTCTCTATAAATTTGAGTTTTGAGAAATATTTTAAGTGTTGTGGCATTAACATGCTCTTTAAGTGCTGGCAAACAAAGGTCTGCAATAGATCTGATTTGTCTTTCTGAGAGCTTAATTTTTCACTATCTGGAAAAACGCTGGGGAAACATTTTTCTGTAATACCAGCATAGTAGGGGGTGGGGGTCAAAAACTAGAAGCGGTTACGTTGCTAAGATACTGCTCTCACATTTTTATTCTTCAGGGTACGTCAGCTTTGAGTTTTAAAAGTTGAGACATCTTGTGACCAACTTAAAGATGCATATCAGTACTTTTCCACGGTGAACGCTGAGGTTGTATTATTATTTCAGTCGGACAGGCAGTTGTGGAAGTGCTTAAAATAAATTGAACAACTTGCGATATATCGTCTGGTTGCATCATCAGTTCTGGATTTAAACGTTCAGGATTAACCATCGATGTATTAACAAATCCAGGATTTATGGTGCAAACTTTAGTACCGTGTTCCCTAACATCTTCAAAAAGAACCTCCATGTAACCATCGATAGCCCGTTTTTGAGCGGTTTGAATACCTATGCCCGTATGTGGTGCGTCTCTAGAGTTTATTCGAATAACAGCACCACCTTGTGCCTTATTAATTTGCGGAAGTAAGTGCCTTGCGAAGTGATAAGTGCTACGAAGATTTGCATCTAAAATATCATCCCAAACTTCTAAGTCGCATTCATCGGCTGAAGCCTTATTATAGTTTCCCGCACAGTGAATTAAATAGTTTAATCCACCAAGACTATTGATTGCCTCTTCACAACATTTTTTGATTTCTGAACTATTGGATATGTCACAGGAAAAGGTGAAACATGGATTGCCAGACGAAGAGCAAACTGAAAAAACATCTTCAAGTTTCTGTTTGTCACGGCCAACTAAAGCGCAATGCACACCATTTTTGGCAAGCATGGTTGCTACTGCACTTCCCATTCCACCACTTGCACCAATGATTAGAGCTTTTTTACCAGCAAAACTGTTCATACTCTCCTCCAGGCTCAGTAACTCAACATCACAGTGTCCAATCTAAATATTTAGTAGTCAAAAGCCAGTCTTTTCGGAAACGCTTTACTTTTTTTCAACAGGTGTTGATCCTGTTTCTGTGCGCCAAAGTAAGCCATCTTTAAGGAGATGCACGGTCAATACAGCTTCTGTTGTTCCATCTTGAAAGTCAGCTACAAAATGTTCAACAATCATGTCATCATTTTCATAGAGACACCTTCTTTTGTTACGTTTCGTACCTATCAACCAACGTGACATCATTGGCTCAAGATCATCTAGGCCTTGCTCAATACCTTTTGCATGGAAGACCCTCTTGTAGTCAGGATGGTATAATTCCAGCATAGCAGCAATATCTTGATCATCCCAAGCCTCTTGGTATTTTTTATATAAGCTCATTTTTAGTAGCACCTAAGATGATTGATATATTGAAAAGAATTTGTTTCTGGGGATAACATCTTTCAAAATAAGTTCAATCAGAGGCAATGGACATGGTCATGCTATTTGGGTCTGTATCTCCACCAGCAGCGGCTATGAGATCAGCTTCATTTTTCATATGCTCCTCAATAACTTCCATACTAGGTGTATACATTACAACATGTATCGTATCTGCATCGGCAGAATCTTGTCCTCTGTAGATGGTTTTTATTCCGTAGCCGCTTCTTAAATCTTCAGCACCATCAAATGCGGCTAGCCAATGTTCATAACCCTTTGTGATTTTTTGTTTCAGAATAAGTGTTGGCATTTATATCTCCCTTCGACTTATTATACTTCCTCTCAGCTATCCTTCCTGAAAACCACTTCTGTGTAAAGCTCCATATACATAATACCCACACACCCCCAGTGGCCCCTGCGTACCCCCATGTAATTGTCCCAACGTTGGACACTTTTGGGTAGGGGCACTGTAAGTGATTACACTTAACTATACACTCATACCTACACATACAGCTTGTGCAGAACACGTACTGTATATTGTGATAAGGATAAGCATAACGGTGTTTAACACTGGTGATATATATCACTCACCATCCATCACTTCCCCTATACTAGTAACGATAAGAAATACTGTCAGTTAGACACGTACAGTGCCTACAGAAGCTATGGTATATCCTAGGGTATCACCTAGGCAGCACTTGATTATGAACCATAAATACGTAAGCTATTGATATTGCTTACACCAGTTTGTGCATGGTGCTGTAGTAAGGATATGAAACTCCGTGTGGGGGCACCATAAAATCAAAGGCTTAGCGAAAATCACGCTAGGCCTTTTGTTTTTGGGGAAACATTTTCCTGTAAAACCAGCATATTAAGGGGTGGGGGTAAAAAACTAGCAGCGGTTAGGTTGCTAAGATATTGCTTTCACATTTTTTTGCCTGAGACGCAGAGTAACTCTTTCAAAGGCTGACTAAAACAATCAAACTTTGAAGCAGATAGTAATTTGGAAAGGCTCAAAATGGCTGACGATGGTGTAAGACTAGTAAAGCCTGGTATGAAATATGAAGGTGCTCAAGGTGTCACCTACGATGCTGGTGTCTCAAGAAATACAGTTGGGGCAGAAAAAGTTTGTATGAATATTTTGCCGATGCCTCCAGGTGTTAAATCAAAGCCACATATCCATAGGGGCATTGAAACTATAGCCTATATGTTAGAGGGCGAATGTACCTTATTTCATGGTGAGCAGCTTGAAAACCAAACTTTAATCAAGCAGGGTGAACAAATTTTTATTCCAGACAATGTTCCTCACGCACCTTATAATCTTAGCGACAAAAAGTGCGTTTGGGTTGTTGTACATTCATCAGGAGATGATCAAGATGAATTAGTTCGAACAACGGAATTAGACTATATTTTAGAAAACTTTGGAGGTTGATATGAAAAAAGGGTATTTAATGGCTAATCTAAGAGTAGATGATCCAGAAATTTAAAGGTTTAGTCTAGTATTAGTGAGTGGGTACTATTCGGATATTTCGTCCATTGTGTATAGCTTATAAACACAACCATTATCTTTATCCCATTGTATTTCTTCATCAGTGCTTAGAAACGTACCCATGCCATCCATATCTGTTATATTACCCAGCCAGATGAACTCATTGTTGCCAGCATCTGTTAGCTTCCACTCTGAGCAAAACTCACTAGCTCCTCTTGCCATGTTATGCTTAACTCTGGCTCTTAATGTTTCCACACCAGTGGTTATTGTTCCATGAATGCACATATTCACTTATAAATTCCTTTTTACGATGGACTAAAAATTAGCGCTCTAAAACTCTTCAACCTTTTTAATCTTCAAAAGCACGTTGAATTAGCCAGTAAGTAAACTTTCCATTGTTTTGTTCAGCGTAAACTAGAACATTAGATTTTGGCTTTCCTTCTTGAACAACATCATGCGTTGCAACGATGTAATTTGCGTTTTCTCTGATTGTTTTAAAGTTATTAATTCTTAATCCACCTGCGACGCACCAACTTTTGGTATCTTCTAGATTATCCACTTCACCAGTGGTATATTCAACCTGAAAATCTTCTGAAAGATATTGAGCAAGATGGCTAAAATCCATAGTTTCAAAGGTTTTATCCCACGCTTCTAACACAGTATTTGCTTGTATCATTTTATATTCCTTAAAATCTTTTAGTGTTTAATGAAAGCGTCTGGATAATTGGTAAAGTAATCTTCAGATATTGGCGTCATGACACCAGTCTCTATTACAGCACCACCTTGCCTTCTTATTTCTGTCAACTCTTCGTCAGCGCCAAATGCCTGAAGCACTTCCATACTTGGAAACATCATTATTGCGTGAAGTTGAGTAGGGTCATTCTTTTCTGTTCCAGCGAATAAAAACTTTACTCCCATGCTACCTAATCTTTCATCTTGTGATTTGACCATGGCAGCCCAAGTATCAAAACCTTTATCTATTTTGATAGCACTCTTTACTATTATAGCCATTTTCTACTCTTTTCATGTCTGATTAAAAAAATTTGCTTTGCATTTACGTTATGTTGTCACCTTAGTTGGCGCTTCTAGAACGCCAAAATCTTTTGAGGTTGGATTGACATGGTTTTCACTTGTCATCACCATTTCGAAAATTTCGCCAGCTTTATAAGCCTCGCAATGTTCTTTGCTTTCCCAGATGTATACACCCCCATAGATTTTGTTCTCTTCATCGCCTAGCCAATGTTTACTGACCAGCCCAGGAAGAGAGGCAAAATTAGGAGCTAATTCCGTAGCCCCAGATAAAAAATCTTCGTGCGAAACATTGATGCCAAAATTAATAACTTGAATATGCATAAAATTCTCCTTTAAGTAAAAAATATATTAAATTGGTGTTGCCCCAGACTCACTTCTCCAAAAAAGTCCATCTTTCTTCTTATGCACCATTAATAAGGCTTCCTTGTCTCCTGATGCGTAAGTATTGAAAGAATGTGTTACCAAGATTTCATCATTTTCATAAATACAACGTTGGTTTTCACGTTTGATTGACTTAATCAGTTTTGACCATTCTTCTGGGTCGGCACTGCCTTTGCGGTGAACTTTACCAGAGGAATGCATAAGAAATTCCCAGTCATCATGTAAACATTCACGCCATGAATTTACGTCACCCTCATCTTGTGCTTTTACCATCTTTTCGAATAGCATAGTGTCCTCCTTCTATATGTTTTTGGATTCATTCTGTAGGTGGGGTATATTCTAGACCAGCCGCCTTTGTTGTGGCCGCAACTACATCTTCACCAGTGTAGCAATGAACAGTTTTAACATCTGAAATAGCTCCTCCAGCCATTCCCTTAACAACAACGCTCAAATAGTCCGTTAACTCATCAAAATCACTGATTATCACTGCATCATGTTCTTGACCTATCATACCATAAAAACCTAAAAATTTGCCACCAGCTTCCTCAACTAAAGCTCTCATAGCAGGTTCTCTATTCTGCTTTTTTTCGATGATGCTCATATTGGCTTCCATTGTGTAACTAATAAATGTCATTCGAACAGCCATTTTATGTCTCCCATGATTGTTGCAATTTGAAACTATCATGAGATTGTAACAAAGATATTAACATCGGTCTGACGTCAGGTCATTTCACTGAGTTATAAATTTTTTGCTTATTTAATAGGCAGTTTCCAATGCCTGAAGTCTTTCCTCTATCTCGCTTAGCTGATGGGGCTACAATTTATTTTGCTATCTCCTGATCAGGTGGTGGGGGCAAAAAATAGCAGCGGTTAGGTTGCTAAGCGCGTAAAGCTTTGCTGAAAATGCAGAGTACCTTAGTTCAGATATTTAAGGCCACTATCGCAACCTAGTGTAACCACATTTTCGTGCGGTGACATTTTTTTAGCCAGTTTAATTGCACCAACAACATTTAAACCTGTTGAAGTCCCACAAAAAATACCATGCCTTACTGCCAGAATATTCCTCATTTCAAATGCTTCATCTTGGTCGATAGCTAAAATCTCGTCGACTTTTTGATCATCTAGAAATGGCGGATAAAATCCTACACCTATGCCTTCAACTTTATGAGGGCCGCCCTTCCCTGTAGTCAATAAGGGCGATTGTGAAGGCTCCAGAGCCACTGTTTTAGGGAATAAACCTGATGCGTTTAAACCACTTAAAGTTCCCATTAATGCACCACCTGTACCGACTGATGCACACAATAAGTCCACTTTCTGATCAATTTGACCTGCGATCTCTATTCCCATTGGCTCATAACCACGAACAACATCTTTTGAACCGAATTGGTCTGCATAAAACCCATCCAATTCTTGTACTTTGTCTGCACAAATAGTTTTCATTTCTTGAATAAGTTCTGGTGTAATACCTCTACCATAAGATGAAACCGTTATGACTTCTGCGCCAAATGCTTCCATAGTGCGCCGTTTTAGATCTGAGAAAGCATCAGAGAACACGGCCATAAAATTGATGCCAGCACTTGCACAAGCAAATGCTAGGGCAGAACCCGTACTACCGCCCGTATACTCAATGACAGTCTGCTTTTCTGTTAGGTCACCTCTGGCTAGGGCATTACCTATTACAGAAATTGCCATTCTATCTTTGAAAGATCCAGTTGGATTACCACTTTCAACTTTCAGCCATACTGATGCGCAATTATCAGTTTCAGGCAAATTTAATTTAATAAGAGGTGTATTACCTACCTGTGAATATGCACTGGGTATAATCATTCTCTAGCAAGCCTTATGCGATGGTAAGCCATGAAATTGCTATTAAAAATATAAATTATCTGTTGCCTAGCACAAGTACATATACCCAGGGTACCTGGCTGGGCCTTTTATTTTTTGGAGGAAACGCTGGGGAAACATTCTACCGTACTTTCAGTAGATTAAGGGGTGGGTGTCAAAAACTAGCAGCTGTTAGGTTGCTAAGATATTGCTCTCAAATTTTTTGCGTAAGATTTCTTTATTCTTGAAATATGTTTCATCGATGACTGCAGTTGCCAAGGATCAACAATTAACACCTGTAAATTGTGAAGTCAGGTTAATCCAAAAAGAACATTCAGTTGCGGAAAAAACCAGTTTCGAACTGTGAAAATCAAATAGAGCAAAGAAAATGCGGTAAGAAACAAAACAATCAGACCTATTAGCAGCAGAGCATCTCTTAAATTCAAGAAGACGGTTCGTAGCGTCACTTGATTAGAATACATTTTATGAAAAACTTGATGTAGAATACATTTCACAAAAAATGATTATGCCTGTCGGTAAAACTGGCGCAAACAATAATACTTTCACTGGAAATATGGTTACAGGGTCAAGAGCTAGTTGGTTGGAAAATAGTAATCCCATAAAAAAGAAAAAATAGGCTACCAATGAATAAAGAAAAAATAGAACCTTGTAACGGCCATGGTTTATTATCAGCTTTTTAGTTTGAGGATTCCAATAAATTTCTTTTTCATATGTGTAATGGTTCCCGGAAGGTTGTCTCACATTGTATTGCTGTCCATCAACGGTAAATGTCCAGCCCTCAGTTATGGGCACTTTTATTCTTGTTGTACCGCCCTCGGAGCCGCCACTCGATGTTTCTGTAACTGTATTGTTAGGTCTTGCAGAAACCTTTATCCAACCTTTTTTAAAATATGCTTTTCGCAATCTCCATAATGCTAACAGACTGTATAGGAACGAACATACAAACAAAATTTTGAAAGTATCATAAAGGAAAAAGCGAAGAGAAAAATAAAAATATAGAGGAAAAAAAAGGAATAAAAAAAATGTAGTGTAGAATATTTCATTGTTAAAAACATTTTCACCAATTTTAGTGTTTATAGTTTGCTCATTTTCAGGTTTAGGAATATAATCTTCAGGAATTTTAATTGAATTGGCTACTTGTTCATTTGAAGGATTTTCTGCTTCCTCATTTGAAGTTTCTTTTGTTCCTTCATTTCCTGTCAGAATATCTATATTTTTTGATAAGTTTTCCTTATCATCCGTGAGAATTGTAAGCAAAAATATCAACGAAATTATGATCGCGAAAGCCAAAATCGATAAGCTAATCGGGGTTGCATCATTAATATAAGTTATAATAATGACAGGAGTTGAAAAAAGACAAACAAAGAAAATAGTTCTTACTCTTGCAAAAAACTTTTTATAACTCTCGTCATTTTGATAGTTCTCATCCTCACTCATTTCACGCTCACCATTCTGGATGCAGATTATTACTTTAATGTAGACCTTCCACAAAATTGAGGGCAAACATTTACAGCATTTCCTCTACAGAATCCCAAACTAGTGCATAAATTTTACGCATAATTAAGAGCAGTTAGTGGCTGGGGCTACACTGGGGCTACGATTTGTTTCGCCGTCTACCGAGCAGGGTGTGGGGCTAAAAACTAGCAGCTGTTAGGTTACTAAGATGCTGCCCTCACATTTTTCTTTCCTAGGGTTCTTGAAATCATAAAGAGATCTGCTTACCTAACTAACAAGGCATTTAATCTTCAACTTGTGCGCTTTGCCATGGTGGCTAAAGCACTAAAGCTGAGGGGCAGTTTATGTGTACCACGAAACACACTTCATTCCTATGTCTCCTGAGTTATGCCCTCGTCAGAAATTGAACGAGGTTGTTACCGTTCCTGAATTACCCAAGGGTCTTCTCCATCTGTCATGCTGTCGGTTTGGTTTGCCCTGATTGTGCATTCTTTAAGGCTATATTCTGAGACCATTAACAATTAGATCTGAAACTTCATTGATTATCAATTCGGCGTCCAAGTTCTCCTCGGATGTTTGACCCAACATGAATTTGGCTTCTTCGGCCAAAACCGCATACTGCTCGGTCAGAGCCCAGATATGAAACTGAAGCAAAATGGGATGAACTTTCCGAATTTGGCCTTGATCGATCCATTCGGAAATCTGGATTGCTGCACGCCGAGTGGCTTCGCGGGATCCCATCCAGTGTTTGCGCAGCTGTGCGGCACCACGCATGACCTCATGTACAAAAAGCCTGACTTCGGCCGGCCGCTCCAGAGAATATCGGACTTTTCTCACTATGTAATCACGGAAAAACGCTTCAGGACCATTTTCCAAAGAAACTCCCGCATAAATTACTTCCCAAGTTCTTATAATTTTTTTCAGAACTTCTTCGTACAGTTCTTCTTTGCTGGTTATGTGATAATGTAATTTGGTCTTAGAAATGCCCGCACGATCCGCAATACCCTGGGTTGACGCACCACGCAAACCGTTTTCAGAGAATTCAAGAATGGCCGCTTTGTGAATTTCCTCCTTGAGTTCCATTCGCTTTGCTACAAGATCACCGCGACCAGTCATTTTTTCTCCGGAAGAAAGGCGGTTGCTTCAATTTCGATTACAATGTCGTCCGACGGCATCATCGCCGAAACCTCAACCACGGTAGATATGGGAAGAGTATTCGGAAAAAACATCCGACGTATATTATTATATCGGGGAAAGTCTGACAGGTTACGAAAATACTGCACGAGCTTGAATACGTCATCAATACTACCGCCAGCTTCAGTCATTATCCTGCTAATGCTGTCAAGTACGTACCAACTCTGTGCAAGTACAGGGCCGTCCTTGATATCGACCGAAAACTCCCCTGTTTTACCGATTGTAGGACCTATCCCATCTGGAAGGTCTTCGAACCCTTTAATAATCTTACCGCTTGCTGGTTCAACGGCGATCATCCCAGACAGAAAAATGAAATCGCCACGGCGCAGCCAGGAAGAATATCGTGCCAAAGGCTTTGCAATCATATTGTTTACCTAATTCTCTTTAACGTTCTCTCAACCCGCTTCAAGAACTTTACCCTATCAGCGTTTGTACTATGATTCATATTATATATTTGGCGCCAAACGACTTTACAACCGGGTGCAAAAAGCGCTCTCAGACCGCGTGTCCAAAGCCTTCGACCTGGATCACCAATTATCTGGAACCACCACCAAGGAGAACCAGAAGACGTAATGCCAACTAAATACCGAATGTTACGCATTTTGGGCTTGGGGCGCTTTTGCTTGGCGTCCGCAACTTCAAAAGCAACGCCTGGAAGCCATACCCGTTCTAACCAGCCCTTAAGCATCGCTGGAGCGCCATAAAACCAAGTTGGATAGATAACAACCAAAGCCTCAGCCCATTGCAGATTATCAATGTGATCAGAATGCTTCGCTATGATCTTATCAGTGTTGAAGAGGTAGTCATCCCACTCTTCTTTAGTGAGGATCGGCTGAAATTTTTCCTGGTATAGGTCATGCATCCGGACTTCGTGGCCTGCCGCCTTCAAACTACGGCAGGCCATCTCAAAAACCGATGCGCCAAAACTCTCACTGCTTGGGTGACTGAATATCACCAAAACACGCACAATCGATGCCTCTATTATTTCAAATCCATACCAACCTTCTTGTTGACGAACTGATCCGTCGCAACTTTTGCAACATCAACGCTACCATCCTCCAGAATGCCGGTTTTGACTGCAAGGTCATAAAAGGCCTTAACACGCGCCATATCGATTGCACCGATACCAAACTCTAATTGATTGCCGCTATCTATGATGCCCAAGGACTTTAGCTGTTTAACTTCCTTGGCCAGTTTCTCGAGAGTTTGATCAGGGTTCGCTGCGATTATAGCAGCATTTCCAGCCGAATTGTCACCATATAGATAGTTATACCAACCAATCGTGGATGCGTCGATGAAGCGCTGAACCAAGTCTGGGTTGTTTTCAACCATCTCAATTCTAGCCTCGATAGTTGTCGAATATGTGCTCCACCCTTGGTCAGCCAACAAATAGGTTTCCACATCGGCACCAGCTGCAGCCGCATAAATTGGTTCTGCTGTACCATACGCCTGCTGGACCATCTTTTTATCATTCAGAAAGGCAGCAAGATTATAGCCGTACGGCCGTAAGCTTTCATCCTTGAAGCCATGTGCGGCTGTCATCCATTTCCAAAAACTGAACTGACCGTCTTTTGAAATTAGAATTTCTGGAGCAGAAGCTAGATCAGCCCAGCCTGAGTAATTACCCTTATGTGCAATAATGGCCTGTGGATCCTTCTCAAAATACGACGCAACTACAATTGTAGGAATTTCATTCCTCACACTATCCATTGATAAAAGAAGGTTACCCGTCATTAGGAAGTCGACCTTGCCAGCAGGCAGCATCGGACGGTTGTTCATCTGTGGACCCCCCATCTGGATATCCACTTCCAATCCGTACTTTTCGTATGTACCATCGGCAAGCGCTTGATAAAAACCGCCATGACCACCTTGAGCCAGCCAGTTTGTTGCAAAGCTAACCTTATCGTTGGCCCAGCATGTTGATGCAATTAATGAAGCTACAAGCGACACTAGAAATCTAGTTTTCATTTTTTTCTCCCTTTAACAGTTTGTTGTTTTACTTTTTAGCCATCTCTGGCCCCCAACCCCGAGTCTTTCCCGGGTTCATTAGACCGTATGGATCGGCCTCCTTTTTGAACTCAATCAAAGTCGAGTCAATTTCCTTCATGCCACCGTCTTCTATCGTAATGACATGTGGGTCGAAGATCATACACCCGTCTAACTCTTCCATTTCGTGGATAATCTCATAGGTGCGTTCTTTGCTTGCCCAGCGTAAGATGGGCAGAGCGAATATCTGAATCTGACCATCCATTCGTGCCATTTCGTGATGAAAAAATAGCTCGTCGCCGTAGCGCTTCATCTGCCTTTCAACTAGTTTTGTATCGAAAGGTCGGGGGTACGCTACTTGTAGATAGGTCCAGACTTTAGGCTCCCGTTTTAACGCCTGCAGCGTCGTATGGTTCCAGCCACATTCCCAGGCTGGGGGCAAGTTGGCTTCCTCTATCTCATGCAACGTTTTTGCCAGACTGACGGTGCCGCCTGCATCCTTTACACGAGAGTTGTAATCTGCCACCGCTTCGGGAGCAATCATTGAGAAAACCGCATCAAGTTCGGGAGGAAAATAGTCAGTCAACTTCCGGTAATACTGTGCGAAACGGCGTTCAACCACAGTCATCAGAAAGGCATCCAGGTTTTCTTCCTGCGCCTGTTTGGCAAAGTCGAGAGCTGCTGCGTAGTTGCTGAATAGGGCGATGGTATGGCTCCAGTCCTTTGCAGGGGTCAGCGCATAATCCATTGCTGTGATAATCCCATTAGTCCCATAGGCATGCTGAGCTTTAAGAATATCTTTGCCGTACAGTTCAATAACCCGCGGCTCTTCTTCAACCGTCACGATACGCAAATAGGTGATATTCTGGCCGTCACGCAGCATCCCGTTGCGAAGCGAACCAATACCGCCAGAACCGCCAGAGACGAAGCCACCCATTGTTGCCAGACGTTTAGTCGATGGGAACATAGACAGCATCTGGCAGCTCTCAGCTACAGCCTTCTCCACCTGCTCGATCCGCGCCCCTGCCTCACAGACAACTCGCCCTTCTGAAATTTCAAGCACCTTATTGAGCTTAGTGGTTTCAAGTACAACGCCACCTTCAATTGGAATACATTGGCCATAGTTTCCAGTGCCACCACCACGAATGGTTAGAGGAATCCGATGGCGTGCAATAGCAGCCGCTATGGTCATTACTTCCTCTTCAGTCTTGGGGATGACAAGCAATTGGCCTACGCAGTCATCCAATTGCTCCTTTAAGATAGGAGAGTACCAAAAATAGTCCTTAGATTTCACAGCTAATACACTAGCTTCATCACGATACGTAATACTCCCAATGTCATAGACGAAAGCCTCAAGTTGATCTGACGAAGCGTTCATGCTGCTGCCTTTCCTATTGATTCTGTACAACCGGCGCGAAAAACCTGTCGTTGTACCTTTGGATTGCGCAGGGCTTCATCCCAGCTGCATCCTTTGATTAAAATGAAATCTGCACTACATCCAATCCTTATTTCGTTCTTATCAAGCCCCATAGCTTTTGCTGGGTTCGTGGTGATTGAGTCTAGCCAATCTGCGGGAACCAAATGCGCCGCAACCGAAGCGTTCCGCAAGACATCGAGCGCGTCATAGGTCCCCATCGAAAAGAAGGGGTCAGATACATTGTCAGCGCCTAGTAAAACCGGCACACCAGCAGCGCGTAGCTCGTGCATCGGAGCCAGCCCACGCAAACGCGGAGTCACACCTTTTTGGTTATCTTGCAACCATAGATTGGTTGTAGGTAGAATTGTAAGTGCAATACCAGATTCTGCCGCCTTTGAAATGATGCGTGACACTTCTCCTTCTGGTCGAATTGATAACGAACAGGCATGCCCGCAAAGCACTCGACCGGACATTCTGAAATGCCGAGTTAGTTCAACTATTCGGTCAAATGCAGTTGCCTCCGGCTCCAACCCTTCGTCAACATGAAAGTCTAGCATCAACTCGTAACGTGATGCGTAAGTGAAGACCTGTTCCAATAGCGCATCTACATTTTCATTGCGGTAAACAAAACACCCCATGACCTCGCGATCCCGATAAACTCGCGATGCGATCGCCGCTCCAAATTCGACATCGCCAAGCATATTGAGCGGTGTAAGAGAAGACCGTTGTATATCAACTTTTCCTCGCCAATCTTGCGCCATCTCACCCAACACGCTCCACGCGAGCGGCGCTTCCTCCTGTGCCCAATCGACATGGCTTCGCATAGCGGACATACCATTTCGATAGGCCTCAGCTAGTGCTTGTCCTATACGTTCACGCAGGTCTATTTCGTTCCAGGTCAGGGCATCTTTTGCCATTGCCTCAATCGCACCAAACAACCCGGGTTTTTCAGGCTTGCATCTGTTGGCTGTGAAAGTCTTATCTAAGTGAACGTGCGGGTCGATCGGAAGCGGCAGTAGTACCTGCTGGGCCGTTCCAACGGCTGGAGATATAGAAGCTATTTTGCCGTCTCGCAAAGCAATATCAACAGTACTTCCGTTCAGAAGTACATCTTTAATTTCAATATTCACGACGCACCTCGCTTTCATGCCAGTGACCCAACACCTTACTCGATGCCCAACTGGTTAAAAGGAAAATTATGATACCCAAGAATGAAACTAAAACCAGAGCAGCAAACATTCGCGGAATTTCGCTGCGGAAGCTGCTTTCGATAATCCGGCTTGCAAGGCCGGTGTTCTGACCCGCCGTTCCAGCAACAAACTCGGCGACCACTGCTCCGATTAGTGCTAGTCCGCCGGCAACCTTTAATGCTGCCATGAAATAGGGCAAGGCCGAGGGAGCCAGGAGGTAACGCAATCTTTGCCAGCGCGTTGCTCGATACATGGTAAACAGATCGATTAAGTTGTGATCTGCAGACCGGAGCCCCATCACAGTATTTGACAATATTGGGAAAAAGGCAACAATCCAGGCGCAAATCAAAAGCGCTGCAAAAGTACTGTCTACGTAAATCAGGATCAATGGTGCGATCGCAACTACCGGAGTAACTTGCAGTATCACCGCAAAAGGAAACAAGCTAAGCTCAACGGGTCGCGAAAGGGCAAATAGAGCGCCTAAAAGCACGCCACCGATAATCGCAAGTCCAAGCGAAAAGAATGTGAGCTTTACTGTAAACCATGAAGATGCCATCAGAGATGGGCCATCCTTGACAAGAGTTTCAGCAATTAAGCTCGGTGCTGGAATTAGGTACTTGGGTATTTCGTGATACCATACCAGATATTCCCACAATCCAACTGCTATTATCAACAAAATGATTGGCATGACCCATGTTAAAACTCGCTCTCTCCGCGCACGGCGAAGCTGAGCGGTGTTTACTGGCGTACTCAGATCTTTAGTGGTCGATGTCTTTTGCATCAAGCGTTCCTTTCAGTACTTCCGATACTTTACGGGCTTCCGACATGAATTCTGGGGTCGTTCTCCATTCATCTTTTGGCGGCCAAGGCGTTTGCATCGGCAAATCTGCCACGACTCTTCCTGGACGTGCGGCCATAACCATGATGCGGGTCGATAGATAGACTGATTCAAAGACTGAGTGGGTAACAAAAATTACTGTCAGCTTATTTTCATTGGCCAATCGCACAACGTCGTCGTTTAGTTTTGATCGGGTCATCTCGTCCAGTGCTGCAAATGGTTCGTCCATAAGCAGTATGCGAGGCCGGGTCACCAACGCGCGGGCGATCGACACTCTCATCTTCATACCTCCAGACAATTCCCGTGGATAGGAGTCAGCAAAGCGCGTTAAACCAACTTCTTTTAATATTTGAGTCACTCGCGGTTCCACTTCGGACCGCCTCAGGCCTACAAGTCGAAGAGGTAGGTAGACGTTGTCAAACACCGTTGCCCAAGGCATCAATGTTGGCTCCTGAAATACAAAGCCCAAATCTTGTTCAGAAACGGCCGATGATGGAGTGATTTCAATTGAACCAGCACTAACTGGAAGCAAACCCGCGATCATTTTCAGAGCAGTAGATTTGCCACAGCCCGAGGGGCCAAGAAATGTGATGAACTCACCCTCTTTAATATTTAAAGACAAGTCATCTACGGCCAAAAATGCTTGGCCGAACTTTTTTGATACATGGGTTAATCGTATGATCAGATCACTAGTCATCCTAACAATCCTGATCGACAGTATTGTCCAGAAAAGATAAAGGCATACGGTGCACTTCAGCAAACAGCTTGACAACTTGTTCGGCGGCGTTTGCGATCACCTTAGCGCCCTTTTCAGCTGAAGCAGCAGCGGCGTTTCCACAAGCGCCTGCGGGATTCATATCCTGTGCTTGCCAGCCAATCTTCCCAGCGATAGACAATCCCAGATGGGTGTTCTCTTTTGAAATATCGGCAATGGTGGGATGAAAATCCCGTGCATAATCCATCTGAACAGATTCAGGTTGCAGGGCCAGCATGACGCTTGTCTCCATGTCTCCTGCATGAATACCAAAGCGGTTTTCGGTATCAGAAAATACTCCGTCTGGCATTCCCAAACCAAACCAGCTAGCCGCGACTGTTAGCATCTTGTGTTTGACGCGTAAGTCGCGCACAACAATTTCCATCGGAGCAATCTGGCCTCCATGCGAGTTCAAGAAGATCATTTTGCGTACTCCTGCAGCGGCAACGCAATCACCGATTTCTGTCCACATAGCCATCAGTGTCTGTGCCGAAAAAGTCAGCGTGCCGGGCCATTCGGAATGCTCATTGGATTTCCCAATGGGCATGGTTGGCAAAATTAGCACCGGTAAGTCCTCAGGGAGCTGTTTCACGGTAGCTTCGACGACTGCGTCCACAATAGTTTGATCAACTGAAAGAGGCAGGTGTGGACCGTGTTGCTCAATAGCACCAACAGGAAGAACAGCGATCAAGTTCTCATGGTCAAGCTGTGCAAAATCACGCGCTGTATATTCTGACCAGAAACGGTGCCTCATCACTTCCCCCAAATTTTGCTACAAACGTAAAATGTAACGACTAAGCGTGGTGCATTAATGCGCTACGATTATGCTATACAAATTATAACAATTATCAAGCCATTTGATCAGACCAAATGGATTACTGCTTTGACTACTCTCTAATCAGCATTAAACAAATTGAATTTTATCCTCACTAACAAAAGCACCCGGGCACTTGCGAACGGACCCGATCTAAAATGGTCTCAGGATCGATTCCAAAGTCGCGGTAAAGGTCATTGATTGTCCCTGTTTCTTTATCTTAAATCCAAAACACTCATTACGAAAAGAACAATAAAAACCGCCCCTTTAGCCTCACTTTTGAAATCTATTGATCTCAAAGACTACCCGAGGCACACTTCAGCCAACATGGGCCCCAATTTTCAGTAGCCGCCACTTGGGCCACCAAGTCTGCCATAGACAAGATATGACAATAGATTATAACTTATTGAAATCGTTTAAACTCTTGATGGCTTATGACTAAAATCAATCCCAAGTTACAATTTCTGAGAGGTTAGGTCGTGGCCGCTCAGATGGAGTAACTGTTTCGGTTCCAAAGTAAATTATTCCAGCAACCCGCTCGTTTGTTTGTAGTCCGAAAGTTTCTGATACAAACTTCTTTTCATGGGATAACCATCCCGTAAGCCAATTAGCTCCCCAGCCAGCGGCAAGCCCAGCATTAACAAGGCTCAGGCAAACAGCTCCTGCAGAGTATGTTTGCTCAATTTCTGGAATTTTTTCTGAGCGCTTTTGTACTTCGATAACGAGCACACCTAACTCACCATCTTCAAATTGTTTCACTGCTTTTGCCGTAACAGCTTCATCACAGTTGAGTGAATTACAGTATTTTTTAGCAGCGACAGCAATTTTTTCTAACGCTGGTTTCTCCAGAACTCTAAGCCTCCATGGCTCCAATTTACCATGATCAGGTACACGAGTACCGGCTTCTAAGATCACAGTTAACTCGTCCTTTGATGGGGCTGGGCTAGTAAGTGTTTTGGCTGGTCTCGAACGGCGGTTTAGTAAAAAGTCTAAAGCTGGTTCGTTTCTCATAGTCATTTAAATTATCCAAAAAATTTTAGTGATACTGATTTAAACAATAATTTACTTTTGATCTCAAGATACGAGTTCATTTGTAATTCTTACCAGCTCTGAAGATATACCAGGCTCTGACATTGCATGCCCAGCTTGAGGCACTATATTGATTTTTGCATTTGGCCATTTTTCAAACAACTTGAAAGCACTGGTTGGCGGGCAAATCATATCAAACCTTCCCTGCACGATGCTACCAGGAATATCTTCTATTTTATCCATATTGCTCAAAATCGCATCTTTATCCTCTAAAAACCCGTTGTTTATAAAGTAATGATTTTCAAGGCGCGCGAAGGTTCTAGCGTAATCCGCTGGCGCGCGGGCTGAAATTCCATCAGAAGCAATTGAGGCAAGGGCATTTTCCCAAGATGACCAATGCTGACCAAACTCCATTTCTTCTCTGAGATTTCCCGAAAATAGTCGCTTGTTGTATGCTTTTATAAGGTTCGACTGTTCATCAATTGGTATTGGATCTTTAAATTTTTTCCATACATCAGGCCAAAATTGCCCAGCGCCCCCACCATAAAACCAATGCAACTCTGGCTTCGTCATTAAAAAAACTCCACGAAGCAAAAGGTTGTTAACGCACTTTGGAAACTTCTGGGCATATATTAATGCAAGCGTGGCCCCCCAGCTTCCTCCAAATACTAACCAATCTGATATTTCAAATTTTTTTCGGATCATTTCTATATCCGCTACCAGATCCCAAGTTGTATTGTTTTTGATTGATGCTTGTGGTTTAGATCGGCCACATCCGCGTTGATCAAAGAGAATGATATGGTACTTAGTAGGATCAAAATACCTCCTCATAACGGGGCTGCAACCACCTCCGGGTCCACCGTGCAATACAATTACAGATTTACCTTTAGGGTTGCCGCATCTTTCAACGTAAATTTCGTGGCCACCCCTGACCTCCAGCATCATGCTGTCAAAGGGATCAATTGATGGAAATAAAAATTGAGCTGCGCGTTTTTGACCAGAGAATTTATCCATATTTAGATTATATGGTACTTTAGTGGTAAATGACCAGACGGAGTGTCCAATGAAAGCTGTTATTGATACAATAGACCCCAAAGAAGTCGCAAAATTTGAGGCCATGGCTGATGAGTGGTGGGACCCTGATGGAAAATTTAAGCCTTTGCATATGCTCAACCCATGTAGGCTTGATTATATTGTAAGCCAAATAGCTTTAGAATTTGACCGCGATGTTAAGAGCAAGGAGCCCTTCAAGGGTTTGAAGATATTAGATATCGGTTGTGGGGGAGGTCTTCTCTGTGAGCCTATGGCACGCTTAGGTGCTACTGTAGTTGGGGTAGATGCAGCCGAACGGAATATACCTGTAGCAAAAGCGCATGCAAATCGTTCTAGCCTTTCAATTGATTACAGAGTCGGAACAGCAGAGGAGTTAGTGGAAAGTGGCAATAAGTTTGACGTTGTTCTTAATATGGAAGTTGTAGAACATGTAGCTGATCCGCTTTCCTATCTAACGGCATGCCGGCAACTTTTAGTAAAAGGTGGACTGATGATTTGTTCCACAATTAATCGTAATCCCAAGAGTTTTGCCATGGCGATTGTTGGAGCTGAATATGTCATGCGGTGGCTTCCAAAAGGGACACACGAATGGTCAAAATTCATAAAGCCAGATGAGCTCTATCAACTTATTTCAAAATCTGGTCTTACGCCTGTTGATAAAAAGGGATTTGTTTTTAATCCTATAAAGTGGTCTTGGGCTTTATCTGATAGAGACCTTAGCGTAAATTATGTAACTGCAAGTTTAAACGAGGGAGAAAAATAGTCGGTTTTTCAATTAATCGAAGAGAAGCATGTAACCGGCCCCCCTAACTGTTTGAAGGTATCTTGGTTGGCTAGGATTAACTTCTATTTTCCTACGCAATCTTGTTATTTGTACATCTATTGCTCGATCCTGCGCTGAACTAACATCTCTCCCTAAGGATGTTACTAAATCTGCGCGTGATATAGGTTCACCTAATGCAGAGGTGAAGATTTTCATAAGTTGACTTTCTGTAGTTGTCAAACGTACTTGGTTTTTGCCTTCCCAAAGTTCGTTGCGTGCAACATCATAATTCAAATTGCCAAAATTCAAAGTTTTTGGCATCATTTGATCTTCTTTCAAATCGGGCATTCGGCGTAGAATTGCGTTTATACGCAAGAGTAACTCTTTAGGTTCGAAGGGTTTAGGAAGATAATCATCTGCGCCAGCTTCTAAACCTTTTATTCTATCCTCGGTTTCCCCTCTAGCTGTAAGCAATAAAATTGGTGTTTTATTTTGTAATTTTCTAAATTCAGCGGTAAATGAAATACCGTCTAGACCTGGCATCATTACGTCGAGAATGATCAAGTCAAATTCTATTGCAGACAAAAGCGTTCTGGCTTGTTCGGCATCTTCAGCAGTCGATACTAAATAATCACTTTGGATAAGAAATTGCTGTAAAAGAGAACGAATTCGCTCATCATCATCCACAATTAAAAGATGTGGATCCATGTTATTAACCCTCTTTTCTTAATTTTGAGTAAATTTTATTAAGCTCTGGATCCATCATAGCTTCTAGAACTGTTTTAAAACCCGAAACAGCGTTGGGCCCGGCATATTTAAAAGCTTTTCGCATCCTATTACTTTGTGCTGACGATAAACGTTCCTGTAGTTCACGTCCCTGATTGGTTAAGTAAAGATGCCGTTCTCGTTTGTCTTGAGTACCAACTTTCACCTCAACAAGTGTGTCATTCACTAAGGTTCTTAAGACCCTGTTTAGTGACTGCTTTGTCACTCCTAATATATTCAGTAAATTATTAACAGTTGTTCCTGGTGAGCCATTTATGAAGTGAACAGCTCGGTGATGAGCACGGCCATAACCGTATTCTACTAAGATTCTGTCTGGATCAGCGGTAAAGCCTCGATATGCAAAAAACATTGCCTCAATACCTTGTCGCAATTGGTTGTCTGTGAGGTAAAGAAGTGACTCGCCAGTGATGTTACTTGAGTTGGTCATATTGGATCTCCAAAGATGCTTCATAATAAGTCAGTCTTATTGACATTGTAAGTATCAAATGTTAGCCAATCTGACATTTTGCGAAATTTTATGTCCGTTTCGGCCTTAATTTTGTAATTTTTGAAAACAGTGGGCAATTTGAAAGGATTTACTATGTCAGGTGGCTACGATGATCGGGATGGCAAAATTTGGTTAGATGGAGACTTCATTGATTGGAGAGACGCCAATGTTCATGTCCTTACGCATGCCATGCATTATGCGAGTTCTGTATTTGAAGGTGAACGGGCTTATAATGGTAAAATATTTAAAAGCCTGGAGCATTCTGAAAGATTTAAGAAATCAGCCAATTTAATTGATTTTGAAATACCTTACTCTGTCGAAGAAATAGAAAACGCTAAATATCAATCGTTAGAAGAAAATGGTCTTACAGATGCTTACGTAAGGGCTTTTGCTTGGCGCGGCGCGGGCGAGGATATGGGGGTCGCTTCATCAAGAAACCCTGTTCGAGTCGCTGTGGCCGTTTGGTCGTGGGGAAATTACTACGGTGATGCGAAATTTAAAGGAGCCAAATTAGATATAGCGAAGTGGAGAAGGCCAGATCCAGCAACAGCGCCATCTCAAGCAAAGGCTGCTGGTCTTTATATGATTGCAACTATGTCCAAACATTCAGCCGAAGACAAGGGTTGCTCAGATGCTATGATGCTTGATTATAGAGGCTACGTTGCTGAGGCAACAGGGGCCAACATGTTTTTTGTGAAAGATGGAGCTGTACATACTCCAACTCCTGACGCATTTTTAAATGGGATTACTCGCCAAACAGTAATTGATCTTTTAAAAGAAAAAGGCATCTCAGTAATTGAAAGGCATATCATGCCTGAAGAATTGGAAGGTTTTGAACAGTGTTGGCTTACGGGTACAGCTGCCGAAGTGACACCTGTTGGTCAGATTGGCGATTACACATTTGAAGTAGGTGCGCTAACTAAAGAGATATCAGATAGTTACGACAAATTGGTTAGATCTTAAGGAATCCCTAGAAGTTGTAACTTACGCCTACGTTAACGGCATTTGTTAATAGTTTAGTATTTAAAGTGCCGCCATTTCTTAGTGAAACTTTGTTGTCTGACGCTGTAAATTGATATTCGGTGAAAATTGAAAAATCCTCATTTAAGTTTCGTGATAAGCCTACAGCTGCTCTCACAGCGGGTCCGGTATACTGATATTCAAATGTGTGTAGGCCCCCTGAAGGTAGAGCATCTACATGCGGCATAGCGATACCTAGCCCAACGAGAGAGTAGGTTTTAAACTCACCCAATTCCCAAAGTCTATTTATATTGAAAGTTATTATATTGTGGCCGTCTGTGAATTCTAACCGATCAAATCCGGCGTTTTGTAAAGCGTTACTGGATGCGTAAGCTTTTGTGTGTGTAAATTCTGCTCCATAACCCAACTTATCATTGCGCCAAAATGTTGTTCGGATACCGTAATAGATCGGAGCATCGAAAGACTTTCCTTCCCATCCAACTAACTCAGTATATTGTGCTCCAGAGGTGCTATGCTTGCCAGTTATTCGGCTATGCGGTGAAGACTGAATGCCCCCATAAACACCTATTTCGATAGATTGCGCATTAACATTTTGGGTCGGTAACAAAATCGAAAAAAGTAAAAAACTACAAATAAGTCGGGCCATTTTTATACCTCTATCAAATAATTTCATTAGATCAAAGCTGTTGGTTTCAGAGTTTTTTAAAAAAATGCCGCGACACTTTACCGCTTAACGAAATAAATCGCATGATAGGCTGATTGAAAGCTGGACTATAGTTGCACGTAGAGCTAAATAACCGTTCATAATTGAGATTCCCGCGACAATGCCGAGTGGGAACGACATAGTCACGTAAGTTTTTTGGAGCTAGCTAGTGTCACAAACTGAAGAAAAAGGTACTCGCAGAGACTTTTTGTTTTATGCAACTGGAGGAACAGCCGCCGTAGGAGTTGGAGCAGCTGTTTGGCCGTTAATTAACCAAATGAACCCTTCCGCAGACGTCAAAGCGCTGGCATCAATTAGGGTGGACATATCTGACATTGAACCCGGTACCCAACTTACCGTAAAATGGTTAGGAAAGCCCGTTTTTATTCGTCGTAGGACTGAAACGGAAATAGAAGAAGCCCAAAGTGTTAATTTAGATGAGTTGCTCGACAATACCGCCCGAAACGAAAACATTGCTGAAGCATCTGCTGACGATCAGAACAGAAGTTTAGATGAAAACGGTGAATGGCTAGTTATGATGGGTGTTTGTACTCACCTAGGCTGTGTCCCACTAGGAGACGGTGCGGGCGAGTTTAACGGTTGGTTTTGTCCATGTCATGGGTCTCATTACGACACTTCAGGACGAATTAGAAAAGGTCCAGCACCTGAAAATTTAGCGGTGCCCAAAGCCATCTTCGTTGACGATACCACTATCAAGTTAGGATAAGGATTTAAAGCAATGGCAGGAATACCTCACGACCACTATAAACCTGGATCAAAGGGTGAAAAATGGTTGCATAGAAGGCTACCGATAGTCGGGTTGCTTTATGACACTATAATGCTACCAACTCCAAAAAATTTGAATTGGATGTGGATTTGGGGTGCTGTGCTTACATTTTGTTTAGCTTTGCAGATCATAACAGGCATCGTTCTTGCGATGCATTACACGCCTCATGTAGACCAGGCTTTTGCTAGCGTCGAACACATTATGAGAAATGTTAACGGCGGGCATATGCTTCGCTACCTCCATGCTAACGGCGCGTCTCTATTTTTTATTGCCGTGTATGCTCATATTTTTAGGGGTCTTTATTATGGATCTTATAAAGAACCTAGAGAAGTCACTTGGATCATCGGAATGCTAATTTATGTTCTCATGATGGCAACAGCGTTTATGGGTTATGTCTTACCTTGGGGACAAATGTCTTTTTGGGGTGCAACAGTCATAACTGGTCTATTTGGAGCGGTTCCATTTATTGGGGATGCGCTTCAAACGCTGTTACTTGGTGGTCCAGCAGTTGATAACGCGACCCTAAATCGGTTTTTTAGTTTGCATTACTTATTGCCTTTCTTGATAGCTGGATTGGTGATTGTACATATTTGGGCGTTTCACACTACCGGAAACAATAATCCAACGGGTGTGGAAGTGCGAAGAGGGTCTAAAGAGGAGGCGGAAAAAGATACAGTTCCATTTTGGCCTTATTACATAATAAAAGACGTATTTGCTTTAGCAGTTATTATGGTTATTTTCTTTGCAGTTGTTGGCTTTATGCCGAATTACCTAGGGCATCCTGATAACTATATTGAGGCTAACCCTCTAGCTACTCCGGCTCATATTGTCCCTGAATGGTACTTTCTGCCTTTTTACGCAATCCTACGCGCTTTCACCACTGATGTTTGGGTGGTTCAAATAGTGAGCTTTTTAACAGGTGGAATTATTGATGCTAAGTTTTTTGGCGTTTTAGCAATGTTTGGAGCAATTCTTGTGATGGCAATAGCTCCTTGGCTTGACACATCTTCTGTACGATCAGCCCGGTACAGACCGATGCTAAAGCTTTGGTTTGCTATATTGGTAGTCGACTTCATTCTTCTTATGTGGTTGGGAGCAATGCCAGCTGAGGAACCATATGCTTCGCTATCACTGATCGCATCAGCTTACTGGTTTGCTTATTTTCTAGTTATTCTGCCGCTGCTAGGCGTGCTTGAGAAGCCCCTTCCGCAACCAATGACAATTGAAGAAGATTTCAATAAGTCGCACCCCAAAGAAGCTAATGCGGGCTCCTCTCCAACCGAAGTACCTGCTGAATGAGCCAAGGATGATTAATAGTATGTTTGTAGGAAAAACAATTCTAAACTTTTTTGTTGCACTCTCTTTGACAGCAACCTTTTCTCTTGCTGCTGGTGGTGGGGATAATTATGTCAAAGATTACAAGTTTTCATTTGAAGGCCCACTGGGGTCTTATGATCAAAATCAGCTTCAAAGAGGACTAAAGGTCTACACGGAAATATGTTCCGCATGTCATGGATTGAAGTATGTTCCAATCCGAACTCTAGGTGACGAAGGCGGTCTAGGTTATTCCGAGGACCAAGTTCGAGCCTATGCAGAGAACTACGAAATATTTGACCCAGAACTTGATGATTACCGTCCTGCGAAGCCAACAGATCATTTTCCAGAAGTTGTTGATGCAGGCGCCCCTGATCTTTCTTTAATGGCAAAAGCCAGGGCTGGATTTCATGGTCCTATGGGAACGGGTATAAATCAATTTGTAAAAGGAATTGGTGGGGCCGAATATATAGCTTCACTTTTGGCTGGGTACACTGGAGAAGAAAAAGAAGAATTTGGCACGGTATTTTATGAAAATACTGCTTATCCAGGCCGCTGGATAGCGATGGCACCACCGCTTTACGGTGAAGATGTAGATTTTGATGATGGGCACTCGAATGAGCTGAAGTATGAAGCTATGGATGTTGCTGCGTTTCTAACTTGGGCTGCTGAGCCAAAAATGATGGCTAGAAAACATGTTGGCTTTCGCGCCGTTTTATTTTTAATTCTATTATCTGCATTGCTTTATGCCACGAATAAAACTTTATGGGCTCCGATAAAAAAGCGAGCTGCTTAGTTTTTTTGAGGCTTAGTCGAAACTATCTAGAAATCAGTCATTATCGGACAGCCCAGCACCAGCTCCACTAAGCCTGCTTTCATCGGTAGCAGGTGCGTAAGTTTTGTAGGCATGTTCGTTTAATACTTTGAATTGGTTTTCAGTAAGACAAGCTCGAAACGATGGTATTTGCTTTACCCCATCAATAATTAGCTCTTGTCCACTCCATTCATAGCTATCCAATTTTACCCTGGTACCTGGTTGTATGTAGACCGAAGCAGCTAAATCAAAAATATTATTCAGTTTGTTACAGTTGGGCTGATCTATTTTCTTACAATAATCTATCCAAAAAGAATTGTCTTTTATGCGATCAATCCAGGTGTCGAGCTTATCTACTCCAAAAGACATAAACCAAGCCCCACAAGCAGCAGCATCTTCAGCAATTCCCCAGGGCAAACCTGAGCCTACTGCAGCCTTGTTAAGGAGAGCTTCATATTCATTTAGGGAAAGTTCAACTCCCTTTTTCAAGGTGCCCAAATCCAATTTTCTGGATCACTTCCAGAGGATAATTCATCTGGAAACGGCGCACCTTTAAACATGTTAATCCTTACCCATCGGTCGGAGCGAGGATCAAAATGACAAGCGCCAAAAAATGATAACTTTGCTCTCAACATATCGATTGGTAACATCGAACTATCTATTGTGTTATCTCGAATTTCCGAAAATGGTAACTCACCACAAGTAAGACAGCGTCTCATTATATGCCTATGTTTCGGATAAGTCCTTAAAAAATCTGCCATAGTGGTGCTTGGTTCAAGTTCACATAGATCTTTATATGCCCTAGCTACATCTCGACCTGGCTGAAGTGCTTGTTCATATTCGTTTAATTCTGGCATCTCATATCGTTCACCCAAGCGCGGCTCTAATTTCTCTTCTGAAGTATACCATGCTCGCGCATCACAATTAGGATCTGACCAATCAATTTCTAAAGCCCAGCTATAATATTTCTCGATAGTCGACCTTACATTTGCGATAGTCATGTCGCCATTTATCGGAAATAGTTTTGTCTCGTCACAAGACATTTCATCGCCAAAAGTATCTACTAGATGTCCATAAGGTTCTAAAATAAGAGAGTTTAGCATCTCTTGGCCTTCTATACTTAGCTCAACTTCGGACCAGTCACACAAAAGCTTCCAAGGGGATCCTATACTAAAGCTGAAGTTTTCTAATTTGGTCTCTAGTTTTTCAATATCTTCTTCTAGCGCCAGATTTTTCTCAATTTGTATAGGGTGTTCTGACTGCCAAGCTTTTAAATGTGGTTTTAATCTTGTCACTAATTCTTTAAATTTTGATATTTCAGTTTTTGTCGCAGTTTTTAAATTTTTTACTGTTGCGATAGCGTTTTCTTTTGCTTCAAACCAACTATGAATTAATCTAGGATGGTTAACTAAAAATGGCGCCATTCCAAGACCAGTTGAATTACCAACCCCAAACGAGCGCCTTATAACGCTATCCAATTTTACCGCGCTGTTTGGATTTTTCATTTTTGCTAAGTGCTCAATTAAATCCATTACAAATGTTCTTATTAAATACACAGTCATCATTTCTAATTGGAACGGGGAATTCGCTTCTTCCCGATTTTCGACAACTCGACGGTCAGCGGATCCAAACTTTCCGGATCCATATACCGCTGTTGTACGCATCAAATATCCAACATCTCTGACGCGGTCTAATTTGGGCTGATTGCCATTTGAAAGACAGTCTAAAACATAATCCCATAGTCTAACGGAGCGGTTTGCTCGAGACAGGCATAATTCATTTTGTGTTAGCCGACCTTCCTCTTGGTAAGGCACATGCTTTTCTAATCTTTCTAGATCATCAAGAGTAGGCCTTCCATCATAAAGAGTAAATGTAGCGTCCCAAGCTGAGGCTATGACACGATCGCTACGCATTTCATCAGGTAAATCATGGGAAAAGCATATCAGAGTATAATCGCGTAACGGTGTGCTGAGCCTGTAAAGTGCTCTACCGACACCATTAGCATTTATTTCAAACAGGTCTCTATTAAACTTCCAGGTTTCTTTCGCGGCTCTTCTCAAAAATTGCCTTAAAAAAGATAGCCTAGATTGATGCATTGAGCCCATACGATCCAAGCGCATAACTTTCTCAGCGGATCTTTTAAGATCGGAAATTTCCACAATGCGATTAATCAGACCAACTCCATAGTTAAAAAATTAATTAGAAATTAATAATAAACTGTGTTTTTTGATTTTCCAAGGTCAGTTGGTATTATAGTTACGTCAAAAAGAAGAAAACTCAATGTTACAAGTACATATTTTTTTAAATATAATATGCCTTTGTTCTAACATAAGTTCTTGGTGTTAGAATTGGGAAGTTTATTTAAGTGGCATACCGAAGCGCGTTACTCAACTTTACACTTAAAGCCATGCAATTTTTCAGAGGCTATATCTGCAAATTTAGCAATAGGAATTTTTATTAAAAAGGTTTCTGAAGGCAGGTGCCCTCTTTTCTCAGATTTTGATGAGGTCACTACTGACGACACTAATAGTATAGGCGTTTTTAGGACTAAGACTGGTGGGACATCGAAAGACCCAAAATTTGTTTTGAGAACTAGCCAGAGCTGGATTAGCTCATTTGAAGTTATAAATTTATTGCAAAAAGAAAAAGAAAACTATCTGGTATTTGGTGACTTAACACATTCGTTAGCACTATACGGAATGCTTGAGGCTTTACACTTAGGTCACAATGTCCACCGCATTCAGAAACTGAGATCTAAAAGTGAATTAAAGGCGTCGGTTAAATTTGAACCAACTTTTGTCTATATTACGCCTACACAAATAAGATTCATTTCTTCGTTTTTTATTACCCTGCCAAGTACTTTAAATGTATTTATTGGGGGAGGGCGCCTTAATTCTGAAACGAGAGAAATGGCCAAACAAATTTTTCCTAACGCGATTTTGCATTTATTTTATGGATCTGGTGAAACAAGTTTTATAACGATTTCAGATGAGTTTACTCCTGATGGATCAGTGGGCAAAGCTTTTCCAAATGTTGAGATCAAAGTAGAAAAAAAGGGACCCAACAAAAACCGTATATGGGTGAAATCGAATTACTTATTTTTGAAATATGCTGAAGGATCTAACAAAAATTTAGTATGGCAAGATGATTGGCTAACTATTGGTGAATATGGAAAGATAGATAGAGACGGATATTTATTCCTATTTAGTGAAGATAATTCACGAATAACGATCGCTGATAAAACTATGGAAGCTTACGAAATTGAAGATAAACTTAAGACGGCTAAGAATGTAATAGATGCTGCTGTTTGGAAAATTGAAAGTAAATTAAGTGACTATCGAATAGTAGCCGCAGTAGCAACAAATGGCGAAGTTCACTCTGATAGGCTCTACGATGCCTTGAAAGAGATAAACAAAATATTCAAACCTAAAAAAATTTATAAGATTAGTTTAGAGGATTGGCCCTTACTTCCTTCCGGCAAGACAGATCTAAGAGCTTTGAAAAGTCACTACCATGAGTAGTGAACGCGTTTTTATAATTGCAGGCAAGCGTAGCGCGGTGGCTCCGCGTTCTGGAGCATTTGCATCGCTGACCTATTATGATTTGGCAGCTCAGGTTGTGATTGATATTTTAAAAGAAGCTAAAATAGATAGGCTTGAAGTTGATGAACTTATTGTTTCTAATGCCTTGGGTGCTGGTGGAAATCCAGCTCGAATGGTTAGCCTTGAAGCAAAATTAAATCTCTCGGTAGGTGGAATATCAATTGACCGACAGTGTTGTGGAGGACTGGATGCAATAAGTATCGGCACAGATCTTATAAAAAGTGGTCGTGCAGAAGTTGTAGTTGCTGGAGGAGTGGAAAGCTACTCGACGCGACCTGTTAGGTTACATCCCGAAAACTCAGATCAGCCACTAGGTTCTTACGATAGGCCAGCTTTTGCCCCAGCTGGTTTTAATGATCCTGACTTGGCTGAAGCCACTGCAAAGTTAGCCAGACAGTTTGGGATTAGTAAGGAAGAACAGGATGATTGGAGTATTAATAGTCACTTAAAAGCACTGAAATCCAAGGAGATTTTAAGTTCTGAAATAACGCCAATTTTAAATCAAACAAATGATTTGTTTACTAGAAAACTTAACCAAAAAATTTGCGAAAGAGCACCTAAATTATCAGATACCATTACTCATGCGAACTCAGCGGTAGCTGCTGATGCGGCTGGTTTTGTTGTTCTGGTGTCAGAGCTATTTTTAAAAAATAAAATGTGCAAAGCAGTTGAGATTTTAGGTTCTGGGACAAGTGGAGTTATTCCAGAAGAAGCACCACTGGCGCCAGTCGGAGCAATAAAAGCGCTTTTAGATCACACAGAAATAAGCTTATCAAATGTAGCCTTTATCGAACTCATGGAGGCTTATGCGGCACAAGCAATAATATGTACTCGTTTATGCGATCTTGATTTAGATAAAGTAAATATAAGAGGAGGAGCTCTTTCTCGAGGTCATCCAATTGGCGCTTCGGGGGCTATATTGGTAGTTCGTTTATTTAATGAACTTGTTAAAAAACCAGGAGCATCTGGAATGGCAGCAATAGCCGCGGCTGGAGGTATTGGTTCGGCTATGATGTTAAAGTCTTAGGTTCTCGTTAAGACACTATTCGGCCTTGCTTTAAATATCGCACTAGTAACTATAGTTGCTAGTATCACCTTCAAAATATCACCAGGTAAGTATACCGAAACAGCAACAATTGCCGCGTTCAGAGACATTCCAGCATTAATCATCATACCAATAAGCCCAGGAATGTAGAGTATGACTATTCCTCCCATTATGGAAGATAAAGGGACAGAAATTAGGATATTCACAGATTTTGTCTTCTCCATAAGCCATCCAGTAATATAGGCTGCAATAGGAAAACCAACTATAAAGCCCGCGGATGCTCCTGCAAGGAGGCCAATCCCTCCTCTTCCACCAGCCAATAAGGGTAAACCTACCAACGTCAAAAGAACGAAAAATAATGCTGCCAAGCCACCTTTTCTAGAACCTAAAATTGTTCCACAAAGCATAATACCCAAGCTTTGTGCGGTTATTGGCACTCCAGAAGCTAATGGAAAAGCAGGAACCAACCCCAGAACAGCAATCAGAGCGGCAAATAAAGCAACCAGAACACTTGTTTTTTCTATCAATTTTCTCGCTCCTTTATTCCACCTCTAGCACGGAGAGCTTCTGAAACGTGATCGGCATCGTCCAAAATTGATAATGCAAGCGGTACGGAAATCCTCCAGAAACTGCGTTTAGTTGATCTGGCTGATTGCGCAAGCATTAAATTTTTTGCGCGTTGGTTCAATATTGGAATTGACCTTATAAACAATCCTAATGTTATAGATATGGCATGGGGGTTGATCCTAAAAACCTTGAGGTAAAATGAGTATTTCTGAACTGTTAAAATGATATCATGAATTTTGCTGGTCAGTAAAAAAAGGTTCGCGATTAAGAATGCTGAAATAAGCCGAAGAATAAGGGTCACACCCTGATCTACGTTGCCTAGATATAGATGCCAAACAGTCAAAATGATAACAAAAGGGATAGTAATTTTTAGGTGATACAACCCTAGCCCTAGAAATTTTAGCCCACCGGCCAAAAAATAGATTAGTAAGAGCACTAAGAATATACAGAACATTACAAGTGGATTTTTTATAAAAAATAAAATTGCTGCAGCACAGCAGCTGAGAACGATCTTTTTCTGAACAGAGACTCTATCTAGTTTGGTGCTATACGAAGACACGTTAGTAAACATCAAATAGTCTTTTCGTCATAATTTTTCATAGCAGTTCTATACTTTTTTATGACAGTTTTTGGTGAGCCGTCAGCTTGAATAATACCTTCATCCATCCAGATTAATCTTTGATAATTTTCGAATGTTTCTGGCACATGGGAAACGTGAATGATAGTTTGCTTTAGAGAACTTAAGTAATGTTCTAGTTTTAGTTGTGTAGGTATGTCTATTCCAGTGAAGGGCTCATCCAAAAGTAAAACCCGAGGTTTCATTAATAAAACTGAGAGTAGGCAAACTAAGTGCTTTTGACCTTGCGACAAAGTAGAAATGGATCGTTCAAACCAGTCAACTTTGTCATATTGCTTCAAACACGCGATAACTTTTAAATCAGCCTCATTTTTGCTCAGACCTAATTGAGTGAGGCCAAACCGTAGCTCTTCGCCAACAGTTGGAAAAATGATTTGATGATCGGGATTTTGAAAAATTATCCCTACCTTCTTAATGGCCTCCTTCCTTTTTTTTGCTACTTCGATTCCATCTATTAAAACCTTTCCATTATTCAATTCTTGTAAGCCGGCCAAAATGCGCAAAAGGGTGGTTTTGCCCGAACCGTTCCGCCCGATAAATCCAACCCTTTGCTCTTTGATGGATAGACTTAGATTTTCTAAAATTCTCTCTTTTCCGTAAAAAACAGAGGCTGAGCAAATTTCAATTTCTGTTGGTTTATCTGGGCTAATTTCCATTTGTCCATCTTCTTAGAGTGGAAAACAAAATATCGAATTAAATTTATTACTAATTTTGACCAAAATTAGCGGTTTTAGATAACTAGAACCTGTGTGCCAACTTCTGTCATAGCGAATAACTCTGCAATATGTTCATTATACAGACCAATACATCCATTCGATGAGCGACGTCCTATTTTTCGCGTATCGTGAGTTCCATGAATTCGGAAATACGTCCAACTTAAATAAAGAGCATGCGTGCCTAAGGGATTTTCTGGACCTGGTCCTATAAAATCTGGCCATTCTGGATTTCTAATTTTCATAGCAGGTGTTGGACTCCAGCTAGGGCCTTCAACCTTTTTGGTAACTTTTGTTCTCCCAGTTTTTATCAGGTCATCAGACATAGGAACTGAAGATGGAAACAAACGATAAGTTTGTTCATCAGATGACCAATAATGTAAGGCTCTGGACGAGATATCGACCAAAATTGCACCTTTTTGTAAAGTTTTAAAGTATGGCTTCCAATTTAAAGCTCTAAAACTAGACACATTGTGTCTTATATTTTCTGAGATTTCTTCTTCTATTTCTGTTGTGTTGTCTTGGTTGACATTCGATAGAGCAAGGCTTGGGGTAAATAAAGAGGCACCCGAAACTCTCAAAAAATTACGACGATTAAATTTAAACATAGAAAAACCTTAATTGTGTTCTGTATATTTTAATGCAAGAACGTTATAGGCTCAATTGGAAATATTAGGGTGCTTTGCTAGCATGAGAAAGCACGGATGTGGGACGTAATGCTAAAGATTTTAATTTCGATTTTAATTTCAGTTATCTTAGTAGGCTGTGCTCCTCAAGAAATACAAATGGCGCCAGATGGCAAGCCGGTACCTAAAATTTATGATATGAGGGCCCAATCAACAGCCCAAATACAATTCCGGATGCTTGATGCCGTTAATGTCTTACGTTCTAGCAGGTCTTTAAACAGTCTGCAGTTGAACGCTCAGCTAAATGCAGCAGCAGCGACACATTCCCGTGATATGTCTGTTCAAAACCGCCCTTGGCACTTCGGTTCAGACGGATCGTCGCCCTTGGATAGAGCTCGGCGTTTAAATTATTCTGGAGAGTTTCGGGGAGAGGTAATTTCTGAAACGTTTGAGAACGAATTAGATACGCTTTCAGCATGGATGGAAAATAAAAATACTAGAGCTGTAATTATGGACCCAAATGCACTTGAGTTAGGCTTCTCATGGTACCAAGAACCCAGTGGAAAAATTTGGTGGACACTAGTTGTAGGCGGGAAAAGTTAAATTTTTATGGAAGAATAAAAATTGGTGTACCAATAGCCACAGCCCGGTAAATTTCGTCCATTTCATGATTTCGTATCGCTATACAACCGAATGTCCAATCGCGCTTCCACCATTTTGGTGACTTGTCACGGCCATGAATAAATATATCACCCCCAGGTGATTTCCCTAACTTTGCTGCTTCTTTTCTATCGTTGTCGTTAGGATAAGAAATTCCTAAAGATAGATAATACTGACTGTTGGGGTTCTTGCGGTCTATATAATATTTTCCTTCAGGTGTTTTGCCATCACCTTCAAATTTCTTGTCGCCTTTGGGTGAAAACCCCAGTCCAATTCGATACCGCCGTAGTACTTTTTCACCGTTAAAAAGATACATTTTTCGGTCTGATTTTTTGACGACAATGGAAGTGATTGGTTCGTCGATGGCTGTAGTACTATTTGCCCAAGAAGATATAGCACTTAAGAAAGTAAATAGGACTATAACTAGAAATAATTTTATTTTCATTTTATAATTTGACTGCTCTTTTTACACCTTATTAACTTCAATATTTAATTTTCGGCAACAAAATTCTTGATAAAATTTACTAAACTTTCCTGATCGTGCTTAAAGCCTTTAGTTACTCAGATTTCAAAAACCCACCAGATTGATGGTGCCAAAGTTCAGAGTATAATCCGCCCTTTGACAAAAGTGACTGGTGATCTCCATCCTCGACAATTTTACCATCATCGAGCACAAGTATTCGGTCCATCTGGGCAATTGTTGACAATCTATGCGCGATTGCAATTACTGTCTTCCCATTCATCATATTTTTTAAAGTATCTTGAATTTGGTTCTCAATTTCGCTGTCTAGCGCACTTGTAGCTTCGTCTAAAAGCAGAATAGGCGCATTTTTTAAAATTACTCGTGCCAGCGTTATTCGTTGGCGCTGTCCTCCTGACAGTTTAATTCCTCGTTCTCCAACGTGGGCATCGTATCCTTTTCTTCCACTCTCATCCTGCAGGTTTAAAATAAAATCATGGGCATGAGCCTTTTTTGCAGCTGCAATGATTTCTTCTTCGGTTGCATCTGATTTTCCGTAGCAAATATTTTCACGAATGGACCTGTGTAGGAGGCTACTATCCTGCTGAACAACACCAATATTTTTGTGTAGACTAACTTGGGTAATTTTTGAAATATCTTGGCCATCGATATGGATCGCACCATCTTCCACATCATAGAAGCGGAGAATTAGCTTTAACAACGTAGATTTTCCAGCACCTGACCTGCCAACTAAACCAACTTTCTCATTTTCTCTAAATGTCACACTTAACTTATTCAAACCGCCCCGTTTAAGCCCGTAGTGATGACTTAAACTTTTTACTTCAATTTTAGCTTTTGTAATTTCTAGATTTTCTGCACTTTCTTGATCCTTTAGTTTGATTGGATCAGCTAAAGTGCCCATGCCTTCCTGTATCACACCGAGCTCTCTGAAAAATGAAGATATTGCCCACATTATCCAACCTGTCATAGCATTTAATTTAATTGCTAGGGCTGATGCAGCTGCTATGGTTCCGGCAGTAGCTTCTCCAATGTACCACAGATAAAGCGACATACCTATCAAACTTGTTATTAGTAAACCGTTTAAAATATTCAGGCCAAAGTCCATTATAGTATAAAGGCGCATCTCGCGTGCAAACGTTTGACGTGTTTTTTCAATAGCTGATTTGGCACTGTCCAACTCTTGGTTTTGATGAGCGAATAATTTAACTGAATGAATATTGGTATAGGTATCTATGATTTGACCATTTAGGGTCGATCGTGCGTCTGAAGATGCTTTTGAGGCTGGACTGATATTTTTAATAACCCAGGCGATTAAAACGAGGTATAATAAAAACCAGATTGCCATGGGCAGCATTAACCGAAAGTCTACACTGTTTAATAAAAACAAGCCGCCAAAAATATATGCAAGGGAGTATCCTAGGGCATCAAATACTTGGAATACTACTTCCCCTGCAGATCTGGGTGTTTGCATTACTCTATTTGCAATCCTGCCTGCGAAATCATTTTCGAACCAGCCAATTGAT